>NZ_CP090974.1:1537578-1856973 GCF_021513195.1 Shewanella sp. OMA3-2 | reverse complement strand
AGCAAATGGCAAGTTTGCTACAAAATAAGCTAAATCTGTGGAATTCAGCTTATTGAGCCCATCTCTTAACCCGAGTTGAGGTTAAATAGTAAACTCAGCGATTAAAAAACCAGCCAACTTGGCTGGTTTTTTATTTTAGCGGTTTAGCATGCTAAAAGTTATCAATATACTCATATTGAAGCCCTTTTACATACATTCAAGATGCGGGGTCACAGCCAAGTAAACTTTCACATGGACATCGTTAGCGTCCTCGATGCGTTCCACATGCTCAAAGACCAAAGGATGCTCTGTAAGCGTAAAATCATTTTTAGTTAGCCAAGTGTGGTAAAGATAGTTAATTTTATCTTGAAGCGCTATTTCAGAGCCTTTATGCGAGAAAGTTGCGTATATTCCACTCTGCAAGGCGGTAACGTTAAAATATTTTGAATCAGCCATTACAACCTGTAGCTCACTTGCCTTAGTTGGGGTGATGCTCACGCCAATATCAATCGCGTGATCCGTATTCATATTTTGTGGCAAATTATAAATAAAATTGAATCTTCGACAATCTGAAAGCGGTAATTGATGTGCTTTCTTAAAAGCGCTTAAAGCCTGCATAGTTTGCGATAAATACTCTTTAGGACCACGATGTTTTATCAACACTAAATCAAGTCTATCAAGCCGTATAGCTTCAATATTGACATCAACATCTGTTAAGGTGTTATGACCTTGTGATAATGTTTTTAGTGGCTGTTGTTTTATAAAAAAATTACCCCAATCGGGTGCTTGTCTAAACGCTTCTGGGGTTTGACCGATACTTGATGTAAAAGCTTGAGTAAACTCAACAGCAGACGAATACCCTGCTGCTTTGGCAACATCAAGTATACTGACACTCTTATCAAACCCTAAAGTTTGGGCCGCTTCAATATTTCTCAACAACGCAATGTAGTCAGCAACTTGGGTGTGATACAAACTATAAAAAATAAACTCAAAGTGGTTGAAGGGCACACCCGCTTCCACAGCCAATCGTTCAAAGTGCAGGTTTTCACTTAAGTTATTATCAATAAATTGTAAAACACCTTCAAATTGCTGCTCAAGATCCACTGTAAAGCCCTTTCAATCATATTTAATCAAAGTTATCCTCTCAAGATAACTGATTAAAGTCATTATATAAACTGATGTTGGCATGCAGAAATTAGCCAAAGCGGTGGAAACCATGAGCAAAGTTGCTGTCAATATGGCAGGACAAACAAAAAAGCCAAGGTTTTATTAACCTTGGCTTTTTTCGTATTGCTAAACACTATTCAGCTACTGGGTACTCAATCTGCGCTTTTGACTTTAACGTATCTATCACCGCACGGTAATCCGCTTGGCCATATTGACGCGATAAACTCTCTTTCATTGATTCTAATAAGCTCGCTTCAATATTTTCAGCAGCGTTAACTTTATCAAGTACAACAACCGCATAACCTGCACCTAACGCAACAGTATCAATTGACACTGTATCGGCCTCTGGTACTGGCATTTTGAATGCTTTATTAGCAATCGCTGCATCAATGTCTTGATTAAAACGATCTAATTTAGCCACTGTAACTAATTTAGCACCACTAATAGCAAAGTCACCCGCTTTAAGCTGGGTCATATAAGTCGCCGCTTTTTCACGTGCAGCTTCATTGGCTTTGTCATTCTTAAGGCGTTGTACAATTTGGGCTTCAACTTTGTCAAAACTCATTGTACCGGCATCTTGATGCTGTTTAACACGTATAACAACGACATGATTAGGGTCAAGCTCAATCACTTCACTATTCAGACCACTGCTCAATACTTGCTCTGAGAATGCCGCTTTAACTAAATCAGGCTTGTTTAAATTAGCCGGAGGGTTATCACGTGTGAACAAAGCGGTTGTCTGGACTTCTTTATTCACTGCATTTGCGGTATCAATTAATGTGTCAGGGATTTCATAGCTAGTATCTGCAAGCTTAGTTTGTAAGCCATAAAATATACTTAATGCTTTGGTTTCTTTAATTTGAGCAACAATTTTAGCTTTAACATCATCAAACGCAGCTATTGCACCTGGTTGAACATCCACTAGTTTAATAATGTGGAAGCCAAACTCACCTTTAACAACCTCTGATACTTGACCTTTTTCAAGACTGAATAATACTTCATCAAATGCAGTATCCATAACGCCCTGCTCAAACCAATCGATTTGGCCACCTTGCTCAGCACTGAACTTATCATCTGATTCAGTTTTGGCTAATTCGGCAAAGTCTTCACCTGCAGCAATACGTGCAGCGATAGCATCTAATTTTGCTTTATCGGCAGCATCATCACCACTGGCAGCATAAATATGGCTCGCTAGACGTTTTTCAGGTGTTTGATATTGTGATTGATTATCTTGATAATATTCGGTGGCTTCAGCATCATCGACAATAATATCATTGATCATGTCTTTGACATTTAATTCAACATACTCAAGGCTGACAAGCTCTGGGCTCATAAACTGCATTAAGTTAGCATCATAAAACGTTTTAGCTTCTTCAGCAGTGACATCAGCTGATGCTAAAAAAGGAGTTGAATCAACAGCGATATAACGAATATCACGGGTTTGGCTTTGTACTTCAGCAAGTTGCTTTGCTTCACCATCAAGTACGAACTCGCTACCTATCAATGCTTTCAATAACTGACTGCGCGTCATATCAACACGCATCGAATTGCGGAATGTGATTGGCTGATAGTTCAATTGACGCAATACTGCTTGATAGCGATCATTATCAAACTGACCGTCAGTTTGAAATGCAGGCTCAGTAAAAATAGCTTGTTTTATTTGTTCATCAGAAACTCGTAAACCAAGGTCAACTGCAGCTTGGTTAACTAGAGTGTTGGCGACTAAACGATCTAATACACCTTTTCTGATACCTTGCATATAGCTGTCATCAGCCGATAAAGCGTCAAACATTTCACCATATTGTTGTTTTAAACTAGCACGCTCATTTTGGAAAGCTTGTTCTAATTCAGTTTCAGGAATTTCAACTCCATTAACAATAGCAGCAGGTACACCAGTACTAGAGCCTAAATAGCTACTAACACCAGCAAAAGCAAATGAAAATATCACAAGCACTAGAATCGTTTTAGCAACAATTCCCTGTGATCCTTCGCGGATTTTTTCTAACATCTGAATTCTCGCTTGTTGCGATTAAAATAAAAAGGCGCATCTCTTGTGATGCGCCTTGTTTACATGGAGTTATCAGACGCTACCAAGGGTACAACCCAATACTCCGAATATCAGTGAACTTAACAACTGACATTCCATTTCGTAAAAAGCACCGCAAAAGCAGTGCTTAACTCACGAATGCCTAACAAAAGGCGACGTAATTAACTATTTTTAGTTAACCGCATCTTTTAGTGATTTGCCAGCTTTGAACGCAGGAATGTTCGCAGCAGCAATTTTAATTTCTTTACCCGTTTGTGGGTTACGGCCAGTACGTTCAGCACGTTGACGTACTTCAAAAGTACCAAAACCAACTAGAGAAATTTTCTGACCGTCTTGTAAACCTTCAGTTACTGCAGCAATAAATGAGTCTAACGCACGACCAGCAGCAGCTTTAGAAATATCAGCACCAGAAGCAATTTTCTCGATTAGTTCAGATTTGTTCATGTCATCCCCTTGAATGTTATTGTCGCGCCGCAACCAAATCCATGTTTAGAGCGGTCTGCGGAGGCTTTTTGTTAAAAACTCAACACTATGTCAAATTTCATAGAAAACCAAAAAATAAAAATTGGATACAGCTCAAAGTCAGATGCGCCAAGGGCTTGGTGTGCCTGACTCTCCACAAACCTAGGCTACCACAGCTCAGCGTTTTGTTAAGCCCCTTTTTTCACTTTTTTCATGCTCTAGAGCAATTTTATCACTAAAGAGCTACTTTTTAACCACTTCGAAGCCTTCAACCGGACGCTCAAGCGCTAATTTAAGGACTTCATCTACCCAACGTACTGGATGTATTTGCAAATCAGCAATCACATTTTGTGGAATCTCTTCTAAATCGCGTTCATTCTCTTTAGGGATCAACACGTGTTTAATGCCACCTCGATGTGCTGCAAGCAATTTCTCTTTCAAGCCACCAATAGGTAATACTTCACCACGAAGCGTTATCTCACCCGTCATTGCCACATCACTGCGCACAGGGTTACCGGTTAGGCTAGACACTAAGGCAGTACACATAGCAGCACCAGCTGATGGGCCATCTTTTGGTGTAGCGCCTTCAGGTACATGCACATGGATATCACGCTTTTCATAAAAGTCAGCATTAATACCTAACTGCTCTGCACGAGCACGTACAACCGTCATTGCCGCTTTTATAGACTCTTGCATAACATCACCCAGTGAGCCGGTATAGGTAAGCTTACCTTTGCCAGCTACGGATGTAGCCTCAATCGTTAACAAGTCACCGCCAACTTGAGTCCAAGCAAGGCCTGTCACTTGACCAATCTGGTTAGCAGACTCTGCTTTGCCGTAGTCAAAACGCTGCACACCTAAAAATGATTTCAAGTTGTCTTGATTCACTTTAACGGTTTTAACGTTTTTATCTAATAAAATTTGCTTCACAACTTTACGGCATATTTTAGATAATTCACGCTCTAACGAACGCACACCAGCTTCACGGGTGTAATAACGAATAATGCCTAAAATTGCGCTGTCTTCAATGTTAATTTCTTTTGCTTTAAGACCATTACGCTCAATCTGTTTAGTCAACAAATGTTGCTTGGCAATATTGAGTTTCTCATCCTCGGTATAACCCGATAAACGGATCACTTCCATACGGTCTAATAGAGGGCCTGGAATATCCATTGAGTTTGAGGTCGCCACAAACATCACATCAGATAAGTCGTAGTCGACTTCTAAATAATGATCGTTAAAGGTCGCATTCTGTTCAGGGTCTAGGACTTCAAGTAATGCAGACGATGGATCGCCACGCATATCAGAGCTCATCTTATCAATTTCATCCAACAGGAATAATGGATTTTTAACACCCACTTTAGCCATTTTTTGAATAATTTTACCTGGCATAGAACCAATATAGGTACGACGATGACCACGAATTTCCGCTTCATCACGCACGCCACCTAATGCAACACGTACGTATTCACGCCCAGTCGCTTTAGCAATCGATTGGCCTAATGAGGTTTTACCTACACCCGGTGGCCCAACTAAACATAAAATAGGACCTTTTAGCTGTTTGACTCTGCTTTGAACCGCTAAGTACTCTAAAATACGTTCTTTGACTTTTTCAAGACCGTGATGATCAGTATCTAATACATCTTGTGCTTTGGCTAAATCACGTTTTATTTTCGAACGTTTTTTCCATGGTACTGAGGTCATCCAATCAACATAGCTGCGGACAACTGTCGCTTCAGCTGACATTGGAGACATCATTTTTAATTTGTTTAATTCAGCACTGGCTTTATCTTTGGCGTCTTTTGGCATGCCAGATTCTTCAATCTTCTTGCCTAAAAGCTCAAACTCATCATGGCTTTCGTCAATATCGCCTAGCTCTTTTTGAATGGCTTTCATTTGCTCATTCAAATAATATTCACGCTGACTTTTTTCCATCTGTTTTTTAACACGGGTACGGATACGCTTTTCAACTTGTAATAAGTCAATTTCAGCTTCCATCATCGCCATTAAGTATTCTAGACGTTCGCCAACATTGATCATCTCAAGCACAGACTGTTTGTCTTCAAGCTTGAGTGGCATGTGCGCCGCCATAGTGTCGGCTAAACGTGCTGCCTCATCTATACCGGTTAGCGATGTTAATACTTCAGGTGGGATCTTTTTATTCAGCTTAATATAGCCTTCAAATTGCCCTATCGCGCTGCGAACCAGCACTTCCTCTTCTTTTTCCGCTAACGATTCAGATTCTAAATATTCAGCTGTTGCGGCAAAAAAAGTATCTTCTTGGGTATAACGAGTAATTTTAGCCCGTTGACCACCTTCAACTAATACCTTTACGGTTCCATCAGGCAGTTTTAGTAACTGTAATATTGATGCCACGGTACCAATATCAAAAATGTCATCTTTTGTTGGTTCATCGAGATCTGCATCTCGTTGCGCCACTAATAGAATTTGCTTGTCTTGTTCCATTGCCGACTCTAAGCAACGGATAGATTTTTCCCGTCCGACGAATAGCGGAATAACCATATGGGGATATACCACAACATCACGTAGTGGTAATACGGGGAGTTCGATATGCGCTTCACGCTCTTGGGTCATGGCTCGATTCCGTTTCATGAAAAGACTTATTACTGAGTATATTGGGGTGATGCACTCAGTTTCAATGGTCAATACGAAAAAAGGAGCCCAATGGACTCCTTATTTTTCAACTTATTACCTAGCTGTATATTTATTGCTCGCCAGAGGCTGCTTTTGATTCATTATTTTCATAAATCAAAATAGGTGCAGATTCACCTTTAACCACGGACTCATCAACCACAGCTTTAACAACGCCTTCTTGAGAAGGAATATCGTACATAGTGTCAAGTAAGATACTTTCGACAATTGAACGCAAACCACGTGCACCTGTTTTACGGCTCATGGCTTTATTAGCAATGGCTTTTAAGGCATCGTCGCGGAACTCAAGTTCTACATTTTCCATTTCAAACAATGCGGCATATTGCTTAGTTAACGCATTCTTAGGTTTGGATAGAATTTGAATTAACGCATCTTCATCAAGTTCAGTCAAAGTAGCTACAACGGGTAAACGACCGATAAATTCAGGAATCAAACCAAATTTAACTAAGTCGCCCAGGCTCAACTTGACCTAAAATTTCAGAAATAGTCGCTTTATCAGCTTCGCCTTTCACTTCAGCACCAAAACCGATACCGGTACCTGTGTTTATACGTTGCTCAATGACTTTTTCTAAGCCTGCAAATGCGCCACCACATATAAACAGTATTTTAGAGGTATCAACCTGTAAAAACTCCTGCTGAGGGTGCTTACGTCCACCTTGAGGAGGAACAGCAGCAACAGTCCCTTCAATCAATTTAAGTAAAGCTTGTTGAACACCTTCACCTGACACATCACGAGTAATTGATGGATTGTCAGACTTACGGCTGATTTTATCAATCTCATCAATATAGACTATGCCACGTTGTGCTTTCTCAACATCGTAATCGCATTTTTGCAATAACTTTTGAATGATGTTTTCAACGTCTTCACCAACATAACCCGCTTCGGTTAATGTTGTTGCATCGGCCATAGTAAATGGCACATTCAGTGAGCGCGCTAAGGTTTCAGCAAGTAATGTTTTACCACTACCGGTTGGTCCTATAAGTAAAATATTACTTTTACCTAACTCGATACCATCTTTTGGCGACGCGTTTTTAAGGCGTTTATAATGATTATATACAGCCACTGCTAATACTTTTTTAGCTTGATCTTGGCCAATAACATAATCATCCAAATGATTACGTAGCTCATGGGGTGTAGGTAATTTGTCATCATCACGTTTAGGTGAAATCTCTTTGATTTCTTCACGGATAATGTCATTACATAATTCCACACACTCATCGCATACATATACCGATGGGCCAGCAATCAGTTTTCTGACTTCATGTTGGCTTTTTCCGCAAAAAGAGCAGTACAGCAGCTTTGTGCTGTCACCGTTATTTTTGTTATCGCCCATTATTCTACCTCTGGTTGCAGCCTAGACTTAACGCCTGAGCTCTGCTTGTCGATATACTTTCAAGCTGTATATCTGAGTTATTCTCACAATTAAAGTAAGAATAACCCAGTCACAGCAAAAAATCAGCTTGTATTAGCTACGAGTGGTAATTACTGAGTCTATTAAGCCATATTCAGCGGCTTTAGTCGCACTCATAAAGTTGTCACGGTCAGTATCACGCTCAATAACGTCGATTGGTTGACCTGTATGCTCAGCAAGAATTTCATTTAATTTATTCTTAATGCCTAACATCTCTTGAGCATGGATAGCGATATCAGACGCTTGACCTTGGAATCCACCTAATGGTTGGTGGATCATCACTCGTGCGTTAGGTAAGCAATGACGTTTACCTTTTGCGCCGGCAGCAAGTAAGAATGCACCCATGCTACACGCCTGCCCCATACATACTGTACTCACATTGGGTTTAATGAACTGCATAGTGTCATAAATCGCCATACCCGCGGTCACAGAACCACCTGGTGAGTTAATATATAAAAATATATCTTTGTCTGGGCTTTCTGACTCTAAGAACAATAATTGAGCCACAATCAAATTAGCCATGTGCTCTTCAACTTGCCCGACTAAAAAGATCACACGCTCTTTTAATAAACGAGAGAAGATATCGTATGAACGTTCACCTTTAGCCGTTTGTTCAACAACCATAGGCACAAGAGCATTAAGTACAGATTCTGGCGCTTTAAACATTATTCATTTCCCTAAAATAAAAAATGGCTCGTATGAGAACCTCATACGAACCATTATAAATGGCGAACGGCTTGTTAAGTCAAGCGAAGGTTACGCGCGACCGGTAGCCTTGTTCATAAATTCTTCAAAAGCGACGTCTTTAACGGTTACTTTTGCTGATTTTAGTAATGCTTCCACTGCTTGTTCTTCTAAAGCAACGTTACGCATGTTTTGCATTAATTCTTTGTTGCCATTGTAGTAAGCAACAACTTCTGATGGATCTTCATAAGCTGAAGCCATAGATTCGATTAGTGCATTAACACGTGTATCTTCTGCTTTAAGTTCGTTAGTTTTAATAACTTCGCCTAATAACAGACCAATCTTCACACGACGTTCAGCTTGTTCAGTGAACAGATCCGCTGGCAACTCAGGCATGTTTTTAGCGTCGCCGCCAAAACGTTGCATGGCTTGCTGACGTAACACATTGACTTCGCCATCAACAAGTGCCGATGGAATAGTAATATCGTTAGCAGCTAATAAACCAGTGATAACTTGCTCTTTAACATTCGCTTTTAACGCTTGTTCAAGTTCACGGGTCATATTTTTACGGATTTCAGCTTTAAGGGCATCTAAGCCGCCGTCAGCAATACCAAATAATGAAGCAAACTCGTCATTAACTTCTGGTAAGTTAGCCGCTTGAACTTCAGTTAAGGTGATAACGAACTTGGCCGCTTTACCTTTTAAGTTTTCTGCATGGTAATCTTCAGGGAAAGAGACTTCGATTTCGAATTCTTCACCTGTTTTGTGACCAATAATACCGGTTTCAAAACCAGGGATCATACGGTTACTACCAAGTTGTAGTTCGAAGTCATCAGCTTTGCCGCCTTCAAACTCTTCACCATCTACGCTACCAACAAAGTTCATTTTAACTTTATCGCCATCAGCAGCATTACGCTCGACAGCGGCATAAGTTGCATGCTGTTTGCGTAATGTTTCAATCATAGCATCAACATCAGTATCGTTAACTTCAGCTTTTGGTTGCTCTACTTGAATACTATCTAAACCAGCTAGTGTCACTTCTGGGTAGATTTCAAAAGTAGCAACAAACTCAAAATTTTCACCTTCAACTTTACCAGGAGCAAATACTGGCGCACCTGCTGGGTTTAGTTTTTCAGCTACTATTGCTTCAATAAAGTTACGCTGCATGATTTCGCCAGTCACATCTTGACGGATAGCGGCACCATAACGCTTTTCAATTACAGAAGCAGGTACTTTACCAGGGCGAAAACCTGGAATACGTGCACGTTTTGCTTCACGTAATAAATTGTCTTTTACCACTTTCTCAATTTGTCCAGCAGGAACAGAAATGGTTAGGCGACGCTCTAGGCCTTGAGTTGTTTCAACAGAAACTTGCATTGTTTTACCTCGAAATATGTCTAACGTCCTTTGTAGCAGTCGAAATTTCAACTACTAAGTATTCGTTTCTTGACCGTGGATTTGACTAGTAGACCCAGCACAGCTATTTATAAATGCTGAAAACGCTGGCACTAGTGGTTCATAGTAGATATTTATCAAGACGCGACATTATAGCTAGCGTTTTTTGCTTAGTCGAGTGTCAATAGTGGCTTTTAAGGCATAAAAAAAGCGACCTAAGGTCGCTTTTAATACAATCGAACGAATTATGTTCGATTACTTCAGCAGGTTAACACTTATCTTACTAAGATTAACCTGAGAATAATGGGGTGACTGATGGGGTTCGAACCCACGACAACCGGAATCACAATCCGGGACTCTACCAACTGAGCTACAATCACCACTGAAATGGTACACCCGGCAGGATTCGAACCTGCGACCACCCGCTTAGAAGGCGGGTGCTCTATCCAACTGAGCTACGGGCGCATGGTACAGCTTTCACTGTTTCCTGTCAGGCTTGACAAGTCTATCACTTGTCACATCATCTGTTTAGTATAAACATAAACAAATAATTTAAATTTGGTCGGTGATAGAGGATTCGAACCTCTGACCCTCTCGTCCCAAACGAGATGCGCTACCAGGCTGCGCTAATCACCGAAAATTGCACCTAAGAACATATAAGGTGCTATATAGTCTCAAGAACGGAGCGCATATTAACGAGTCACTTTGCTAGCGTCAACGATTTTTTTAACAGAATAATCTATATGATGCTTTAAACAGCAAAAAATGATTAGCATCATAGTGCGAATAGTTTATTCACTGTATTTTCCTAGTCTAGCAAATGACACTCTTTCATACGCCTGTTAGAATAGCGTCCGATCAATACCAATCTATACCTGTGTCTCTCAAAGGAAACTCTACAGCCATGACTGCTCAACTTATTGACGGTAAAGCCATTGCACAATCTATACGCACCACTCTTAAACAAAAGGTCACCGCTCGTAAAGATGCTGGACTTCGTGTACCAGGGCTGGCAGTAATTCTAGTCGGCAGTGATGCAGCATCACAAGTTTATGTCGGCAGCAAGCGTAAAGCCTGCGAAGAAGTAGGTTTTGAGTCACAATCCTTTGATCTTGATGTATCAACCTCAGAAGCAGACTTACTGGCATTAATCGACAAATGTAATACAGATCCTGCTATTGATGGTATTTTAGTACAATTACCTTTACCAGCGCATATTGACGACTCTAAAGTCATTGAGCACATTCGCCCAGATAAAGATGTTGATGGTTTTCACCCTTACAATGTAGGCCGTTTAGCACAACGTAATCCGGTATTACGCTCTTGTACTCCAATGGGCATTATGACGCTGATAAAATCAACCGGTATTGATACCTATGGTTTAGACGCCACCGTTGTTGGTGCATCTAACATTGTCGGTAGACCGATGACATTAGAGTTATTACTAGCGGGTTGCACTACGACGACATGCCATAGATTTACTAAAAATCTCGAACAAAAAGTGCGTCAAGCCGATCTTGTGGTTGTTGCTGTGGGTAAGCCAGGATTTATTCCAGGAGAATGGATTAAACCAGGCGCTATTGTAATTGATGTTGGCATTAACCGTTTAGACAATGGCAGTTTAGTCGGTGATGTACAATATGAGGTTGCTGCACAAAATGCAGCCTTTATTACCCCTGTTCCTGGCGGTGTTGGCCCTATGACCATTGCCAGTTTACTTGAAAACACCCTCTATGCTTGTGAGCAATACCATAGCTAAGTGATTTACAAAGCGCTTATCCACAGAAATGCCTGCTAAGTTGCAGGCATTTTTGTAACCATGATTTAAACTCACTTTACTCGGCTAATTATTATTGTTTTAAATGAGTTTCATCGAAACTCAGATATAAAAAAGCCTACAACAATGTAGGCTTAGTAAAATGAACTGTAATAAACCTATAGGTTTACTTTTTACGCCATGTTGTGCCACTTGGGCCATCTTCTAACACGACGCCAAGCTCGTTTAAGCGATCGCGAGCGACATCCGCAGCAGGCCAATCTTTTTCAGTACGAGCACGATTACGTTCAACAATCAAAGCTTCAATTTCAGCCACTTCATCATCAGTCCCCTCACCTTTGAAAAACGCATCGGGTGTTTGGCTAACAATGCCAAGTACTGATGTTAGCTGTTGTAGGCTAACGCCTAATGCAGAAGCTGCTGCCATATCTGTCAACTTAAGACGATTGATTTCACGTACCATATCAAAGAGTACTGAATAAGCTTCTGGCGTATTAAAATCATCATCCATAGCGGATTTAAATTTAGCGATATATTCAGTTGCGGGCGCAGCCTCAACGGTTAAATCTAGATCTTTAAGCGCTGTGTATAAGCGCTCTAATGCGGCACGGGCTTGTTTTAAATTATCTTCAGAATAATTTAACTGACTACGATAATGGCCAGACAATAAGAAATAACGCACGGTTTCTGGATCATAATGCTCAAGTACATCGCGGATAGTAAAAAAGTTGCCTAATGACTTAGACATTTTCTCACGGTCAATCATTACCATGCCTGAATGCATCCAGTAGTTCACATAAGGCGTGTCATGGGCACAGCAGGACTGGGCTATTTCATTTTCATGGTGCGGGAATTGTAAGTCAGAGCCACCGCCATGAATATCAAAATGCGTCCCTAAATGTTTGCTGTTCATGGCAGAACATTCAATATGCCAACCAGGACGGCCTGATCCCCAAGGTGAATCCCACGTTGGTTCACCCGGTTTCGACATTTTCCATAGCACAAAATCCATTGGGTTTTGTTTGCCTTGATCCACTTCTACGCGAGCACCAGCTTGTAGTTGGTCTAGGTTTTGCCCAGACAAACGGCCATAATCTTTATATGAGGCAACACTAAATAATACATCGCCATTAGGGGCGACATAAGCATGGCCACGGTCTAATAAACGCTGCACCATTTCAATAATTTCAGGCATGTGCAATGTTGCTTTAGGCTCAAAATCTGGACGTACCATATTCAGCGCATCAAAATCTTTATGCATTTCAGCGGTCAAACGCTCGGTTAACGTATCGCAAGATTCGTTATTTTCATTGGCACGCTGAATAATTTTATCGTCAACGTCGGTAATATTACGTTGAAAGTTAACCTCATAGCCGATGTAACGTAAATAACGCACTATCATGTCAAAAGATACAAAGGTACG
Source organism: Shewanella sp. OMA3-2 (assembly GCF_021513195.1). Classification (NCBI taxonomy): domain Bacteria; kingdom Pseudomonadati; phylum Pseudomonadota; class Gammaproteobacteria; order Alteromonadales; family Shewanellaceae; genus Shewanella; species Shewanella sp. OMA3-2. Next base: position 1,843,954 of record NZ_CP090974.1, on the reverse strand, counting down.
GCCATGACCGATATGGCATAAGTCATAGATAGTGATGCCACAAACATACATCCCAATTTTACCTGGGGTTATTGGCTTAAATTCTTGTTTATCACGGCTCATACTGTTGTAAATCTTTAACATCGAAGTTCTCTTTTAAGCATATTAATCGAAAAATAATTCCTAACGATTCTAGCATGATGGACACGCTTTTGAACACAATGCTTTAAGCAGCAATCAAGATAAGTTAGAATCGGCGCAAATTATTTTATCTAAGTGAGACTTCATGATTACTTTACACACAAACCTTGGCGACATTAGTTTACAACTTGATGCTGAAAAAGCCCCTATCACAGCGGCTAACTTCATGAAATATGTGGAAGAAGGCTTTTACGAAGGCACTGTTTTTCACCGTGTAATTGATGGGTTTATGATCCAGGGCGGTGGCTTTACAGAAGAAATGGATCAAAAACGTGTTAATGCTTCAATTAAAAACGAAGCAAACAATGGTTTATCAAACCGCAAAGGTACGGTAGCCATGGCGCGTACTTCTGATCCTCACTCAGCAACTGCGCAATTCTTTATCAATGTGAATGACAATACATTCCTTGATTTTAAGTCAGAGACTTCTCAAGGCTGGGGTTACTGTGTGTTTGGTGAAGTTGTTGAAGGTTTAGACATCATTGAAAAAATGAAAGTGGTAGCAACAGGTAACCGTGGTATGCATCAAGATGTACCATTAGAAGCGATTGTTATCCAAAGCGTATCTGTTAAGTAATGCGTACAGCTTTTGTGGGTGATTTGCATTTAAGTGCAGATCGCCCTGACATCACCCAGGCATTCTTGCAGTTTCTCAAACAAGGCTTAGATAATGTAGAAGCACTCTATATTATTGGTGACTTGTTCGAAGTGTGGATGGGGGATGATATTGCCGAAGCATATACTGTCGATATTGCCAATGCGATTCATCGAGTATCTCAGCATATACCAGTTTTTTTTACCCAAGGTAATCGAGATTTTATGGTCGGCAAGGCATTCTGTCGCAAGGCAGGCATGACGTTATTACCCGATGTATATAAAACTAATCTTTATGGTCACTCAACGGTTATTCTACATGGCGATAGCTTATGCACTTTAGATATAGGCTACCAGCGTTTTAGACGCTTTCGCAGCCTAGCCATAGTCCGTTGGATTTATTCACACTTACCCAAACAGACCCGTCTAAATATTGCCGCTAAAATCAGGCAAAAAAGCCAATCGGGCAATCAACAAAAACACTATGAAATCATGGATGTTGAGTCGAGCGCTGTGCAACGTTTACTGACTGAAACCGACTGTAATCTTATGATACATGGTCACACTCACCGCCCTAATATTCACTTACTAGCGCAAGGCAAAAAACGCGTAGTGGTTGGTGATTGGTATACCCAGGGCAGTGTATTAATGGTTGATCAATCAGGTTGTGAATTGGTGCAATTACCGTTTATTGATAACCCGTAAATAATCATACATGGCCCACTTTACTTAATCAAAAACCTGTAGAGCCAACATCCAAAACCCAAATAGATACTAAGCGCAATGATGCACGACCTGATAGTAAAAGCTGTGCAACATCATTTACTCGCTTAACAGGGCGATGATTGGTGCATCACTAAATTTCGCAATGTCTAGCACTCAGCTATTTTGGCACGCCACTGTGAAATCGAAACTCTGTATCTTCGGCCATAATTAATGCCGCTTCTTGCACTCTAAAATAAGCGATACGATCGCTTATATCCTCATCCGCCACATCTTGAGCAAGAGATAGATAATCTTGATAGTGCCGCGCCTCTGAACGTAACAATGAAATATAAAACTTACTAAGTTCATCATCTAAATGAGGAGCAATTTTAGCAAACCGCTCACATGAGCGAGCTTCAATAAATGCGCCCACTATCAATTTATCTACAATAGTCACCGGTTCATGGGTGCGTACATGGCTAATGAGCTGTTTAGCATAGGTACCTGCGCGCATATTGCGGTAATCAATACCTCTAGCGGTCATAATTTGCAGCACTTGCTCAAAGTGATGAAACTCTTCTTTAATCAACTTAATCATTTTTGATAATAAATCAGCGCTAATACTCAAACTATGGTTAGCAACTAATTCACTGGTAATATCATTCTTTTTCACATCACGGTTAAGAAAAGCATTGGCATCACGGGCTTGGTTATACACAAAGTCTTCGTAGGGCTTAGCCCAGACTTTTAATATATTTGCGCTGCTTTTATCAATTGCATATTTACGTACCATCATCATTGCAGTTTGCGCGGCTTTTAACTCACAATTGCAGTGGTCGATTAATAAATCTGTTAATTGCTGCGGTTTTTTAGCATGTTCAATCCAACTGTTCGGGGTTTCACAACCTAAAAAATCATTAATTGGTGCAAGTAGTTGCTGCATAGAGCCCAGTATCCTATCAAAATATCTGACTATCTTACCTTCAGATATTTTTTTTATGAACACAAAAACATAATACCGCTTGACGAAATGCTATTTATGTTCAATAAATAGTCTTAAGCGCGGTTAGTTTTAACTTAATATTAACAAGCGCATTCAATCACCTTAAATGGATAAACTTCAAATTAGGAATGAGGTTATTACTTAGCAATGTTACTACTCAGTTTTGTAGTGCTAAGTATATGCAGGACTGATTAAGGCGATTGTAAAGAGCTGTAGTCAGTTCGTCTGTAGTTTGGCGAGCTTGTTGTAATGTGCTAAACAAGGATAATAATAATGATGCTAAATCACTTAATGGGACTTTACACTCATCCAAAAAAAGAGTGGGAAACAATCGAAAAAAACCATGAGGCATTAAAAAGCAGCCTAAGTCATGTACTGCTTATCGCCCTCATCCCTGCAATATGTGCTTATTTTGCAACTGCACACATTGGTTGGAATCCTGGCGCTGGTGAAGCTTTATTTCTAACCAGTGAAAGTGCAATGATAATGTCTGTAGGTATGTATTTTGGTCTTATTGCAGGCGTACTGGCTTTAGCGTACCTAGCCTACTGGATGGGTAAAACATTTGATGCTGATCCAACTTATACTCAAGCTGTTGAACTTGCCGCCTATACCGCAACCCCTTTATTTATGGTCGGTTTAGCTGCTTTATATCCGGTTCTATGGTTTATTATGATCGTAGGATTATTCGGTTTAGCCTACTCTGTATACCTGCTTTATGCTGGCGTTCCCATTATAATGAACATTCCTGAAGAAAAAGGCTTTATCTACGCAAGCTCGGTAGTAACAGCAGGTTTAGTATTACTGGTTGCCTTAATGGGTTCGAGTGTTATTTTATGGAGCCTAGGTTTTGGTCCTATGATGCAATAGATTAAGAATTTATATAGCGTTAGTTATGACCTGAATTATAACAATAAAATTAGTTATGACCTGAATTATAACAATAAAAAAAACCAGTCTAGCGACTGGTTTTTTATTGGGTAATTTAAAAACTTACTTATATTTACGCATAACCAATGTGGCATTTGTGCCACCAAAACCAAAGCTATTGCTCATGATTGTGGTTAAGTTAGCTTCACGTAATTCGCGTACAATAGGAATGTCTTTTGCTTGCTCGTCAAGGTTATCAATATTAATACTTGGTGCAATAAAGTTATTTTCCATCATCAACATACTGTAAATAGCTTCATGTACACCTGCTGCACCTAAAGCATGGCCAGTAAGTGATTTAGTTGAAGCAACTGGTGGCATTTTATCTTTAAATACCGCACGAAGTGCTTCTAATTCGCGCACGTCACCTACTGGAGTAGAAGTACCGTGGGAATTAACATAATCAATTGGGGTATCAACATCAGCTAACGCTAGATTCATACAACGAACAGCGCCCTCGCCTGATGGTGCAACCATGTCGTAACCGTCAGAGGATGCGCCATAACCAATAACTTCAGCATAAATTTTAGCACCACGTGCCAAAGCATGCTCTAGCTCTTCAACAACAACTATGCCGCCGCCGCCAGAAATAACAAAACCATCACGGTCAGCATCATAGGTGCGCGATGCTTTGGTTGGATTATCATTATATTTAGTCGATAACGCGCCCATAGCATCAAAGCCCATGGTCAATGTCCAATCTACTTCTTCAGAACCACCAGCAAATACCATATCTTGCTTACCCATTTGGATAAGCTCAACAGCATGGCCAATACAGTGTGAAGATGTTGCACAGGCAGAGCTAATTGAATAGTTAACGCCTCTTATTTTAAACGGTGTTGCCAAGCACGCGCTAGCGGTACTAGACATAATGCGTGGCACTATATAAGGTCCTACACGTTTGACGCCTTTTTCACGTAAAGTGTCAGCGGCTTGAACTTGGTTTGAAGAAGACGCACCACCGGTACCCACAACTAACCCTACACGGTCATGTGAATACTGCTCTTCGGTCAGATTAGCATCGGTAATCGCTTCTTGCATCGCGATATAAGCATAAGCAGCTGCATCGCCCATAAAACGTAACGCTTTACGATCAATGTGATCCGCTGGGTTCATTTTAATATCGCCCCAAACGTGGCTGCGTAGCTTCATTTCTTCAAACTGCGCTGAATGGGTAATGCCACTACGACCCGCTTTAAGTGAATCTAACACTTCTTGCTTATTGTTACCGATACTTGAAACTATACCTAGTCCGGTGATCACGACTCTTTTCATTATTTGATATCCATTTAGTAGATGTCGGCACTTAATTGCGGCAATAATATCTGTTTTACGGCATTTAAGTGGTCAGCTTTCCATAAACACAGGTAAAATAATGTTAATTATTCCTGTTTGAGTAAACTATTTTGAGTAAAAGCACCAATTTATTCATGGTAAATCATTATCAGCATTATCTCCAGCGTGTTATAAAACAACCTGATACAGCAACAAAGCTGATCCATGTTGGGCATTTAGGCCTAGCGGAACCGACACATATTAATGATTTAATCGATGCGTTTACCCAACTAAAACAAACTTGCCCAGCCTGGCAGCATTGTCGCTTACATGTGAGTTTATTTACTTATCATAGTAAAGAACAACAAGCTGAATTTAATGCTTTTATATTACATTTCAAACAAATATTACACGATTTTATTGCAGATATTGCCGTTGCACCGATTAAAGGGTGTCAACGCATTAATATTCAAGATGATATTACGTTAGACTGCCACTTTAGTCGCAGTGAACTGCAATTATCAAGCCTAGCCAATATTCACCATAAAGTTCATCATTGGTATGCGTGTTCCGATACGATGACCCCATTATTAAGGGATCACTTTTATCAGGCAACCAATGTTTGGCAACTCGGCAGACTTAGCCATGATAATAGCGCCATTAGTATTTACGATAGACCAATAGCCAACAAGGATCCACTCTTCAGCTCACTACAAACAACTGTTGCCCAAGCAGGATTTCAGTTACTCACCGAACAACCCACAGACTCGATAACCAAACACCTGACTAGACAAGCAACTGGACAAACAACATCGACTAGCACTATTGATATTATTGCTTGCCAAGAGCGTCATGCCTTAAGGCACCAACAACAAAACTCGTTTGCCTACCAAGGCCCACTTACACCCGCATTAATTGAGCAACCCATTGGCATTATTGGTGGTGGTATCGCCAGCACATCGCTTGCTTTATCGTTAGCTGAAAGAGGTAAAAGTGTCGTGCTTTATTGTCAGGACGACGCAATTGGTCAAGGTGCATCAGGTAATCGACAAGGCGCGATTTACCCTTTACTTACCCCAGAAAATGACGCACTAAGTCAGTTTTATCAACAAGCTTTTTTGTATAGCCGACAAAGGGTGCAACGGCTTACCAGTCAAGGGTATGAAGTCAGCCATGACTTTTGTGGCGTGCTGCACACAGGATTTGATGATCGCAGCAAAGCGAGACTCAATAAAATAATCAACGGGCAAGAGTGGCCTGATGATATAGCCCGTAAGGTATCCGCAGATCAGGCGAGCGATATTGCCAGGGTAGAAATAAAGCAAACGGGTTTGTTTTATCCCTTAGGTGGCTGGATTTGCCCCTATGAACTTGCCCAAGCGTCATTAGATCATGCTGTGGCCATTGGCAGTATTACCATAAAAATGAACTGCAAAATTGAATCAATTGAGCAGACAGAACAAGGTTGGGCCTTATGCGCTACTGAACAAAAATCTAGCCAGCAAAAGCCTAATCAACAAAAAAATAGTCAAAAAAAGAATAGTCAACAAGGCTCACCTATCGCCTTTCACCCCCAGTTAGTCATTGCCAACGGCGCAGACTTAACCCATTTTCAACAAACCCGTGAAATCCCCCTTAGCGGCTTCAGAGGCCAGGTTAGCCATGTGCCTTCAAAGGGGGAATTAGCCAGTCTAAAAACGGTAATTTGTGCTAATGGATACTTAACCCTGGTTTTTCAGCAACAACACTGTGTCGGCGCCAGTTATGTTAAAAGTCCTCAGCATTTAGACTTTTGCCCCATCGAACAAGTTGAAAATGGTAAAAAAATGAGTCAAAGCTTTGCTAATGTAAGCTGGCCCAATGACATTAATGTTAGCGGCAATGATGCCCGTGTCGGTGTAAGAATGGTCAGTCGCGACCATTTTCCGGTAATGGGATATGCAATTGATATGGAAAAACTCAATCAAGGCTATCAAATTCAGCAAGCCAGTAAAGATAAACCCAGTTTATGGCAACAACACTGGCAAACAACCCCTGCCCCAATTCATGATGGCTTATTTGTCCTGGGCGGATTTGGTTCACGGGGATTAAGTTCAGCGCCACTTGTAGCCGAATGTCTAGCAGCAAATCTGTGTGGTGAAATCATGCCAATTAACCTTGAAACACAAACCCTGTTAAGCCCTAATCGCATGTGGATGCGAAAGTTACTCAAAGGCAAAGCGATATAAATTGGATGTTTAAAGGTTTAAAAGTTAACGCTTATTTGGAAAAAAGCGGGTTGGCAGGTGACTCCATGCACAAATGATCCCGCGAGACGCCGCAAGCACATCCATGTGGGCTTAACCAAAACATCCCTGTTTTGGATACTCGCTGGCTCATCTGCACCTGAATTTTTGTTTCTTCGATTTAGCTTCATTGGTAGCAGTGGCAACACAAGAGTTAACTCGTTACTGGACAAAAGCGGGTTGGCAGGTTTCATTTTATAACAGTAATTAAACCCTCATAGACGTCAGATTGACTTCAAGTGCAGATGATCCAGCGAGACGCCGCAAGCACGTCCATGTGGGCTTAACCAAAACATCCATGTTTTGAATACTCGCTGGCTCATCTGCACCCGAATTTTTGTCTCTTCGATTTAGCTTCATTGATGGCTGTTGCAACACTAGATAAACACAAGGGTTAACTCGTTACTGGACCCAAATGGGTTGGAGGATTTATTTATGAAAGTTTATCCTGACCTTACTAAATTAGTTAGTGCGCCTTGCGGCGGCTATACTACAACTTGATATATTTTAGCACTTGCCTTTTTTTGCTTGGCCAGGAGGACAATGGGTTCCATTGTTATTTGAGTTTTCATCAACGATAACTTTAGGTCCAGATATTCTTACTGAAGGTCCTATTAATTCGCACCTGGCGAGAAAAACGAGTAATACTAAAGGGATTAATTTAACTATTTCCATTATTTTCATTACTTGTTCCAATTTGAATATGCTGTTTTGGGGGGATGAACGACTTCATTTAAAGTCCATTCGTCTTTTAGCTTGGCACACTCTTTGTCACTGCCAACTTCCGAATCACAATCAGTTCAAAGTCGCATATGTGGTAATGCTAAAAATTATACCTGCCAAGACCAAGCAACTTATGTTAAGAATTAAAATCAAGCCAGCCATTTTGAATAAATGGGGGTGAATAAAGAACAAATGGGGGCAGAGCCTGACGTCCCCACACAATAATTAATCTGAACAACTCGGGATAAAAAATTGAACTAAATGCCATCGTGACTTCAAGAACTTCTATACGGGTTATCTTGCTCGATTTTTTAAATCTGATTTTCCACACCTACTCAGTTACAGTCGCTTTTTGGAATTAATGCCCATGACAGTTGTGCCATTGTGCAGCTATTTTTGCACCATCAGAAGTCAGCCAACAGGGATTGAATTTATTGATTCAACGAGTATCAAGGTCTGTCACAACTTACGCATTCCAAGGCATAAAAGTTTATCTGGCCTCGCTAGTCGAGGAAAAGGCACGATGGGATGGTTCTACGGATTTAAACTTCACTTAATCGTTAATCACAAAGGCGGCATTGTAGCCGCCAAAATAACGCCCGCAAATGTGCATGACACTCAGCCAGTTTCGGGGATGGTAGTCAACTCGATGGATAAGCTTTATGCCGACAAAGGCTACATCAGCAAAGCCCTGGCGAGCGACTTACTCGAGCAAGGTGTTACTATCGTCAACAATGTCCGTAAAAACATGAAAGCTAAAGCTTTATCCCTATGGGACAGAGCGATGCTTTCACGTCGATTTATCATTGAAACTATCAATGACCAGCTAAAAAACATTTCACAAATAGAACATACAAGACATCGAAGCGTGCATGGGTTTATGTTGAATATGATAGGCGGATTGATTGCTTATCAACTGAAAGAAACGAAGCCACAACTCAATATTACAAATGCGGAATTTGGCACGTCCTCTCACGATTCTGTTGCCGCCCAATGGACTTAGTTACATTGTCTGGCTCGCTACTTTATTCAGAGTTATAGGGGCATCTGGTAATGCAGATAGTTCACACAACGCGGTGAACAGCGCTTCATACGACTTCACGTCGCATGGACAAAAACGTGTCACAAAATAATTCATTCTTATTCGAGTATGATAAAAAACCATATTTTGGGCGATAAAAAACAAAAAGCCTGCATTTCGCAGGCTTTTATCATTACATCGGCTAGCAAGTTAACTTATGGATGACACTCATTGTGCATTTCTAAGTTAGTGCCGATATCTTTGGTGCGATTCGCTTTAGCATCATCATTACGTAACTGCATGATGTGATCTAAATATGCTTGGTCAACGTCATTAGTAATGTAATGACCATCAAATACCGATGTTTCAAAACGCTTAATTTCAGGGTTTTCCATTCTAACCGCTTCAATCAAGTCAGTTAAATCCTGGAAGATAATACCGTCAGCACCGATAAGCTTGGCAATTTCATCTGCATCACGACCATGGGCAATTAGCTCATTAGTGGTTGGCATATCAATACCATAAACGTTCGGGAAACGAATTTCAGGTGCTGCTGAAGCAAAATACACTTTCTTAGCCCCTGCATCACGCGCCATTTCGATAATTTGTTCTGAAGTCGTACCGCGTACAATAGAGTCATCAACCAATAACACATTCTTGCCTTTAAACTCGGCATTAATGGCATTCAGTTTACGGCGTACAGATTTTTTACGCTCTTGTTGACCTGGCATGATAAACGTACGACCAATATAACGGTTTTTAACAAAACCTTGGCGATACGGTAAGTTCATATGGCGAGCAATTTCTAGTGCCACATCACACGAGGTTTCAGGAATAGGAATAACCACGTCAATGTCGTGCTCGTCCCATTCTTTTTTGATTTTTTCACCTAGCTTGGTGCCCATATTCACACGACTTGCGTATACCGAAATATTATCGATAGTCGAATCAGGACGTGCAAAATAAACAAACTCGAAAATACATGGAGAGTAGCTTGGGTTAACAGCGCATTGACGAGTAAATAATTGACCATCAAGTGTTACGTAAATCGCTTCACCAGGAGCAACATCACGCATTACTTCAAAACCAACAGCGTCTAAAGCTACACTTTCAGATGCCACCATGTATTCAGTGCCTGATGCGGTTTCATGCTTACCTAATACTAATGGACGAATACCAAAAGGATCACGAAATGCCACTAAGCCTTGGCCGATGATCATGGCCGCCACCGCATAAGCACCACGGGTTTGAGCATGTACTTTACTAACAGCATCAAATACTTCGTCTGCTGATAACGTTAAGCTGCGTGTTTCTTGCAACTCATCCGCTAACAAATTCAATAAAATTTCAGAATCTGAAGTGGTATTGATATGACGACGTTTGGTTATCAAGCTTTCAGCTAATTCAGTGGTATTGGTTAAATTACCATTGTGAGCCAATGAAATACCAAACGGTGAGTTAACATAAAACGGTTGAGCTTCAGACGCGCTTGAGCTACCCGCGGTTGGGTAACGTACGTGCCCAATACCAGCATTACCTTGTAAACGTTGCATATGCTTTGGTTCAAATACATCTTTAACCAAACCATTTGCTTTGCGTAAACGAAATGCATTTACGTCAACGGTTACTATACCTGCTGCGTCTTGTCCACGATGTTGAAGCACTGTCAGCGCATCATAAATCGTTTGATTAACTGTAGACTTGCCTACTATTCCGACGATACCACACATGGGTAAGGTTCCTTACTGTAAGGTGTTTTATTGTTTTAGATTTTGGGTACAAAGCTTGATGTATTTTCCAAGTAGTCAAAAAACCACTGAATAACCACACCAAATTCGGGCACGAGCACTGATGCCTTCCACCAATCGGTTGAAGGGAAACCAGTAAACGCATCCATGAAAAAGAGTAACGCGCTGACGATTAACGCCCCGCGAATAGCACCAAAACACAAACCAAGTACTCTGTCGGTACCTGACAATCCAGTTTTAGCAACGAGTTGACCTAAAAGATAATTAACAAGTGCACCAATAATAAGCGTCGCGATAAAAAGAATGGCGATTGCGACACCATTACGCACCATTGCATCTTGCATCTGCGTTAGATGAACGGCAAGGTCGAGATAAAATTGACTGGCGATAAAAAAAGCCGCAAACCATACCACTAACGACATGGCTTCTTTGGCAAATCCACGCACTAAACTAATAATGGTAGATAAGCTAATAACAATAATAATTGCGTAATCAATCCAAACCATTGAGATGGGGATCCAGGTAAACACTAAGACGGCGCGATTCTAACAGAGGTGAAGACTTTTCTCACCCCCGATCGACTAAATTAATCATACATGAATCAGAACAATCAATTTCTACAACAGATAAATTACTGATTAAAATTAAAACACTTATAAAATCAATAAATAACCATTAATGATGACTTAGTAAGTATCTCGAATAAGATTACTTATCCATTGGATCATAAGTAAGAATTCTGCCTGTTAACCCGGTCAGTTTTGCTATTGCAGTTTGGCGTGCTTCAAGCTTATCTTTTGACACTTCAGGGCCAACAAATACTCGAGTTAATGTGCCTTCTACCGGTTTGGCAGGCAGTGTATAGGCGGTATAACCTGATAGTCTGAGTTTAGCGATTAATGCATTAACATTAGCCGCATTATTAAACCCGCCCAATTGTAAAGTGTAGCCAGATTTAATCGGGCTTGAAGCGGCTTTAACACTTGGCTTAGGCACAACAATTGGTTGGCTTATTACAGGTTTGCTTGGAACAGTTTTAGGTTGAGTGTTAGCGGACTCAATCTCTTTTTTAGCCGCAGGCTCTTTTGTTACTGGTTTTGCAGCATTAGTACCTAAAGGAACAATATCAGGATCCAATTGAGATTGATTATCGTCGTTATCGATATCAACACTGGCAACATCAAGGACTTCAAAATCATCTGGTGTTAACGGCTTACTCTGAACCAGAGGCGCTGAGCGTAAAGGTATTTCAGTAAACTCTTCGACTACTTTGGCTTTTTTACCATCTAAAAGATCGGGTAAAAAAATCACCCCAAGAGCAACAAGCACTATAGTTCCAACCAAACGGTTTTGAAATTGAAGTTTCAAGATTTTATCCCAGTATTACATTAACAATTTAAAAGCAGCGACAGTATAAAAAGAGCCAAATACAATTACCACATCATTAGGCTCAAGAGTAGCATTTACCGCTGCCCAAGCCTCATTCATATCATTAAAAGCATTTAATTCAATAGCTGTATGATGATTTAGCTGTTCTTGTGCAATCGGTTCCATCAAGGCGATCAATTGTGCTGAGCTGGCACCGCGATCGGTGGACAGAGTCACCATGTTCCAATGGCTGACAACATCAACAAGTTCGGCTAATACGCCTGCTATATCTTTATCTTTTAGCATGCCACAAATAGCGACAACCTTACCTGATACCGTGACTCTTTTGCGCAATTGTGTCGCAAGGTATTTTGCAGCGTGTGGATTATGTGCCACATCAACCAAAACTAATGGGGTTTGATTAACGCACTCTAATCGACCTGGTAAACTAGCTAACTCAAGGCCTTTATTAATCGTTGAATAGTCTATTTCAGGCCAAAGCTTATCTATAAGCGCAACGACACATGCCGCATTAGCTAATGGCAAGCTAGGTAATTTAAATGCGGGAGATTGTTTTATGTGAGTAGAGAAAGTCCAGTTAGCATTATTAAGCTGATAATCAAACTCGTGCCCTACTCTAATAAGCTGGCAGTTAATTTGCTGTGCATAGTCAATTACCGACTGCGGTAAATTGGGCTCACCTATGATGCTGAAACATCCGCTGCGACACACGCCTGCTTTTTCACGCCCGACTAGCTCACGGGTATCACCTAAGTATTCTTGATGGTCTAAATCAATGGAGGTGATTATGGTCGCGGTAGAGTCAATTATATTGGTTGCATCTAAGCGGCCACCTAAGCCAACCTCTAAAATAATCACGTCTAACTGAGCGTGTTTAAATAAATATAAACCAGCCAAAGTCGCATACTCAAAAAATGTCAGCGATATATCGGCTCTAGCGTGTTCGATGGCTTGAAATGCAGCAATAAATTGATCGTCGCTGCAATCTTGTTGATTAATTCTAACCCGCTCATTATAAAGCAGTAAATGCGGCGAACTGTATACACCAACGGTTTTACCGCTTTGAATTAATATCGATTCTAACATGGCGCAGGTAGTACCTTTGCCATTAGTTCCCGCAACCGTGATTACCTGTGCAGGTTGTAGATTAACTACCCCTAAACGCTCGGCGACAATAGATACTCTGGCGAGTCCCATCTCAATTTCGCTCGGATGTATCGCGAGTAGATAATGTAGCCACTCAGCTAAATTAGCATCCTTATTTGGTGCAGTAATGGTATCTGTATGCATCACGGTTAGCAGCCTTTGTCCTTATCAGTCGAGCATAAACAATGGCCCTAAAGCCAACTTAGGCAAATCATATTGCTCAGGGTAAGAAACGTCAACAAGGTATAAACCATTGGGTTTGGCTGTTGGTGCTGCAAGTTTTCGATTTTTCTCGAGTAATAACTGCGCTAACCAATTGATAGGCTGATGACCTAAGCCCACTTCAATCAAAGATCCAACGATATTTCTGACCATATGATGTAAAAAAGCATTAGCTTTAATATCAACCAGAATATACATACCTTGACGAGTCACGCTGACATGATGCACGGTGCGATAAGGGGTTTTAGACTGACAGTGCAGTGCCCTAAAGCTGGTAAAATCATGTTCGCCTAGCAATGTTTGTGCGGCTTGGTGCATTAAGGTTTCGTTAATTTCACCACGGTAATGGCTAACACCTTGAGACAGCACTCCGGCGCGTAAAGAATGGTTATAAATAATGTAACGATAACGTCTAGCTGTTGCACTATAGCGAGCATGAAAGCTGTCATCGACTTCTTTTGCCCAGCGCACTGCAATAGTATTAGGCAGTTTAGTATTGACCCCTAATGTCCACGCTGACATTTGACGTATCACGTCGGTATCAAAATGCACCACTTGACCCGTGCCATGTACGCCTGAGTCAGTGCGACCCGCGCAATGCAATCTAATCGGAGCATTGGCTATATACGAAAGCGCGGTTTCCAGTTGTTCCTGCACAGAATCGACTTCGGCTTGTCGCTGCCAACCAAAAAAATTACTGCCATCATATTCGACACCTAACGCTATGCGCATAACTTGACCTTTCACTTTACATCAAAATGGCGCGCATTCTAGCATAAAAAAAACGGCGCATGTCTAGGCGCCGTTTTAAATAGTGATTTTACACTCTAGATTTTTAAACCTAGATTTTAAACCTAGATTTTAAACCCTAGATTGTAAACTCAAGATGTTAGAGTTAGGATAACTTTTTCATCAACGAGCTTGCTTCGGCTTGTTGGCGATCATTACCATTCATTTGAACTTCTTTTAATAATGCTTTGGCATTATCTTCATCATCAATTTCAATGTAAGCACGCGCTAAGTCTAATTTAGCGCTAACCGAGTTTTCTTCGTCATCTACATCGATCATGTCAGCATTACCAATAAGTGACTCAAACTCGCCCATATCAACATCAATTTCTTTATATCGATCACCACCAAGGCTATCGTCTTCATCTGCGTCATTGAGCAATTTATTGATATCAATAAAGCCATTCTCGCGTTCAAAGTTACTTAGCTCGGTCTCAGAAATACCGGCCGATGTCGATTTAGACTCTTTGGCATCAAGTGCGGCTATCGCTTCATCAACGGTTAATCCATCATCTGATAGGATAAAGTCGTCGTCTTCATCGTCGTCATTAATGCTGAAATCGATATCTACATCATCACCTACCACATCCGGATTTTTATCAATAAGGGGGTCAGTTGGTGCTGCGGATTTCGCAATAGGATTAAATAAATCAGTTTCCCAGTCCAATAAATCAACAGGTGTTTTTTTAGTCGCTTTTAAATCATTAAAAAAGTTAGCGTCTTTCTCTACTTTAGCTGGGCCCTGTTTTACTGGGCTATTCACTTCTGCTGATGTATTGTCAAACGCAGATTCATAAAAATCTAACTCTTGATCGTCATTGGTGGACTGGTCGCTTAGAGTCCCATCTTCAGTGCCCATTTCAGCTAAAAGTGCATCGAGCTCATTTTCTGCTTCGGATAAAATAGAGTCATCAACATCATCACTTTCGGTGATATTGTTGTCACTATTTACATCTGTAGACGCTGCTTGGTTAAGCTCTGACTCTAATGTATCAAAACTCAACTCATCCTGCTCTGTGGTTTCTTTCGCCTGCTCAAGTTCATTAATTAAGCTTGATAAATTATCTTCGTCGAACTCATCTTCATCAAGAGACAAAGTTTCTTCTGCTTCATCCTCAAGGCTTGCTGATTCAAGTTCCGCGGCAATAGCATCTGTCAGATCTTCAGTTTCAGCAACTTCTGATGCAGCTTCAGATGTGTTTACTGCAAGCTCGTCGGCAACGTACTCATCTTCTTCCGTTGTGGCATCTTCAGTTTCAAAACTGGCTAGCAGTGCATCGATATCATCATCGGTATTAACTTCATTTGCATCAACTTCATCATCTGACTCAAGTTCGGCGGCAATTGCATCGGCCAAATCTTCAGTGGCGGTTTCTGATGTGCTTGCAGGACGTTCTTCATCATGTTCCGTTGTGGCATCGTCTGCCTCAAAACTGGCTAGCAGTGCATCGATATCATCATCGGTATTAACTTCATTTGCATCAACTTCATCATCTGACTCAAGTTCCGCGGCAATTGCATCGGCCAAATCTTCTGTTTCGTTTTCTGCGGTTTCTGATGTGCTTGTAGGACGTTCTTCATCATGTTCCGTTGTGGCATCGTCTGCCTCAAAACTGGCTAGCAGTGCATCGATATCATCATCGGTATTAACTTCATTTGCATCAACTTCATCATCTGACTCAAGTTCGGCGGCAATTGCATCGGCTAAATCTTCTGTTTCGGTTTCTTCAGTTTCTGATGTGGCGGTTTCTGATGTGCTTGTAGGACGTTCTTCATCATGTTCCGTTGTGGCATCGTCTGCCTCAAAACTGGCTAGCAGTGCATCGATATCATCATCGGTATTAACTTCATTTGCATCAACTTCATCATCTGACTCAAGTTCAGCGGCAATTGCATCGGCTAAATCTTCTGTTTCGGTTTCTTCAGTTTCTGATGTGGCGGTTTCTGATGTGCTTGTAGGACGTTCTTCATCATGTTCCGTTGTGGCATCGTCTGCCTCAAAACTGGCTAGCAGTGCATCGATATCATCATCGGTATTAACTTCATTTGCATCAACTTCATCATCTGACTCAAGTTCCGCGGCAATTGCATCGGCTAAATCTTCTGTTTCGGTTTCTGCGGTTTCATCAATAAGATCAAAACCTGCTAATAGTGAATCGATGTCATCTTCGTCGGCTAAACTTTTGTCGACAGCGACATTGTTGGCTTCATCCTTTGGTTCAAGTTCAGCGGCACTCTCACTTGAAATATCTCCATCAGGTGAATCAAAGCCAGCTAATAATTCATCAATGTTATGTTGTTGATCAACTTGCTTATCTGCAACAGAGCTACTTTCACCTTCTTCATCAGCTTCGTCGTCAAGATTAGCAAGCAGTGCGTCTAAATCATCTTCTGGCGCTGCGGCTACAGGTGCATCGGCTTCATCGGTTTCATCGGTTTCACCATCAAGATTAGCAAGCAGTGCATCTAAATCATCTTCTGGCGCTACAGCTATAGGTGCATCAGCTTCATCGGCTTTGCCGTCAAGATTAGCAAGCAATGCGTCTAAATCATCTTCTGGCGCTGCGGCTACAGGTGCATCGGCTTCATCAGCTTTGTCGTCAAGATTAGCAAGCAATGCGTCTAAATCATCTTCTGGCGCTGCGGCTACAGGTGCATCGGCTTCATCGTCGCCGTCAAGATTAGCAAGCAATGCGTCTAAATCATCTTCTGGCGCTACAGCTACAGTTTCATCATCGTCTAAGCCTGCCAATAAACTGTCTAAATCTTCATCCGTTTCAAGTGGCTCAAGTTCTGAGTCTTGCTCATCCATAGCTTCAGCCCACAAAGCATCAAGTGAAGTTCCTTCATCTTCCTCTTCGGCCTCAGGCTCAACAGCAATTTCATCTTCAGATTGGGTTAAAAACATTTCAGATGCCATGTCAACTTTGTCATCATCAATCACTAAATCCGCTTCTGACTGCATGTCTAAACTGTCTAAATCTAATAAATCATCGATGGACTCTTCATCGTTATCATCTAGATGAATAGCCAGACCTTCCAGATCATTTTCACTGTCTGTGTCGTTTGGTTCTGTATTAGTGGTTAATTTGTTTTCTGCCGGCACTGACGCACTTGAACGACGACGCATAATTAAAACAATAACGCCAAAGATCAATAAAATGGGTAAGCTTGCTGCTGCAATTAATAACCCAGTGTTACTGGTTAAGTTTCGCCAGAAATCAGTAGGTTGCTCTATAGGTGGTTTATTAGCCTCTTCAAGCTCAATTCTCAGAGCTTCATTTTCTGCAATTAGCTGTGCTTGCTTTTCACCAGAAAGCTGTAAATCTTCTTCTAGGCGGCCAATGCTCTGGGTTAATTCGGCTAACTTTTGCTTTAAAATTTGATTATCACTGCGTGTCGCCATCAGCTGGTCTTGCGCTCTTGCCAGCTCATCTGTCAGCATCAATGTTTTATTATTGGCGCTGTCGAGTTGAGTATTTAGCGTAATAAGCTCATTCTTTTTAGCTGCATTAATAGGCTCAGCTTCATTCATTTTGGCAGGTTGTTGAGCAATAATTTGCAATGGTTTTTCAGGTATTGTGGTTGATACTTGTTCAACTTTTACTGGCGTAGCAACGGGGCGTGGCGTTTGTTTAACAATAGGTTTCACCGCTCTATCGTCACGCTCTGCACGTAATTTAGCTTGTTCCTTTGGAATAGAGGCAATCACGTCCGCCGAAGGCACCGTTAGGATCATGCCTCTTTCTAAGGTGTTAAAATTATTGCCGCTGAATGCTTGAGGGTTGGCATCAAATAATGCAGCCATGACTTGATAAATAGTAACTTGATCATTAGGACGTACCTTCTGAGCTATGCTCCAAAAAGTATCAGCTGAAGTCGTGGGGCCATATTGCTTATTTGCTTGCTTAACCTCGCCATTAGGGCCAGTTATTTTAAGCGTATCAGCTTGAGCCGAAGCAAAAAGTTGAATTCCTGAGACTGCTGAGGTGGCACATAAAAGTAAACCTACCCAATATGAATTACGAGATGTCATTCAATCCTTCCCTTTTAGCACGAAACATTTGTCATGATGACAATTGGCTTTAGGTCATTTCTATCGTTAATTACTTGCTATAAAATTTCGTTAACTGTTATAAACATTATTGATGATTAATGAAATTTTGGCATTTTTACGACTATAAACTAAGTTTGTCAGCCCTGCTACTATAGAGGCAAGCCTAAAACTAAAAAAGCCCACAAAATGCGGGCTTTTTAGTCTAAATCACTCAATTACCTGAGATAAATTTAACTCATCGGATATTTAGTAGTAATCCCGAATTAAAATTTCAGCAATTTGAACACTGTTTAAGGCCGCACCCTTACGAATGTTATCGGCCGTTACCCATAAATTTATACCATGAGAATGAGAAATATCTTTTCTGATACGTCCTACAAAAACAGGATCTTGACCCGCCGCGTCGGTTACCGCTGTTGGGTATTCATCATCACTTTCAAATACCACCACCCCAGGTGCGCCACGAAGTACAGCTTTAACAGCTTCGGCATCAACGGGTTCGCGGGTTTCAAGGTGAATGGCTTCTGAATGACCATAAAATACGGGCACCCGAACTGCGGTTGGATTAACCACGATTTCGCTATCACCAAATATTTTCTGTGTTTCCCACACCATTTTCATTTCTTCTTTGGTGTAACCATTTTCCATAAATTTATCAATTTGTGGTAACACATTAAATGCTATCTGCTTCGGATAGACACTAGGCTCTGAAGGTAAACCTTGCAGTAGCTTAGTACATTGACCCGCTAGCTCATCAATGGCTTTTTTACCCGTGCCAGAAACCGATTGATAGGTAGCCACGTTAATACGCGTTATACCAAATGCATCATAAATCGGCTTTAATGCAACCAACATCTGAATAGTTGAACAGTTAGGATTAGCAATAATGTTACGGTTACGAAAATCGGCAATCGCTTCAGGATTCACTTCAGGTATCACTAATGGCACATCAATGTCATATCTGAAATGTGAGGTATTATCAATAACAACACAACCTGCTTCACCTGCGATTGGCGCCCACTTTTCAGAGACATCACCACCTGCAGAGAAAAATCCTATTTGAGCTTGAGACCAGTCAAATTTTTCTACATCAAGAATTTCAACTTGTTTACCATGAAAACTCACGGTTTCACCAGCACTGCGACTACTTGCTAAAGGAAATAACTTAGCAACCGGGAAATTTCGCTCTTCAAGGATCTCAATCATTGTTTGACCCACTGCGCCCGATGCACCTAAAACGACAACATTAAATTCCTGAGACATATGAACGCTCGACTCCTAATAATCTTATTGAACTGACAACCTAATCTGACTAACAATCTACCTAGTTTACTGCGCTTATGCTAGGCCTGATTAGTTAAAAACCGAACGCTTAGGTGATTTTTTCTCAACTAGCTAATCTTATGGTTAAACAGGTTAAGAATAGTTAGTAAAGAGGCTCTTTTATTGTGAAAAACCCAATGATGACAAGGTGTTTTTGCAATCTGTACTTGCACTATTTGCATCATTAACAGGGTATTTAACCGATAAGGCACTAAACTCTCGTCTGTGGGTATGTTGCTTACGCAGTAAATCAAACCCAGAGGCGCTGCCAAAGTGCTGTCGAAATAGCGCATCATCATCACGTAAATCAAATACTAAACGGCACATTTTAAGTAAGCTGGTTTCATCTAAGTCGGTGGCATTCAATAACTGACTAAACTCAAATTTTGGTAATAAGTAATTCAATGATTGATTAGCGGCTATGTTTAAGTACTGGCAAAGCTGTTGATATAGCATATGAGTCCCTCTAGCCTTACCCTCTAAACTATATCCAGCAATGTGGGGGGTCGCAAATTCAACTAAGGGAACCAGTTCGGCCATTGGGTTAGGCTCACCTTCCCATACATCCAGAATAACTTTCAAATCAGTTCGCGTTTGTTTAATTTTTATTAATGCTTGATTATCAATAACCTCACCA
The DNA here is from genome assembly GCF_021513195.1 of Shewanella sp. OMA3-2. Lineage (NCBI taxonomy): Bacteria > Pseudomonadati > Pseudomonadota > Gammaproteobacteria > Alteromonadales > Shewanellaceae > Shewanella > Shewanella sp. OMA3-2. The sequence goes on along the minus strand of NZ_CP090974.1, from coordinate 1,823,927 downwards.
CGACAGCAGTTGATTAGCCAAAGATTTGTTTTTAATGACTTTAGCCTTTTCTCATCGAATAAATACCAGGTTTTATGTGGACCCATTTTGGTTATAGGCACATGTAAAGACACAATATCTGCACGTTCAAGCAATTCATCAAGCGAAGTAAATTGACGACTATCGCCTTCAGCTTGCTTAATTGGATCACATAGCAAAACTTGTAGTCCGTATGCTTCAAAGCATTTCGCGGCTGCAGAGCCTGTATTTCCAGCCCCTACAATACCGACCACTTTACCTTTCAATGACGTTTGTAATCTTTTCGCTAACTCTAAAAGTGCAATAAAAACGAACTCGCCTACCGCAGTTGCATTACAGCCAGGGGCGCTTGAGAACATAATGCCACGCTGTTGCAAATACTCGATATCAATATGATCAGTGCCAATTGTGGCACTGCCGACAAATTTCAATTTATGGGCATGTTGCAACAAAGCTTGATTAACTTTAGTAACTGAGCGCACTAATAATACATCGGCGTCTTTGACTTGTTTAGCCGTTAGGGTTCGACCATTGACGAACTCTATTTGGCCAAGGTCGGCAAATAATGCCTCAACAAAAGGCATGTTCTCATCAGCAATTATTTTCATCAGCATTTCTACATAGTTAAAAAATAATAAAAAAGGCGCATATAGCGCCTTTATATAACATGATACGAGTTAAGCGAAAGAATCTCTTAACGGTACTGTTAAGTTAAATACTAAACGATCAGCACTTGAGTCTTTATTGTCAGCACAATAGTAACCTTCGCGCTCAAATTGGTATGCTTTTTCAGCTGGTGCACTCACCAAACTAGGCTCGACCAATCCATTTAATACCACCAATGAATTAGGATTAATCACTTCATCCACTGTATCAAATGTCGCTGGGTTTGCGTCAGTAAATAAACGCTCATATAGACGAAACTCAGCCGGTTTTGCAGAAGTGGCTTCAACCCAATGGATCACGCCTTTTACTTTACGACCATCAGCTGGGTTTTTGCCCAAGGTTTGATCATCAAAGCTACAATAAACGGTTGTCACATTGCCATCAGCGTCTTTATCACAGCGCTCTGCTTTAATCACATATGCATTGCGTAAACGTACTTCTTTACCTAACACTAAACGCTTAAAGTGCTTATTCGCTTCTTCTTTAAAGTCTTCAGCATCAATAAATAAGTCACGCCCAAAAAATAACTCGCGGGTGCCCATCGCTTCATTAGATGGATGCGCAGCAGCTTGAATACTTTCAGGCTCACTATGTGGATAGTTTTCAATAACCACTTTAATTGGGCGAAGTACTGCCATGGCACGTGGTGCATGTTCGTTTAACTCTTCACGAATACAGGCGTCTAACATGCCTACTTCAATTAAGTTATCTTGTTTAGTCACGCCGATACGCTGACAAAACTCACGAATAGAGCCTGGTGTATAACCTCTGCGACGCAAACCTGCAATAGTTGGCATACGCGGATCGTCCCAACCGTCGACAAGTTTGCGTGTGACTAAGTCGTTCAATTTGCGTTTAGACATTAAGGTATATTCAAGATTTAAACGCGAAAACTCATATTGACGAGTTCGGTTTGGCGCTTGGAAATCATTTAAATGATCTAATACCCAATCGTATAAACGACGGTTATCTTGAAACTCTAAAGTACATATAGAATGAGTGATATTTTCTAGTGCATCAGAAATACAATGCGTGAAGTCATACATTGGATATATGCACCATTTGTCCCTGGTTTGGTGATGATGAGCAAAACGAATACGGTAAATTACCGGATCGCGCATGCACATAAAGGGGGATGCCATATCAATTTTAGCACGCAGAGCGCACTCACCTTCTTGGTATTCGCCTAAACGCATTTTTTCAAATAACGCTAAGTTATCTTCAACTGAAGTATCACGGTAAGGGCTATTACGACCAGGTTCTTTTAAGGTGCCACGATATTCACGTGTTTGCTCACCATTTAAGAAGCAAACATAAGCTAAACCTTTGGTGATTAACTCAATCGCATATTGATGAAGTTGATCAAAATAGTTAGAAGAATAACAAATATCGCCAGACCAATTAAATCCTAACCAGCGCACATCTTCCTGAATAGATTTAACATAGTTAATATCTTCTTTTTCAGGATTAGTATCATCAAAACGTAAGTTACACTGGCCTTGATAATCTTTCGCAATACCAAAGTTTAAGCAAATAGACTTGGCATGACCAATATGTAAAAAGCCGTTCGGCTCTGGGGGAAAACGAGTGTGCACCTGATTGTGCTTACCACTTTTTAGGTCTTCGTCAATGATATTACGAATGAAGTTACTTGGACGTACTTCGGTGTCCACTTGACTCATGAAAATCCTCTCGGCACACATGGCGATATTGTCAAAAATAAGATGATCCTACAGAACTGTAGCAGTTACAACTATTGCACTACAAAAAGCGTAAAAAAAACCATAAACCCAGCTTTGAGCTGGGTTTATGGTTCAATATTCATCACTTAATTAGATTAACCAGTAATAATTTTTATCCCTGGAATAATCTGCTGTGCTTTGAGCCCTTTCTTCTTTAACCAAGCATAGAAGATCACCAGCGCAAAGATAAAGAAACTTATCCATGCTGTTGATTGTACAGGGTGTTCACTGAATGTTGCACCTTGATAAACAACCGTTGCTGAGCCGTATGCTAAAGCAAATGTCCACAGTGCGGCAAACCTTGCCCACTTAACGCCAAATTCATTAACCAATGCGCCCATAGCGGCAACGCATGGCGTGTAAAGTAGAATAAACAATAGGTATGAAAAAGCAGCTATTTGCCCACTAAAGCCAGATTGCAAGGCACTGAATGTTGATTTATCAACCGCTAACTCTGCCGCAGCAGTGTCAATATTGTCAACGCTACCCACATCAATCGACAATGGATCATCAGGCGCTATACCGAGTAAGTTTTCAGGTATTGTTAACCACGCTGCATGGAATGTTGCACCTAATGATGCTAATTCTTCATCACCAGCGTTAGGCGTACTATATAAACTATTTAAGGTACCAACTACCGCTTCTTTAGCAAATATTCCGGTAATAATACCTACAGTTGCAGGCCAATTATCTTGCTCTATCCCCATAGGAGAAAATAAAGGAGTCACTTGTTGACTGGCGACACTTAATAAAGACTCTTGGCTATCCTCGTGACCAAAACTACCATCAACACCAATAGCATTAATAAAGTTAAGCAGCGTCACTACAATTACAATCGTTTTACCCGCACCAAGAATAAAGCTTTTTGTCCGTTTAACCGTTCGAGACATTACCGCTTTAGCTCGCGGCATTTCATAGCTTGGCAACTCCATCACCACAGCGCTGCTACTACCAGGCAATACGGTATGGCGTAACAATAATCCTGTGCCAATAGCGGCAAAAATACCAATAATATAAAGCAAGAAAACTAAATTTTGCCCTGACTCAGGGAAGAAAGCCGCGGCAAATAATGCATAAACAGGTAACCGTGCGCCGCAAGACATAAAGGGAGCCATCATACCGGTTACTATCCGTTCACGCTCACTGCCTAAAGTACGTGTGGCCATAATCGCCGGAACAGAGCAGCCAAAACCGACTATCATTGGCACAAAAGCTTTTCCAGGCAAACCAATTCGACGCATTAAACCGTCAACAACGAAAGCCGCTCTTGCCATATAACCCGATGCTTCAAGCACAGATAACACTAAAAACAATGCGGCAATAACGGGAATAAAGGTTGCAACGGTTTGAACACCTTGACCAACGCCACCGGCTAGAATTGTTACCAACCAATCTGGAGAGCCTAGTGAACTTAACATGGCACCAAAATGATCAACAAAAATAGCGCCGGCCGTCATATCAAAAAAATCAATAAAAGAGCTGCCAACATTGATACTGAACATAAACATCAAATACATGACGAATAAGAACACCGGAATACCTAAAAATGGATGTAAAACAAAACGGTCTAACCTATCTGTCATACTAAGGTGCTGGCCAACATTAACAGAAGCATGAAAGATTGTTTCAACAAAATCATATCGGGTTGTTGCCACCATCACTTCTATATCTTCACCGCTTTGTTCTGCTATTTTAGAGCAAGCACTAACAATATCTTTCAGCTGGCTACTGTCACAGCTACCACAACCGTTACCATTACCATTACCATTACCATTACCTAGCATGGCTAACGCACGTCCACGGCTCAAGTACGGTAAGTTATGCAAGTCACTTTGTTGTTGTAAAGTAATGACACTTTGTTCAATTGAGGCGTGATAGTTAAGCTCAAGTGGTTTTTCTACTACGTCTTTATTAACAATCGATGATATACCAGACTTAACGCGTTCAACATCGTTCAGATCTCGGGAACACACTCCAATGACAGGACAGCCAAGTGCTACTGCCATTTGTTCGATATTTATATCAATTTTAAGTTTTTTAGCGGCATCTATTTTATTAAGCACAACAACCATAGGGATGCCAAGTTCGCGTAGTTGCACAGTTAAGTACAAATGACGTTCTATATTAGTGGCATCAACCAGATTTATAATGGCATCGATTTTTTCATCAGCTAAATATTGTTGAGCTATCTGCTCATCTAGCGAACAGTCACAGCTGTTACCTGCGGGTAATAAATCATAGATACCTGGAAGGTCAGTTAAAAAAACCTCTGTATCGACAAGACTAAACTGGCCAGTTTTCTTTTCAACCGTAACACCTGACCAATTACCCACTTGTTGATTTGAGCCAGTTAGCGCATTAAAAAGAGTCGATTTACCTGCGTTAGGGTTACCTACAGTGACGCAATGGAATTGTTTAATCATGATTTAACCACCTCAATAACTTCAGCTAAGTCTTTACGCATACAAATATGGCTACCGCGAAGATTAAGTTCAACACCGGTACCCATTGGCGCTCGACGCACTAAGCTAAAGTGAGTGTTAGGGGTAATTCCCATTGAGAGTAATTTACGCTTTACCGTTTGCGGAAGAGAAAGATGGCCAATTTGACAAATCATTGCCTTATCGCCAGGACTTAGCTCGCTAAGTTTCATTAAGGTACGCCTTTTACATCACTGATAACCAGACAATTCTAACGAAGATTAGACTGTTAAAACTTTATCTAGATCTAAGTTTTTAGTGTTAACGAGAATTGTTTTCAATTGTATTTAGTATTATGTGACAAACCTCTTACTAAAAAAAGGGTTTTCTCATGAATTTTGAAACATCTTTATGCTGTAGACAACACTAAACCAAATTGATAGTCATCAATCCATTTGCCAGCTAGATAGGTATGCTGTAAAAAAGTGCCCTCTAAAATAAAGCCCACCTTCTGCAATACGTTAATGGAAGGCAAATTGGCTTGAGCACAAACCGCAACATATTTATGAATATCAAATTGTAAGCGCCCCCAGTCTACTACAGCTCGCAGACTTTCAGATCCATAGCCCATCCCCTGCATACTTGCAGACAATAAGTAACCCACCTCTACGCGCTTTGAATAAAAGTCCTGACAATAGAAACCGGTTAAGCCGACAAACTCGCCATCAATCGTTTCAATCAATAACGTTAGCCATTCCCCGCTTTCAATACACCAAGGCAGTAAGCTTGCTTCAAACTTCGTGTGTAATACTAATTCAGTAGTCGGTTCACGAACAAATTGATTAACTTGGGGATCTTGATTGATAGCTAAAAAATTATTCCAATCTTTAGGCTGTAAGCTTCTTATAATTAATCTATCGCTATACAGTGCTATGTCCACATTATTCTCACCAACAATAACAACAAAAGGCGACATTTCGTCGCCTTTAACATCATGACTAATAGAAAGACTAACCTCGGCTAGTCACTTCTAATAAATGGTATCCAAACTGAGTTTTCACTGGACCTTGCACTTGGTTTAATGGCGCATTAAATACGACTTCATCAAACTCTTTTACCATCATGCCTGGGCCAAAAGAACCCAAGTCACCGCCTTGAGAACCTGAAGGGCATGAAGAGTAAGACTTCGCTATCTCAGCAAATTCTGCTCCATTTTCAATTTGTTGCTTTAATTCGTTACATTGCTCTTCTGTACTGACTAACAAATGTCTTGCGGTTGCTTGTACCATTCTGACTCCTACTTACTTTGAAATAAATGTGCCGCACACCTTAGCATAAAGAAGATGTGTGACACACGTATGAAAATTAATGTTTTGCTAATTCGGCATCAACCCAATCAGAAACTTTTCTTTCCATTACAGCCATAGGTAATGAACCTGTAGTGAGAATTTGATCATGGAAATCTTTAATATCAAATTTATCACCCAATTGCTTTTCAGCATCAGCGCGTAATTTTAGAATCGTTAACTGACCGACCTTATAGGATAACGCTTGACCTGGAATAGCCATATAACGCTCAACCTCAGCAACAATATCAGACTCAGCCATTGGGGAATTATCTTTCATGTATTGAATCGCTTGTTCGCGGCTCCACCCTTTGGCGTGAAGTCCTGTATCAACAACTAAGCGCATAGCGCGTAGCATTTCATCAGACAGTTTGCCAAAATACTGATACGGATCGGAGAACAACCCCATCTCAATGCCTAAGTACTCAGCATAAAGTGCCCAGCCCTCTTCAAAAGCTGTATAACCTTGGAAACGTTGAAATTCAGGAACTTCAGTTAATTCTTGTTTAATCGCTATTTGAAAATGGTGACCTGGTGCTGCTTCGTGTAAAGATAACGTGGTCATCCCCCATTTCGGCTGAGCTTTTAAATTAAATGTATTGATATAAAAAACGCCGGGACGAGAACCATCAACAGCTGGTGATTGGTATGATGCACCTGCAGCAGACTGCTCACGGAAACTTTCTACTGATTTCACTACATAATCAGCTTGAGGCATAACATTAAAATATTTAGGCAGTACTTGGTTAATAGTATCTTTTAATCCCATATAACCATCGATCAAGTCTTGCTTGTTAGTGAAGAAGTATTGCGGCTCTGATGATACAGAAGCAAAAAATGCTGTTAAGTCGCCTTCAAATTTGACTTGCTGCCTGACTTTATCCATTTCAGCTAAAATACGCTTCACTTCTGACAAACCAATCTGATGGATTTCATCAACAGGCATTTTGGTCGTTGTATGGCTATTCGCTAAGTGTTGATACCATACTTTCCCGTTCGGTAATCCCCACCAACCGTCAGAAGCTCTTGCATTCGGTAAATAGGTATCTTGAACATAATCACGAAGGGTTGCTAATGCGGGAATTAATTTAACGCTTAGAAACGTTTTATACTCTTGAGTAAGTAATGTTTTTTGTTCATTGGTAAATGATTCAGGCATCAATTTTATTGGTGAATAAAATAGGCTTTCTTCAGGAGTAGAGACTACCTGAGCTGATAGCTGAGGGATCATTCTATCAACCAATACTTTAGGTAGCACCACCTTACTATTAATACCTTCGTCCATTCTCACTTGAGCTAATTTGAGCCAATTAACGAATCCGTCTAAACGAGCAAGCCAATTTTGATAATCTTCAACCGTTTTAAAAGGTTGTGCGCTTTCACCTGTACCTAACTGAACCATAGTGAAAACCGTGTTATAAAATTGATTCATCGGTAAAAAATGTTCAGGATAAGTCTCACCCATCAGCTCCATGTCACGATCGTAAATAAACATGCTATAGCTGATTTTCAAATCCGCAGGCAAAGCATCAACATTAATATCTTTAGCCTGTGAGAAATACTTGGCATTAAGATCATGGCGAGCCTTTAAATACTGCTCAGACAATGATTTACCAAACTGATCATTAAATTCATTCACACCTACGAATGTGGCATAGATTGGCTCAAGCTTTAATTGCTCTTTGAAAAAACTATCAACCATAGTTAGATAAGCTTGTTCAGCAGTTACTTTTGTTGATTGCGAACTTGATTGAGCTGCAGCCGCTTCAGTCGAAGATGTCTGCGGTGTATTATCACTACAACCTTGGACCGCAAATAGTAACGATATGCTGGCTGCTAGGAAGGTTTTCTTCATTTTTATTAGTCCTGTTACACATGAATCAAAAATCATATCTATAATTAAATAAGAATATTCAATGGAGTTCCTCAATGATCTATTCTTTTCGCAATTCAAGCTTTCGAGATCCTGAAACGGGTGTCTACAATCAAACCTACTTTATGGAGGTGTTTAATCGTGAATGGCATCGCCATCAGCGTGAAAAACAAAGCTTAGCGTTATTGTATCTTTGCTCACACATACATGAAACAGTTAAACAGTCTCATTTACTGGAATTATTTACTAATCAGGTGCAAGAAGCACTTTTACGCGCAACCGATCTAATCGCAAGATTAGATACAAACCATTTCGCCCTTGGTTTATTTAATATCGATGAACAAGGCACTAAAGTTGTTTTACAAAGGATTGACGAGCAAATAACTCAATTTTTCACCAAGTATGGTAAAGATCATAATTTTAGTGTTGATTATAAACTAGCTGGGGGAGTATGCCTGCCAAGTGATAATAAAAATATTGAAGGTCTATTTGTTCAAGTGGAATCACTCTCAAATGAGTTAGCGCTAGACCATACTCGTCATCAAGCTCTAACCTACTTACAATAACTCATAAAATGCGCATAACAAAAAGCCCCTTACGGGGCTTTTTAAATGCTTAGAAATAGCTGTTAACTACAGGGCCACGTTATGTATACGGGCTTTTTCTTTGATATAAGAAATGTAGCTTTTAGCACTTCTAGCGGTCTTTTTATCATTCGATGCTTGAACAGCACGATTATAAGCTGACTTATACTGTTTTAAGGTTAGATGCACTAACGCTAACTCAAATTGCGCTTCGCCTGGGTTATCAATGCCCAAGTCAAGTGCTTTTTCAAGTGCAACAATAGCTTCTTTATAGTTTTGGTCAATAGACAATAAACGTCCTTGCTTCAAATATAATTCACCATCATTACCTGCAACCGCTGCTTTACCATAGTAACTTGCTGCAGTCTTAAACTCTTTAGCATTGTGATAGAATCCAGCCAGAATATTTAACGTTTTCTGATTTTCTGGAATCAACCCTGATTTCAAGTGTTTTTCATAAACTTTAGCGGCTTGATAAGGCGAGCCTTTTTGCGCTAAAAGTTGTGCCAAACGAGTGATGTTCCCATCAGTATCTAAGAAACCAGCTTTATAAGCTAAGTCATAAGTTGCTAAAGAACGATCGTAATCCTCAGTCATCAAATAAAACTGTGCTAACTGAACCCATAGACGCTTATCATCTTGGAATAAAGGCACCATAGTCTCTAAAACTTTAACTGCATCTTTATACTTTTTCTGATTAAAGTATGCCGTTAGTTTCATTTGATATAAGTTTTTATCCGGCTCATCGGCTAAAGATAAACCTTTATCAGCAACTTCAAGTACTTTATTCCATTCTTTTAACTCTGAGTGGGCAATACCAACACGGCGATACATTTGTGAATCAGCCTTACAGGTAAAGTCCATCCATTTGTAATAGTATGGAATAGCTTCCTTGAACTTTCTCTCTTGAAGTAACAAATCAGCATACAAACGCATTGTCGCAGCGTGATCTGTACCACCAAGAATGTCAGCTTGAACAGCAGTCTTTAAATATTTGATTGCCGTTTGCATCTGACCTTTCTCAGCGTAAAAGTTACCTAGCATACGATCGACATAAGCTTTGTCGAAATCATTTCTAGGGTTAGCTTCTAGTAAGATGGAAATTGCTTCATCTAAATTGCCTTCAGTGTATGCCTCAAAAGATTTTTGTACTTTTTTAGCTGCACTTTCGCCAACAGCACGAGACTGACGCTTGTCAATCTCACACTTTTCGGCGGCAATTGCGACACTGCTCAACATTGCACTTCCACAAACAGAAAGAAGTAGTGCTGTTGCAATAGTTGTAATCTTGCGCATTATCTACCTCCTTTCTCTAAAGTGAAATCAAGTTGCACAGCCATGCCCGTTTGCTTAAGCGCTTTGCCATCAACAATTTTAGGCTTATATTTCCACTTTTTAAGAGCACGAATTGCTTCGCGATCAAATAAGCGTTTTGGTTCAGCTTTGATAACTTCAACGTCATCTACACCACCTAGTTCATTGATTGTAAATGAAAGTTGTACCCAACCTTCTTTACCATCTCGAGCAGCAGCAATTGGATATTGAGGCTCGATACGAACAATAGGTGTAGCATCACCATCACGAGTCATCATATTACCAAGCTTAAAGCCTGTTGATGCTGATCCCGCTTCAACTCCACCCATATTAAACGACATATTAGTGTCAATATTGTTTGAAGCATCTGGCGGAGTAGTATCCGGCTTCGGTGGTTGCTCTGGTGGTGGTGGTGGCTTAGGAGTTACCCTTGGTTTCTTCTGTGCCTTCGAATCCTGCTTATCCATCGTAATTTCAATAACAGGGGTCTCAGTCGACTCATCGTTGCGCTGTGCACCGCCGCCGACTAAGAATGCCATGAAGGCAAACAGACCAAAAGTCACTGCGGCACCAATTATGATTGATACGAGTGCTCTTAGCATATTAGTCATTCCCCGCTGATACAGAAATTTTGTCGATACCCGCTGCTTTAACGTTATCAAGCACTTTAACTACTAAACCATGAGTAGTATCTTTATCTGCTTGAATTAGTACTGCAGCTTCCGGTGCTTCCGCTAACATACGTTCTACGTTAGCAGTTACACGCTCAATATCAACCTGACGATTTTCCATCATAATGACGCCAGATTTACTGATGCCAATAAAGATGTTTGCCGATGGTTTAGACGTAGCCTGTGACGCTTTAGGCTTGTTATAGTCTAAGCCAGATGGCTTAACAAATGATGTTGTTACAATGAAGAAGATCAACATGATAAATACGATGTCAAGCATCGGGGTCATATCAATTTGCGCTTCCTCGTCTATACTGGAATGCTTCTTACGTGCCATGTTCAATCTCTCTTTAGTGGTGAGGCATGCTGTCTTTTAGCATTTCTAATCTGATTCTCATTTTCGAGTCTAAACGAGTGCTGAAGAACACACCCGATAGCGCTGCTACCATTCCCGCCATTGTCGGCATTGTGGCCATTGAGATACCAGCTGCCATTAGACGAGCATTACTCGTCCCCTGAACTGCCATCACATCGAATACTGAAATCATACCAGTTACGGTACCTAGTAAACCAATCATCGGACAGATTGCAACTAGGGTTTTGATTAACAGCATACGTGCATTCAAATCTTGCTTAGCTTGGGACACCCAAGCTTCACGGATACGGTGAGCGTGCCAAGAGTGTGTTTCATCTCTTGATTCCCACGCAGATATAACAGCTTGATGTTGCTTTGGTGATATCCAATTTAGATACCAGTAACGCTCAAGCATTAATACCCACATTAGGAAAAGCACAGCTGCTACCAACCAGAGGACATCTCCCCCGGAGGCCATGAAGCCCCTGACGGAATCCCATATATCCATCAGGAATAGCATCATTAGTCAGCCCTCTTCTCAGCATGTTCTGCAATGATACCAGCGCTTTGTTCTTCAAGAACTTGAACAATAGACTTACTACGAGCAACAACAATTGCGTGTAATAACATTAATGGTAACGCTGCAATCAGACCTTGTACTGTTGTTACAAGAGCCATAGAAATACCACCAGCCATTAACTTAGGATCACCTGTACCGAATAACTGGATTGATTGGAATGTTGCAATCATACCGGTTACTGTACCTAGAAGACCCATCATTGGAGCGATAGCGGCTAGTACTTTAATGATCGAAATACGTGCTTCTAAAGCAGGAGTTTCTTTCAAAATAGCTTCGTCAAGTTTCAACTCTAATGTTTCAACATCAACATCTTTGTTGTCTTGATATACTTTTAAAATACGGCCAAGTGGGTTCTTACCTGGATTATCAATATTCTTACGTTGGCTTTTAACTTTACCAGAAGTAATTGTTAACGTGACTAAACGCTCTAATGCGATTAAACCACCTAAAGCAAGCAACACTAGAATAATATAACCAATTGGACCACCAGCTTCTAAGCGATCTTGAATGCTAGCTTTGTTGGTGAAAATATTCAGTAATACACCGCGAGCTGGGTCAATATAGAACTCAGATACACCAGTAGTGGTATTTTCCCATGAACCGACTGCAGATACTTGGTAGCCTTCAGGCTGTTGTGAAAGCTCTTGAATTAGGCTTAACTCTGGCTTGTAAACAACATATTGACCATCAGCAGTCAAGTTGAATGCGCCCACACGGTAGATAGAAGTGCTAACAACGTTACCGTCGATTGCTGTCACATTACCAGTGAATTTAACAACTTTACCAGACTCAACCATTTCGAATAATTGCGCTTCCCAGAATTGTTCTAGTTCTTCAATTTTCGGTAATGATTTACGCGACCCTAACTCTGCGATGAACGCATCACGACCAGGATATTGAGCAGAAATATTAGACGCTGCTAGCTTACCAGCGAAATCGCCAGCTTCACCTTTAACAACACCAAACATTTCACCTAAGTCACCTTGAGCTGTTTTTAAATCTTCTTCTAACTGAGCAATTTTACGCTCGTTATCTAAAAACGCTTGGTTAAGATCCTTACCGCGTTGCTTCTCTGAAGCTAAAGCATCTTTCTCACGTTTTAATAGCGACGCTTTGTCACCACGTTCGTTTTGAAATTCTCTTTCACGTTTCGAGTTATTTTTGCCTTCATTGGCACGTTCAACTTTAACTTTTTGCAATAATTGGTCGATAGTTTTAGGTGCATCAGCAGCAGAAACCATGCCAGCAGTTAAAGACAAACTTGCAGCTAATACAGCTGTAGTAATTAACTTCTTCATTATTGAGCAGTCTCCGCAGCAGGAATTGGTAATGCGAATAGATCTAGAGCACCTTGCTTACGAGCAATGCGAATACCCTTGGTGATGTCACGTAAATAACTGTCATCTAACTTGTTCCAAGTTTTAGCTTCAGCATCGTACATCCACGCAATTTTTTGATCTAAACTTTGAGCGTAAAGTGCTACGCGTCCTAGATTAAAGAAATCAACAAGTACTTCTTTACCATCTAAGCTTAACTTACCAGTATTAACTGATACAAAGTTACCGTATTCACGCTCAATGCTATACGCATCAAGGATCAAACGATACTTTTCAGCCAAAGTGACTTCTGCTGTATCTAGGATATTTTTTAGATTTTCAACACGTTCAGTACGCACTTCAGTATTAAAAGGAAGATCTAATTGAACAAACTGTTCTAACGCATCAACCATTTTAAACATTAATGGCACAACGCCTTGACGTAATTTATCAACGCCATTGATGTCTGTTTGTATTGAATCAAGTGTTTTTTGTTGATCAGCCACTAAACCAGCTACGTAGTCATTATAAGACTTTAGCGATTCGCGTTCATCTGCAACATTGCCGTACTCAAACAACATGTCTTGAGCTTGGTCAAAATATTTGTCAACTTTTTGTTGTGACGCTGCAGTGTCAGCATGAATTCTGCTGTCCGCCTTTTGCACATCGGCAAGAGGATTTGCAACTACCAAGTTGCTACTGGCTAAAGCCAGTGCGCCGACAAGTGCAGTAGCGATTTTTGTTCTATTGCTTACCTTGGACATAGTTCCCAACCAATTTGAAGTGAATTAAAAAAGTGTAGACATTATTATTGTAAATGACTTATAACAATGTTAATAAATCGTTAATAACGCTAAGTCTATCTTTCTCTTGTGATTGTTAGTTTTTCTTCCCTTTTCTACACCTAATTAGGCATAGACCTGGTAGCATCATTTCACAAAATGTTGACCTGTGTCAACATTTGAAAACATCAAAAACAAGTGGAAAGAGGAGTTCAGCTTTATAATTATAATTAAAGGTTAATTAGTAAACATTTAATCGAGATAAAGCGAATTAATACTAATAGCTCTATTCACACGACTGCACTTATTCCTGCTTCCAAAGGAGTAAAACTGACAATAAGTTTCAGCCCTAAACGTAAAAACACCTAAAAGACTTTATAATCAAAAGCTAATGTTAGCCTTTTTTCGGTACCTACCAGTGAATTAGTGCCATGCGATAAATGTGAAGGAAAAATGACTAATCTATTTTCTATAGGTTCTATATAATAGTCGTCTTCATCGATAAATGTTTGACTAATATTAGCTCCACCGCACTTAAACCAACCATTCCCCTGCTCTTTGCAGCCTTTAGGTATCAATACATAAAAGCATGCCGAGTAAGTACCTTCGGAATGAGTATGGTTAACATGCTTTCCATTTTCACCCATTAAAATAGACCATGCCCCATTAATCACACCGGTATGAATAACTCCTCGTTTCTTACAATTTATTTGTAGTTGTTCAATAAACTGCGCCTTAACTTTGTTTAGAATGGGGATATCTCGATGGAATAAGTTACCTTCAGTTTGGCTTCCATCACGAATCGACTGCATAATGAAATCTTTTTTTAATTTATGCAGTGATAATAAAAACATTTTTAACTCATTCAACAATTCAGGTGTTAAGAGATTGTCTATTATCCAAATATCTGTCGTAAGATCGATAGAGCTAACTAAAGATAAACATTTACGGCATGTATACTCCAAAGACTGCCATCGACTAACTTCAGGTTCTAGTTTAATACCTTCAAGAACGTTTTCATAAGCTTGATAATATTCTTTAGCACAGAGTAGAGTTACGGCCTTCTCGTAGAGAGCTGAAGCATATAAAGCGTTATTAATATCAATATGTTCGAGTTGCGCTAGAGACTTAGCAAAACAGTGTTTTTCTCTATACACCATAGCTTTTAAAACAGAAAATGTATCATCTTCTTTCACTTCTATTGCATTTACTTCAATTAACTGCTCAGCGACATCGAAGTATTTTAACTTCATCAGTTTCAAAAAATAGTCGATTAATAAAGGTTTATTCACTTGCGACTGGCAAGCTAACTCATAAAACTCAAATGGATGATGTGCCTTACTAGACATTAAGCATTCAAATAATAAAGTTTGTACTTCTATGTCATACGGAGCTTCTGTGTTGATTTCCTTTAGTATTTCTATGCTTTCTAATACATCCCCTTTCTGTAGCATTAACCTAACCATCAACACTTTAACATCTAATCGTGATGGATAAGTGTCCATAAGTGCTAACAAATCCTTTTCAGCTTCGATTAAACTAAATTGCTTAAGCTTAATTGTGACTGCAAGCAATCTAAAAGTTAACTGATACGGTGCATCAAACTTAGCCTGCATACAAAGCACTAAAGCCCTGTTTAGATCCTCTACTCTCATTAATGATTGAATGTAACCTAGATATGCACCAAAGTGCTGAGGCTTAATTTGTAGGGCTTTCTTATAGGAATTTAACCCCTTTTTATAATCTCCTTTTTCAGTCGCTACTATCCCTAAGTTTAAAAAAGCATCAAAATACACAGGGTCTAACTCGATAGCTTTCTCTAAAAGCTGACATGCTTTCTGAAACTGTTTCATCTCAGATAAAAGCATGGCATATGAAACATAAATTCCAGGGTGTTTTGAAGAAACTAGAATAGATTCAAAGCATTTCTTACTACTTTCAAAAGCTCCTATACGACGATAAGAAACAGCTAGTAAGTTTGCAACTTGAATATTTCGTAAAAGCTGAGGGTTTGCTTCAACAAGCTTAATAATCTCATTAAAAAGACCATTACGATAACAATGAGATAGCTCAGATAGTATCTTATCCATCTAAATATTCTCCCACATAAAAAAAGCCAGCAAATGCTGGCTTTTTATTAGACATTACAATCTAGAATTTAACATTTACTTTAGCATACCAATACTGACCAGCAGTATCATATGAAGATGGAATTGTATTCATATCTTGGTTGTTAGTAAGGTATGGAGCTTCTTGATCAAATAAGTTCTTGATACCTACAGTTAGAGAAGTATTCTCTAATACGAAGTATGTACCTTGAACGTCATGATAGAAAACTGCATCAGCTATGTTATCTAAGTTGTCATCGCTTGCGAAATAATCTTCGCCTTCAGACTGGTAACGTGACTGCCATGTAACAGTCCAGTCATCCATAGCATAACTTAACGTTAAGTTAGTTTTTAACTGAGAGAATACTGCAAGTGTAGTTTCCCATTGGTCAGCAGCAACTTTACCAGCAGCTTCAACAACCTCACCACCAGCGAATGGAGAGTAGTTATACTTATCTAAGTAAGTACCATTTAACACTGCAGATAAGTTACCAGCACCTAGGTCAGTTTTGTATGACAAGTCAAAGTCGAAACCACTGGTTTCAAATGTTGACAAGTTCTCATTCGCTAATGAGATACCCGCTACAGCACCTAAAGTAGTACGGTAAGGTGAGCTTGGGTGTGGTGAGTCACCAGTTGCGCTTGGACCTTTAACTAGAGCACATAACGGGTCAGAGAAGTTAGCACTTGCCCAACACGCACTAACCACGTTGTCAGTACCAGCTGTACCGATACCATTAGTAATTTCGATGTCAAAATAATCAACACTGAAACTAATACCGATATCATGGCTATATACAAAACCTGCCGTTAAGCTATCAGACTCTTCAGGTTTAAGATTTGGGTTACCACCAACTAAAGTAGCAGACTGGTTAGATGATAACTGGAAGTTTCCAGGTAAACCTTCTGCAGCACAGTTAGCTTTAACAATTGCGCTTTGTGAACCAGTAGCATAATTAGTACATGGCTCGCTATATGCTAAGTTAGTTTGATTTTGTGGTGCAAACAACTCACCAATACCAGGTGCTCTAAAGCCTGTAGCTTGAGTTGCACGAAGTAATAAACCATCAACTGGAACCCACTCAAAACCAAATTTCGAGTTAGTTGCAGAGTCATTTAAGAAATCAAAATCAGAATAACGAACGGCTGCAGTAACACGTAAAGATTCCGCAAAAGGAAGACCTTCTAAAATAGGTAAATCTACTTCTGCATATAATTCGTCTACAGAAAACTCACCTTCAGTAGGTTCGCCGCCAACGCCATAAATTTGACCAATTGAAGCTGCACCATCTGGTACACTTTGGTATTCTTCCCAGCGCTTTTCAAAACCAGCAGCAAACATTACTTCACCACCTGGTAGTTCAAAGCCTAAACCACCAGAAATATTACCTAGTAATTGACGAGTTTCACCACGAACAATTGGAGAGTTTGGTACAAACGCATAATTAAGCATTGCAGGCGTTAATGTATTAGCTTCTGTAATGTTCCAAACTTCTGGACAATCACTATCGGCAGCACACAAATCTGGGTCAAGTAAAGTCTCGATACGAGTTGGGTTTACACGACCTTCATCTAAACGAGCATCAACAAAACGCGCAAAGTTATACGATATGTCCCAGTCATACGAATCGAAAACTGTACCATCAAAACCAAACACCATACGGTAATCAGAGAAATCCTGAGTAAACGCACGTCCACCAGACTCGGTTAAACGACGCGCAACATAAATATCTTCCCCAACAGGGTTATACGGGTTGCTAGCTGGCATTTTAGGAGCCCAGAAAGTACCTTCTGCAGCCATTAACTGATCTGATTTACGGTTAGTAAAACCACCTTCTAAGAAGCTACTAACATTATCACTTAGCTCATAACGACCTGCGCCGTTGATGCTAAATACTTCTTGAGGAGTAACCATGTAACTAGTAGTTGCATAGTTATAACCATCAACAGCTTGATCAAACGGACGTACTAAGCCAGTAACAGGATCTTTAACTCGTCCACCAAAGTTACCATAAGGGATAGTACCTGAACCGCCACAAACTTTCTCTCCGCCGCGTTCAAAAATAGGACATTCAGAAAAATCACGGTCTCCTTGGAAAATCGTTTGACGATCAGTATATTGTAATGAAAGTACAACGTTACCTTTATCGCTAGATGTACCAGTAGTCATTGAAACTAAACTTTTCTCACCATCGCCTTCTGAAGTTTCGTCATACTGAACTTGAAATTCAACACCTTCAAAGTCTTTTTTAGTAATAAAGTTAATAACACCTGCAATTGCATCTGAACCGTAAACAGTCGATGCACCATCACGTAATACTTCAACACGTTCAACATAAGCTGTTGGGATTGAGTTCAAATCGCCAGAAGCAAAACGACGACCATTGATTAATACCAAGGTACGACCAGAACCTAAACCACGAAGAGAAGCAGTTGCGAAACCACGGCTACCATTGTTATTTGAAGCACCTTCAGCGCCACCATTGATTGCAGGTATTGTTTGAATAAAGTCTTCCATTGTTGATACACCGGTAGCGGCGATATCGGCAGAAGAGAATACTGTAATTGGACTTGCAGTTTCCAAATCAGTTCTTTTGATGCGCGAACCAGTTACTTCGATTCGTTCAACTGCTGCGCCTTCTTCAGCAGCAAAAACTGCTGGTGCGCTAAATGCAGCTGCTGCTGCACCGCTGATCAGAGCCAAGCGCACTGATTTAGCTAATACGTTCTTATGCATTGTCTATCTCCCTGGATATATTTGTCTTTCTTATAATTCCAATCTTCATAATTTGAAGTATTGGTGTTGAGATACTATAACACCTTTCGCTATAAAATCACATTTGCAACGCAATAAAATCACATTTGAAACAAGTAATCAACAATTGATGCATCGTAAGAACAAAAGTTAATCAAGTTGATATATCATATCCGTTCATTTTTATGAACAAATGGATATCATCTAAAATTAAAACAAAAAAAATCAGATAGATAGCAAACTGCACAGATGAATGGTTAATTTTTTATTTTTAACGCTATAACAGCAGGTGTATATAAAAAAATTCCACAGTAACTGCTAGAGATCTGATGTAGAAGTCTGATTCTGCAGAGCATATAATTTTATATAGAGCATAAAAAACGAGTAAACTTCATGGTAACTAGGGTTTTAGAACGCTATATAGGCTTAAAAATAAACAGCTGCGCTTAATCTTCCGATACTGAAGTTATAACAAAACAGTCAACACAATCATTTTTGTAACATTAGATTAACGACATTTGGCCATTAGAAAAATCGTCATAACTTAAACCAAGCAATGATAAAATGGGCTCTGCAATAGGTTGGATTTGTTTTTCTATATAATAGTCATAGTCCATTAACCAGTCTTTATCACACACAGGCTGAACGCCTGCTGTGGTAATAACATACTCAATTACCGTCCCTCTTTTTAACCAATCGGTATTTTGCTGATATTCGGCCATCAACTTTGCCGCTTTAACATGTGGAGTTGATTTAGCTGTGTAGTCTTCAACATTACGTTTCAGACGCTTTTTAAACACCAACTCTTGATCGAATACCCCTTGCTTTAATAAAGCCACTTGGGATTCTAAAAATTCGCTAATATCTTGTTGGTTAAAGAATCGCTGATAAAGCTGATATTGAATACGCTTAGAAAGCGGGGTCCAGTCGCTTCTTACCTGCTCCATCCCTTTAAACACTATTTCTGGCTTACCATGTTTATCTAATTTCAAGCCAACATAGCGTTTTTTACTGCCTATATCACTTCCCCGCAAAGTGGGCATAATAAATTGTTGAAAATGACTTTCAAATTCTAGTTCAAGATAACTCGCCAAATTAAATTCTGCTGCACACCAATGAGTCCATTTATCGGTAATGATTTTGGCCATCTGTAAGCCAATCTCTGACGCATTGAATTGAATGTCGTTACCAAGCCAAACAAAAGTCGAGTCGGTATCACCATAAATGACTTGATAACCCATTTCTTCTATCCAATTCTTGGTCATTTTCATTATCTGGTGACCGCGCATCGTAATAGAACTGGCGAGCTTTGCATCATGAAATACACAGCCCTTTGACCCTAGTACGCCATATAAGGAGTTCATAATAATCTTGATAGCTTGCGATAATGGTGCATTGCGGTCTGCTTTAGCCTGCTCTCGCTGTGCGGCTAAACTAGCGATCAACTTAGGAAGAATGGGATTATGACGATTAAACTTTGCCCCTAAAAAGCCATCAACTAGCACTTCACTAGTGTCATCATTTGACTCAGCTAACTTTAACCCTTCAACCAAACCTTTTGGATCTATCAGAAAAGTACGAATAATAGAGGGGTACAAGCTTTTAAAATCAAGAACTAACACATTTTTATAATGTCCCGGCATGGACTCCATTACATAGCCGCCAGGGCTTTCCAGCCCATTACTTGCAGGCATTTGGGGGGCAACAAAACCACTGCGGTGTAAATGTGGCAGGTATAAGTGATAAAAAGCGGCGACAGAGGCACCGACTCGGCCAAACTCCAGTCCAGTTAACTTAGCCCGCTCGATGGCAAAATCAAGTAGCTGAGTTTTATCAAAAATATCCCACACTAGTCGGCAATCAGTTAAATTGTAATGCGCAAGCTTGAGCTTATCGTCAACGAACATTTGACTTATTTCATCGCCTCGATTGTCAACATGATCAATCGCTTTGCCTTCATTTAATAAAGCACGTGCAACGAACTCAAGCGAAAAACGATCGAAACTATAAAATGCAGCTTTAAGCCAATCAATACCATCTAGTACAACTCGACCGGGTAAACTTAAGGTTTCTGGGCGATATTTATCTTCTACTTTCCAAGTTAACTCACTACAGCCTCGACCAATAGTGAGCGGAATATGATGATGTTTACAACGTTTGAATAGTAAGGCTAAATCAAACACGACTACTGCCCAGCCAATAATAACGTCGGGGTCATACAGACCAAACCAATCTATTAATCGATGCAGTAAAGCGACTTCATCTTTAACCCACACAATGTAATTTTCAGCTTCAGGGTATCGCGCTTGATCGCCCACCATCATGACACACTGATAGTCTGTCCCATAAAGACCAACCGAATATAACTCGCCTTGCATACTGCATTCAAAATCGAGGGAAATAACCTTTAAATGACTTCTTTTTGACAATACATTTTGTTTATCTGCCCCCCTGCCCGCAAAACAACACTATTGCTAACAGCATCTTGCAACAAATCCTCTTTTATAACTAACTGGGGTGTCCTAACTACACCTCTTCTTGCCCTGTGCGCAATGAGTACAGGTAAGTTGTTTACCGTAGACGCCATAATACCTTCGCATTCGATATCAAATGCGATGAATCGCTCAATCAAATAACGTTGCTCGGCACGAATATCAGTTTCATATAAAGGCACCCCTATATCATTCGCGATACGCTGCAATTGCTTAAGTGCAGCACTAGTTTTTAAATAAATGCCACAAACAATTTGATGATCAAAGTTGGTCATCGCCAAAGCAGCCACACGAGCTTGAGTTAAATAAGGCGTTAGCTTGACCACGTCAGTTTGACGGCAAAAGCACACAACATCCTCGTTATGAAGTTCAACGAGCACAGGTCCACTAGTCGTTTTAATATAATATTGCAGCACCAACTGCCCCTGCCGATAGCTGGCATGACGAGTAAGCACTAGCCCTTCAATACGAATAAGGGCCTTATTTACGGGCAAGAGATTTGAGTTCAATTTGATTATCTGTTTTAAGCACAAAGATTCACTGTTATTATGTACAGCATAAATCAGTCACCGCAGAATAAAAACTACTCATGCTCACTGACCAGGTAAAAACGCAAATTCGCACCATCTATAAAGACATTGCCTCGGCAATGCCACAATTTCGTTCACGCCGTGAACAAAATTATATGGTGGCAGAAATTTCTAAAACTTTAGCCGGTGAATATGACAAACAACGCCCTATCATTGTTGTTGAAGCGGGTACCGGTATTGGCAAATCACTGTCCTACCTTTTAGGTGCTATTCCATTAGGTATCGCGAGTAAGAAAAAAGTCTGCATAGCTACTGCAACGGTTGCACTGCAAGAGCAGCTGCTACATAAAGATTTGCCGTTCTTTTTACAGCATTCAGGTTTAAATTTTAAATTTGGCTTAGTGAAAGGTCGTCAACGCTATGTTTGCTTAGCAAAATTAGAGGGGATGATGGGCTCTCAAGACAGTTCGCAAATGGCGATGTGGCAAACTAAGCCAGATCAGAGCCAAGTTGAGCAACTGCAAAAAATACATCAGGATTATCACCAGAAAAAATGGAACGGTGAACTCGACAGTTTAAAAGAGCCTATTCCAGATTTTTTATGGCAACAAATATGTTGCGACAAACACAGCTGCCATCGCCAAGTCTCTGCACACCATAACTGCCCTTTCCATAAAGCCCGTGAAGATGTTGACACATGGGACGTGCTTATTGCTAATCACAGTTTATTATTTGCTGACTTAGAATTAGGCGGAGGGGTTATTTTACCTGAGCCTGAAGATATGTTTTACATCATAGACGAAGCCCATCACTTACCCATAGTGGCAAGGGATTTCTCTAGCGGGCAGGCGACTATACGTGGCGCATGTGATTGGCTAGACAAGGCAACTAAAACCTGTAGCAAGCTGCAGAACCAGTTAAAAACTAATAATATTATTGCCCTGGTTCAAGCCATGCTTGATCACATCACCGACATTATTAGCTTACTTAATCAAGTGGCTCAATTTTGTGATACCCAACCGCAATTTTTTGCCAACCCAGAAACCAGATGGCGCTTTGAGCACGGTCAATTACCCCAGTCGTTAACCATTCAAGCTGAAAACATCGCAACGGCGACAGGTAGCGGCTTAAAACAGTTTAATAAAGTGGTTTCAGTTTTGTCTGAGGCAATTAAAGATGGTGAAGTCCCAAAACACCAATCTGAAGGCCTACTGTCTGAAACAGGTTTTATTCTGCAACGATTAGAGAATCTGCATAAAGTGTGGAAAATGATCGCTAAAGAAGACAATAAAAAAGGCGCGCCTACCGCAAGATGGATTGAGTTAATTACCGGTAAACAACAAGATTATTTAGTCAGTGCTTCACCTATTGAAGTCGGCTTTATGCTTGAATCCATGTTATGGCAAAAGGCCGCTGGGGTAGTGCTGTGCAGTGCTACACTCAGAGCGCTTAATAACTTCAATCACTTTGCCCATCAGGTTGGTTTAAGTATCAATGATGGCAGCCGCTTTTTAGCATTGCAATCACCATTTGATTATGAAAATAATGCCACGCTTTTTATTCCCCATATGGATAATGAGCCAACAGATGATGATTACACCGCAGAACTTGCCAGCCAAATCATTGCCTTAATTGAAGGAGAAATGGCGTCTTTAGTATTATTTGCATCATATTGGCAAATGGACAAAGTGGTCGAATTAGTTGAAGGGAAAATCCCTAGTGAGCAACTTTTCGTTCAAGGTACTATGCCAAGACAACAAATTTTAAGTCAACATAAACAACGCTGTGATGATGATAAACCGAGCATTATTTTCGGCACAGGTAGTTTCTCTGAAGGACTGGATTTGCCTGGTGACTATCTCACTAACCTTATTATTACCAAACTGCCCTTTGCCGTGCCGACATCACCGGTTGAACAAGCCCATGCTGAATATATAAAAGTCAAAGGTGGTAATCCATTTTTACAACTCACCATTCCAGATGCTTCGCGCAAGTTAGTCCAAAGTTGTGGTAGATTACTGCGAAAAGAACAAGATTATGGGCGCGTAACTATTTTAGACCGTCGTTTAGTGACTAAACGTTACGGTAAATCGTTAATTGATGCATTGCCGCCCTTTCGGCGGGTGATAGAGTAGGTATTTCCTTGGAATTAATGTTAGACCCAAGCCATCTTGCGGCATTGGCTGTTATCGGAATTATTGCAGGCTTTATTGATGCTGTTGTCGGCGGCGGCGGACTATTATCTATTCCCGCCTTGCTTACCATGGGCATACCACCACACTTAGCATTGGGGACCAATAAATTAGCCGCGTGTTTTGGCTCAGTGACCTCTAGCTATACCTATTATAAGCAGCAGTTATTTGTGCCAGCATTTTGGAAGGCCTGTGCTATTGCTACTTTTGTTGGTGCAATACTAGGTAGTGGGCTGGTATTTTTAATTAACTCAAGTTGGCTTGAGAAGTTACTTCCACTGCTTATCATCAGTATTGCGATTTACACGTTATTCAGCCCAAAGGCCATGGGCAGTAAACATTTTATTGCGCCAACCAAAGCGCCCACTAATTCACGTCAAGGTATTCAGGGATTGATATTAGGAGGTTACGATGGATTTGCCGGCCTGGGATTGGCGCTTTTTGGACGGTATCCTCTATTTCTTTACATAAGTTGCCATTACTAGAAAGTTGCGCTTTAGCAAGAATAATGACCCTTATCAGTAATATTACTGCACTGATTATTTTTGCAAGTTTAGGGCAAGTTAATTGGTTATTAGGCCTATGGATGGGAGTGTGCATGATGGCGGGATCATTTATTGGCGCGAGAAGTGCGATTCGATTTGGTATTCCCTTTATCAAGCCATTATTTATTATCTCTGTGGTATCAATTGCTACCCATCTAGCTTGGAGCGCTTGGGCATGAACACCCAACAATTAATCCTAATGCTGAAACAACAACTTGCTCATATTGAACAAGAAGCACTGCAACATGATAATCAATTAGGCGATCATCAAAAGAAAACACTGCAACATGTTGAACGATTTAATCATAGCGTTTTTATCCAAGAAGGTGCTCAATTAAGCCCCTGCATTGTGCAACTAAAAAAAGATATCGCTCAATTAGAAAAACAATTGACCCTTAACTTAGCTAAAAGCACTATTGAACTTAGTTGTCAGCGCATTCAAGATAGGTTCACCGCATTAAGACGAGCTCTACTGACAACAGGATTAAACTTAAAATCTGCAGAGCAGAAAAAAGCCAGTAATCGTGCTCGATATGCTAAAAAACAACAATCTGTACAAGATAGTGGCTTTGGGTGGATTGCCAATAACATCATGCAAAACAGTCATCAACTTTATCAAGAGTTGAGTAAACATTTTGACTGGGCTAAAAAAATCGAACTCAAAATTCAACAGATGGAATCAAACCTAGAGGTATGTCATGCTGCTGACAAAATTACATTGCAAAATGACATTCTTTTAATGCATCGTCGTTTAGGTAAATGCCGCCAAGCCATTAGCTATATTGAAGAGCGGATACAACACTTTGAGCGACCACGCCAAAGTTTAAATCGTTAAGGAGCAACAATGAAATCATTCGTATCCACCAGTGCAATTTTAGCATTACTTTCATCAACCTCACTGATGGCAGCTAATCTTACCATTCCAATGTCGTTTGAATATTTGGCTTTAGATGGTCAACAGATAGAAACAAATTCGTTTAAACATAAATCAGATTTAAACTTAACCACTGGCAGCCATAAAATCGCCATTAGATACCATGATATGGTTCAAGATAATTTCAGCGATAGTCAAAGCTTTATAAAATCAGCGCCTTTTATTGTCACCCTCAATGTTGATGGAGATTTTAATTACACCCTTTCTCCAGCGACAGGTGAAGTCGTAAAACGTCCAAAATATTTTGCTAAAAAACCTGACATTATAATTACTCGCCAAGACAAGGGGTCGGTCAGTTATTCGGTAGAAAATACCCAACTTGAAGAAGCGTCTTTTTTTGCTAACTTATTCGGTGGCAATAAAACCGCAGATATCGATGCCATGTCAGCAAATGCGACAAGCAACAATCTCACCGTGAATACTGCTGCAACAACACCAGCTACGATTTCACCAGCGGTAGCCGCGACAGCTGTCACTGTTAACCCACTCAATACAGATAACTTGCCAAAAGCGACTAGCGCAGCACAAGCTGAGCAAATGTTGCAGTATTGGTGGTTACAAGCCGATGAGAAAACCCGTAAAGAATTTATGGGCTGGGCTATAAAGCAACTGTAATCGTTAATGAAAATCCCCTTTGTTTATCACGCCAGCTACTCAAAGCTGGCGTTACCATCTCACCATCGATTTCCAACCAGCAAATATCAAAACTTGTTTGAGTTCGCTATTGAGCAACATTTAGTTTGCCTAAGCATGCACCACCAAGCTGATAAAATAGCAATTGATCTGATAAAAAAAGTACATTGTGCTGATTATGTAGATACGTTTATCAATGGCTCCATTCACCCTAAAGCACTGCGTAGAATAGGCTTTCCCTGGAGCGAAAGCTTAGTAACACGCACTTTACATGCGGTAAATGGCACATTATTAACCTGCCAACTTGCCCTTAAATATCAAATATCGTTGCATTTTACAGGTGGCTACCATCATGCTCACCATGATTTTGGCAGCGGTTTTTGTGTTTTCAATGATTTGGTTATTGCAGCTAGCCACCTAATAGAAACACAACAAGTCGATAAAGTGTTAATTTTCGATTGTGATGTTCATCAAGGCGACGGCACAGCAACACTCTGCCAAGATAATCCCAACATCATCAGTTGTTCAATTCACTGCAAACAAAACTTCCCATCGAGAAAACCACTTTCCGATTATGATATTGAACTTGATAAGGGCTGCTCTGATGAGGAGTATTTATCATACATTGACAGTATATTTGGCTATTTAATCCAACTGCACCAACCTGACCTCATTATTTATGATGCTGGCGTTGATATTCATCAAGATGATGATTTAGGGTACTTCAATATCTCTACACAGGGTATTCACTCAAGAGATAAGCTAGTATTAACCCTAGCCAAGCATCACAACATTCCAGTTGCTGCAGTAATAGGTGGCGGATATAGCCGCCAGCCAGATGAGTTAACCCAAAGGCACAGTCAATTGCTGATTGCAGCAAACCAAGTTTGGGTGTAAAAATAAACTAAATGATAAATGGTTTTTCTTTCTACTATAATAAATGGTAAAACTAACACGATACATAATGGAGTAAATCATGCATTTAGAATTTCGTAATTATTATGAAGTCTTACTTTTGGAAATCTTGCGCGATGAAGGTTTAATGGAAGAATTGCCTGAAGATTATCTTGCAGATCTTTGTTGTGTCACGTTAAACCAGTTACCCGTACGCTACATTCGACATCTCGTAGACACTTATTTTTTTGAAGATTACAATGAGCTTAAACAGATGAAGGACGAAATAAACACAGCTTTAGAGCGTTCAAGAGCATTTTTAAAAGCCAATTTACACAATAAATTGAAAGAGGAAAAGGAGCTGAATAACAATGCGCCAAGTGAACCAATTGTGCAGTTAGGACACTCTGAATAATTTAATAGAGCTTAATGAGTAATATAGAAAGCTTAGAAAGACTGCACCATAAGTGTATGAATAAGCTAAATACTGAAGTTAATTATTTTTGGGGAGTATATTGGAGGCTCCCCTAGAGCCGACACCCCGGCACACGAGTCGCTTGCTGCGGTTGCTCCCTTCCGGCCTGGCCGAGTTCACAAGTTATCATTGCGGGGGGACCCTAGGGTCACCATAGACTTCTAAACAAGTGATATAAACACAAACTCATCTAGAACACGGGGATTATCCCTTAACCCTCCTATGCAATCAACCCCTAAATCTGGTCTTTTTGTCTTTAATGTCTTACTTGAACAATGATCGCTCAATTTCACTCTTTCATTTAAGATATAAGAACTGTAGTGGCACACTAATTTTAGCCACCTAACACAGCCAAACCATTTCCCCGCCAACAATTCTCATCATCACTTAATACCTACGCAAATAATGAAGCGCTCAGTAATCGCAATATACAATAGCCTCTTATCTGAGAAAAAACTTAACACTACGTTTAAATACGCCCGCCATTAACAGTAATGCAATCTATTACCAGTTAATTTTTTATCAGCCAGTTACAAAGTGTGACTCATCACCCAGTTATTGATAATAGCTTAAAAAACACTCACCTTTAAAGCGTAAATCTGGCAAATGTTGCTAATCTATTTATTACATAACAGTTTCTACTAATGGAACTGTAGTTGGCAAAAAGTAGATGTCTTTTGCTGAAAAAACTCACGTAAGCAACCATTATCACCACGAAAAAAAGTACCACTAAAGGAATAGTCTGACATAGTTCACAACTCTTACATCATCACGCTGAACAAGTGCTTGAGGTTAGCTACACTGTCCACAGGTAAAAACCATACACTTTATAATGATTAACATTTGAAGTGATAAAATAAGCAGGGAAATATGATGAAACGATTCAATTTCAATACAACAGCAAAAGCTGTTTTTAGTGCAGGGATACTCTCCTTTGCACTAATGGGCTGTGGCAGCGATGGTAAAGATGGTGAGGACGGTATTGATGGCCCGACTGGCACACCAATAAAATCTGCAAACAATATCAAAAGCACTATCACTTCAGCACAAGTAGACGAAAATAAACGGCTTACCCTCAGCTTCAATCTTACCGATGCTAACGGCGCCGCTATTTTAGGGCTTGTTCAAACAGATATTGCCACTATCTCTTTTGGTCGTGTCGGGGCTGCAACAGAGCTGGGGGAAAATGAGACGATTAACCCTAATCCTGAGCGTAAAATCTGGTTAAGTTACTTTAATAAAGATAAAGGCGAAGGATACTTTACCGGCTCTAGTTATTTTGATGGCACAAAAAGTCAGTGCACTGATTGTTTTGTTGACAACAATAATGGTAGCTACTCAATTAAAATAGATAAAACTATCGATACATTAGCCAAATATGACTATGTAGCCGACACGACAAATGGTGTCTATTTATCAATAAAAACAACAAATAATTTATCAAAAACTATGGTCGACAATAGCTTTTTCTATTGGGTACCGGCAACCGATGTGCAAGTTGATAAACCACTGCAAATACTTGCAAACGCTGACTGCCAAAGCTGTCACCGCGAAGGACAAGCAGGCAAACTGTCAATGCATGGTAGCAAGCATAATACCGAAGAAGCTTGTTCATTCTGCCATACCGACTACAACCGATATTTAAAACAAGATAAAGATTCCGGCGGCAATGTCATAGGTGAAGCATATGCATATGACGGCTCAATCAAAGGTATGGTTCATAGTATCCATACTAATTCACATGCCTCAAGTAGCGGTGTTTATCCGCAAATGACATCCAACTGTTTAACCTGCCACAACCCAAATCAAGACTTCAACCTAACTGATGGCTGGAAAGCAGATGTGGATACCACATCTTGCTGGAGTTGTCATAGCCCAAGCCCAGCGGCTAAAGCTGCAGGAACAAAAGCTTCACATCAGCAAGGTAAAAACTGTTTAGCTTGTCATGGTGGCGAAGGCCGTGGTCGTGGTGCAGAAGATGCGCACTACACACTTAACAGTACTCACTTAGCATCGGCACTAAAAGTCACCTTTAACTCAATGACGCTAGCTGCAGATGAATCATCTATCACGGCTAATTTTACTGTTAAACATGGCTCTGAACTGGTTACCCTTAAGCAAATTGACCCTCGCCCTTACAAATATGGCGGTTTTAATAGCGCGATTGTGATCAACGGTACTTTAGGCGATGACTTTTTAGTTAACTACCAAAAAGTCGGTATTAATACCTTTACTCAACAAAGTGATGGTTCTATCAATGCTTTAATTAGCGCTACGAGTTTCAATATTAAAACGTTAATTGATGCAAAATCTACCATAGCATTAAGCAGCCAACTTCACGTTTGCTCTAAAAAAGGCATTATTGCGGACTGTGTTGTGGATGACTTAAACCAGGAAGATGGCGATAGAAGTAAACAATATGCGCCATACCTTACCTCAGATACTTTCTACTATAACCTAGATGGCAGCCCTGTTAACTCATCGCCACGCATGCAACACGCTAAAATGGCTGACTGTCAACAATGCCATACCACTGAGATTACTCATCGCTATTCAAATGATCTTGATGGATGTGCAACTTGTCATAATGGCACCCGATCAAACTCAAACTTAGCTATCAAGGTACATGCTAAGCACTATGTTTACGACTCAAGCGGTGATTTATTCTTCAAGAAAACAGAATGCCAAGCTTGTCACGCTGATGATGGCTTCTCAATTCAGAATATCAAAACAACGGCATCGCCTGTCGCATTTGGTAAAGACAGCAATGGTGGCTTACTCGTTGTTTCACCGCAAACAGCAGCCTGTGTCAGTTGTCACCTACCGCCCTATGGATTAAACAACTCAACAATTGGCCATATTGAAAGTAATGGTGGAGTAGTGGGCACTATAAATCAACTTGGTGTTCCTGCTGCTGACTATGGAGCCATGAATGTTCAAGAAACATGTTCAACGTGTCATACCGATGCTCGCATCCTTCGGTCTCATTCAAATTGGGGCGGTCATTAACGGTTAACGGAAAGTGAAAATTAAGCCGCTCTATAGAGCGGCTTTGCTAGCTAACGTTACCTTTATTGGTGTCTATATGAATAATTCACCTACCACTTTATAAATAGTCTGACCGGCTTCACACAATATAAAGACCGATGAAGATTTACTCACTTTAATAACGTAATCTTATTATTAACAAGGTTTTCCAACATCGACTTAACTGAAAACAATACGCTTTGACGTAAAACGCAGAAAAATACTGACAGTTAAGAATATGTCTTACCTTTGCAGGGAAATATGATGAACATAAAACACTCAAAAATAGCACTAATATTAGTCGCAATATCATTAACGTTAGCAGGCTGCGGTGGTGGAGATGATGGGCAACCGGGCAACCCAGGATTACCTGGTGGTGAGCCTGCAGCTGATATTAAAGTACTTAACCTAGATGTTACTAGCGTCACCTATATCGATGGCAAACCTGTGGTTAATGTGTTCGCAACCAACGAACAAGATATGCCCATTATTGGTTTACAAGATTTAGGTATTACTGCAGCACAATTAACGCCAGTAGGCGCCACTGGAGGAGGTAACAGTGCACAATGGACTCGCACCGCTAGAGTGTCAGGTACCGCAAATTATACTGACCTGAAAAATGGCCACTATACTTTCACATTCGACGTTCAAGGTTACAACCAAGCGCTGACTCAACGTTATAATGTTTACGCTGGCGGGCAAGGCTCCACCCTACTTGACGGCGTAACGGCTGTACCTAGAAAAGAAATAGTAAGAGATTTTGACGGTGACGGCTATCAAGCACAGTACACAAAAAATATAGTCTCACATGCAACCTGTACAAGTTGTCACGCCGAAGATAAACCCTTAACCACTCGTCATAGCAACTATTATACCCAAGAAACATGCGCCACTTGTCATAGCAGCTCAATGTCAATGGAAAGTCAGTGGAACCATTTGGTTCACAACATCCATAACACATCAAAAACCTTTACCGATAAAAATGGTAAAGAATACACAGGTGCTGCTGCTGAGCATTTAATCGACAATAACTGTCAGTCTTGTCATGTTAAAGATGAGGCACTTTCAGAATGGGAAAATTGGTCACGTATTCCAACCATGGAAACCTGTACAAGTTGCCACACTAATATTGACTTTAAAGCGGGTAATGGTCACTCACAACAACTCGATAACTCAAACTGTATTGCCTGTCATAATGCTAGCTGGACTGAAGACATTCATACTAGCCCATTTACGCAAAAAGCCGCTTTTATTGACATGTATGGCATGAGTGCAACTTTGGTTGCGAATAAAGCAGGCCCAAATGATTTATCGGCAACACTATCGGTCACCATACTTGATGCTAATGGGACTAAAGTTGATGCTAGCACCTTAGTGAGCAAAATTAAGCGCCTGGAAACTATCACCAACCTTGGTCCTAACTTCCCTATCATGGGCTACAACCCAAGCCTGGTTACGGGTTACAAAAAAGTCACCCAAGACTTAGTTAGCAGTGGTTTACTGCAAGATAAGGTCACTATCCTTGATGGTGTATTACACTTTAATATCGCCTCACTTCCTTTTGGTGCCGGTGATACTGATACCGCATTCACTATGATCGGGTTAGAAATGTGTAATAACGGCATGCAGGCTATTGATTGTGCTGACGGCGTAGCGACAACATCAATGAAAGCTGAATTAGCTTATGGAACATTATCAGGGGCTGCACCTAGTTATCGCCACACTGACTCGGTTAGTTTCAGTACTTGCCAAAACTGTCATGGTGAAACCTTTGAAATCCATAAAGGCCATCATGCAGGTTTTGTTATGACTGAACAGTTAGGCCGTGAAGTTGATGGCAAAGTCATTATTGGTGTCGATGCTTGTGTTGCTTGTCATACACCTGACGGTACTTATGCTTCTGGTGCAAATAAGGGCGCGATTGAAATGAAGCTGCATAGCGTACATGGCGAACAAGCTATTATTAGCGACTGTACCCAATGTCATAATGACTTCAACCTTGATGCATTCAAAGTAAAGGGAGCACTGGCCACTGATAACCCTAATTACAGTGGTAGCCTTTACACCACACCAATTACAGCCACTTGTGCATCTTGTCATGGGTTTGATGAAATAAAAGCACACGCTGAAGGTCAAGGCGCCGTTGTGAATGGTTCATATCAGGAAGCGAATGACGCAGCGCAACTTGAGTTCTGCTTAGGTTGTCATGTGCCCAGCATTGAAAACCATGCAGCGATGAAGTTTTAATTTGCCCACAGGGAGAAGCTCACCACTTCCCCCTTACTTATTGGCAATGCGCTTAATAATTTAGTTATTTAGCGCTTTTATGGACAAATTAGGAAGTCGACTTATGAAGACCAAAACACCATCTAGAACCTTGTTATCAGCCTTGTTTTCACTGGTGCTGTTAATGGGGTTAACCAGCCCGGCGAGTGCCGCAAAATGGGATGAAAAAATGTCGCCTGCCGAAGTGGAAGCGACCTTAGATACAAAATTTGCTGAAGGCAAATACTCACCTAAAGGTGCAGACTCTTGTTTAATGTGTCACAAACGTTCAGAAAAGGTCATGGATCTTTTTAAAGGCGTACATGGTGCGATTGATTCAAGCAAAAGTCCAATGGCGGGCTTACAATGTGAAGCCTGTCATGGTCCGCAAGGTGCCCATAACAAAGGCGGTAAAGAGCCAATGATCGCCTTTGGTCCAAACTCTACCCTGCCAGCAGATAAGCAAAACAGTGTCTGTATGAGTTGTCACTTAGATGACAAACGTATGTCGTGGAACACAAGCCACCATGATAATGCTGATGTTTCTTGTGCCTCTTGTCACAGTGTTCATACCGCCAAAGACCCAGTGCTGTCTAAACAGACTGAAATGGCAGTTTGTACTAGCTGTCACACTAAACAAAAAACCGACATGCACAAGCGCTCTAGCCACCCAATGAAATGGAATCAAATGACATGCAGTGATTGTCATAATCCACACGGTAGCTTGGCTGATGCTGATTTAATCAAACCAAGCGTAAATGAAACCTGTTACGAATGTCATACCGAAAAACGCGGCCCCAAATTATGGGAGCATGCTCCAGTAACCGAAAACTGCGTCAGTTGCCACAATCCACACGGTAGTGTGAATGACGCCATGCTGAAAACCCGTGCACCGCAACTTTGCCAGCAATGCCATACCAGCGATGGCCATGCAAGTAATGCCTATTTAGGTAATACAGGTATGGGTTCTACTGTTGGTGATAATGCATTTACCGGTGGACGCAGTTGCTTAAATTGTCACAGCCAGGTACATGGTTCTAACCATCCATCAGGCAAGCTATTACAGCGCTAGGGAGTTAACACTATGAAGTACAAATTAAACTTAATTACCCTCGCCTTATTAGCGCCAGCCAGCTTTACCGCTATGGCCGGAGGTTATGGTTTAGCCAATGCCAATACAGACAATGTAAAATTTGATGCATGGGCCTGTAAAGGGTGTGCCGTCGAAACCGTCACTACAGGCAGTATTGGTGTGGGCGCAGGCTATAACAGCGAAAGCGATATAAAGTCAGCTAACGCCTTTCAAAGTGATAACGAGTTTGCAGGCAAGCTCGATGCAGATATAAATTATCGTAGTAACCAGGGATATAGAGCCAAAGTAGACGCCACCGATATCGGAATGGACAATGGCCGTGCTGATATTAATATTGGCAAACTGGGCACATACAATTTAAATTTCAATTATCGCTCAATTGCTAGTTATAAAACGAATACCGCACAAACACCCTACCAAGGTGTTGGCAGTAACGATTTAACCTTACCTGACAACTGGGTAACAGCTGGGGCAAGCTCACAAATGCCCATGCTTTACTCAAGTCTTAATCCACTTGAATTATCACTTAAACGCGAAAAAACGGGGTTAGGCATTGAATACCAAACGGAGTCGTTGTTCACTACCTTTGTGAATTACCAACGTGAAGATAAAACAGGCGTAAAGCAAACTTCAGGCAGTTTTTTTAACCAGTCAATGATGCTTGCTGAGCCCGTCGATTACACCACTGATACGTTAGAAGCGGGCATTAAGCTTAAAGGCGATAATTGGTTTACTAGCTTAAACTACAATGGTTCATCATTTAAAAATGCTAACAACCAATTAAGTTATGACAGTGTTTTTAATCCCACTTTTGGCGCTCAAACCCGTGGTTATATGGCGCTTGATCCCGATAATGAAGCCCATACTGTGTCGCTTATGGGTCAGTTCAATGATTCTGTCACAGCGGTATCTGGTCGGTTAATGATGGGGCAAATGAGTCAAGATCAACAATTTGTCACATCGGGTTACGGTTATCAATTGCCTGCTGAGTCATTGGATGCAAGTGTTGATCTCACTGGAATGAACTTAAAAGCCGTCAGCAGAATTAGCCGTACGTTAAGAGTGAATGGCAGTTATGATTACAGCGACAGAGAAAACAACACTCAAGTAGAACAGTGGAGCCAAATTAGTATCAATAATGTTAACGGTCAAGTGGCTTATAATACCCCTTATGATCACACTTCACATCGCGCTAAATTAGGAGCCGATTATCGTATCAACTATGGTATTAAATTAGACGGGGGTTATGAATTCAGACGTGACGAGCGAAGCTATCAAGATCGTGAAATCACTGACGATAATAACCTTTGGGCGCGAATTCGTGTCAATAGTGTCGCCAATTGGGACATGTGGGTAAAAGGCAGCTTTAGCCAACGAGATGGTTCAGACTATGAAGTTTCTGAATGGACATCACAAGAGCAGAATCAATTACTGCGTAAATACTATCTTGCTGACAGAGACAGAAGCCAAGTTGAAGCCCGTGTAAGTCATACTCCAATTGATGAGTTAACCATTGATTTTGGCGTACGTTATGCGCTTGATGACTATACCAATACCGCGATCGGCTTAACTGAATCTAAAGACACCAGTTTTGATGCTAACTTAAGCTATATATTTAGTGCCGAT
The DNA here is from genome assembly GCF_021513195.1 of Shewanella sp. OMA3-2. Lineage (NCBI taxonomy): Bacteria > Pseudomonadati > Pseudomonadota > Gammaproteobacteria > Alteromonadales > Shewanellaceae > Shewanella > Shewanella sp. OMA3-2. The sequence goes on along the minus strand of NZ_CP090974.1, from coordinate 1,788,691 downwards.
GTTATGCTAAATGCATTTTATAACCATCAAGTTATCGAGTCAGCTCAATCGGGTAGCAGTAACTTCGCTACTGCGACGTGGCAAGCTGATATTGAAGATGTCATTGATGTAATGGGTGCGGGGTTAAGTTACAACAACTTAATGGATAGCCGTTTACGCTTAGGCCTAGATTACACCTATTCAGATTCTGATAGCACCACACAGGTTAGGCAGGGTATTACCGGTGACTATGGTGATTATTTTGCCAAAGTACATAATGTTAATCTGTATGCACACTATCAAGCGACTGACAAAATGGGGCTACGGTTAGACTATAAAATTGAAAAGTACTTAGATAATGATGCCGCTAACGACATCACCCCAGATGCTATTTGGAATATCCTTGGCTTTGGCAGTAATAACCATGACTACACAGCGCATATGATTATGCTGAGTATGCACTATAAACTATAGCGAACGCGGTTAGTTCTGACGCACGAGATCATAACGCATTAGAATATAGAACGGTAAAAACCTAAACCAAAAACCGCTAATCTGTCTTGCAGATTAGCGGTTTTTTTGTAAAGCCCTTGCATTGCACCACCACTTAACATTATATTAACAAATGAATTATCTTGTGATTGAAATTTGGGCAAATGGAACTTGCCTAAATTTATTTATAACTTTCACCCCTCTCACCTTTGGGATTGAAATTCGCTAGCTTTTCCCGTAACTCACTCGCCTCTTTATACTGCCCAGAATAAGATAACAGCAAACAAGCACATTCTGCGGTGCACAGCCCTCCTTCAATTTGATTTCTTCTCAGGCTAAAAGTCGATGGGTGTTCATTGTCTAAGGTGATTTTAGTCAATTGATGCAAATAATCACTTCGATTATATATCTTGCGAGCTTCTTGCCATGTTGAATCAATCAAAATTACATGGCTAAATGCGGCTAATTGGTGGGCATTGTCACTATCGATATCAACAAAACATTGCTGTGGTGCTTGAATATCATTCAACCCGCTATGTTCTTGTTTGGGAAATAATAACCCCACCTTTTGACCGGCAATAAGGTCGAGTAAATATCGATTTGGTTTAACTCTATCCCATATAACCACATTAACTTGGTTCAACATCACGGCACTAACCAACCTACCCGTATTGGTTTCACGGCCTAGTTCTCGTTGATGGGTGAGTAATATGATGTTCATTTATACCTTCAAGTATTGCAGCAGCGAATAAAGCACAGCACTAATACTGTCGCTGATAACAAAAATACACATGACGATTAAAATGCTATTGCTATAAAAATACCATAGTTATAAAAACGTTATGATCACTAGAATACTATGACTATAAACATACCAGGTTTATCAATGCTGAAGCAGTCCGTCGATAAAAGTGCACCATTGATCAGTATTGCGTTGAGGCACTGAGCTGTCGCCTCTTATCCCTAACTTAAATTCGATAACACTTTGCCATTCTTCACTACCAAGATCTGGCCCGTGGCCTTGACCGTCCCCTGAGGTTAACCGCGTTTCAACCTGTTGATACCAGACCTCTGAGCATTGTATTTGAATAGTATGAATATTTTCATCCGCTGTTTGAGCAGATAGCACTTTAGGGACATTTGAATCAGTACACCCTAATAATAAAAATGTCATTAAAACGCATGCTTTCTTAAAATAGCGCATAAATTACTCCTGTCTCACTAACGTAATAATGCCAATAAATCATCAGCACTGCCTTTCCAAGGCCCTTTTTGGCCATCAGACAGAATAGAATCAGCTAACCCTTGTTTATGTTGTTGCATCGCTTGAATTTTTTCTTCAACCGTCCCCTCTGCAATTAACTTATACACAAAAACGGGGTTTTGTTGACCAATACGGTACGCTCTATCAGTTGCTTGACGCTCTGCCGCAGGGTTCCACCACGGATCATAATGGATCACGGTATCCGCTGCGGTTAAATTAAGCCCTGTGCCACCAGCTTTTAAGCTAATCAAAAATACTGAGTTATCACCTTCTTGGAACGCATCAATTTGATTTTGACGCTGCTTGGTTTGGCCGGTTAACTTACTGTAGGCAATACCTAATACGTTAAGCTCTTGTTCAATCAGGGTTAACATTGAAGTAAATTGGCTAAAAATAAGTACTTTGCGGCCTTCCTCTAACATTTCTGGCAAGTTTTCAACTAACCAGTTCAACTTAGCGTTATCAGTTACTTTTTGTGCTTGTTCTAATTTGACTAGTCTAGGATCACAGCAGGCCTGACGCAGTTTTAATAACGCATCTAAAAACTCAATATGACTACTCGACACGCCTTTTTTAGCAAACAATTCACGCAGTTTTTTCTCCATCACCAGACGGATAGACTCGTATAAATTTCGCTGATCTTTTTCAAGTTCCAATGATTGAATAATTTCAGTTTTTTCCGGCAATTCTGCCACAACCTGCTTTTTCGTCCGTCTTAACATAAACGGTGAAATACGTTTGCTTAATAAAGTCGACTTGTCCGCATCACCTTGTTTTTCGATTGGGCCTCTAAACTCTTTATTAAAATAGGTATGTTGGCCAAGCAGCCCAGGCAAGCAAAAATCCATTAATGATTTCAGTTCACCTAAGTGATTTTCCAGCGGCGTACCTGACAAACATAATCTAAAGCGCCCTTTCAAGGTTTTAATCACTTGAGTGACTTTAGCCTGAGCATTTTTAATCTGCTGAGCTTCATCTAATATAATGTGCTCAAAAACATGTTCATGGTAAATATCTTCATCACGCATAATTAATGGGTAAGTGGTTACTATCACATCATACTGCTCTAGCTTGGTTAACCATTGATGGCGTTGACTACCGTGTATCACAATCACTTTTAAACTTGGGGTGAACTTTTCAGCTTCTTTTTGCCAGTTACCCACCAAACTAGTTGGGCAAATAATCAGGCTCGGTTTACGATCATTAACGGCGGTGTGCTGTTTCACATACAATAAAAAAGCTAACGCCTGAACCGTTTTACCTAAACCCATGTCATCTGCCAAAATGCCACCGAGTTGGTATTCCTTAAGGAAGCACAACCAGTCTACGCCTTGCTTTTGATAATCTCGTAAAGTGGCATTCAGCCCGTCGGGCAATTCAATTGGCGTTATCCCGTTAAACGAGGCTAACTTACTGGCAAGCAAACGTATGCGCTCGCCATTCAGTAACCGCACTTCACTGGCGGTAAGATCATTTAACAAATGGGCGCGATTGCGAGGAATTTGAATAGCATCGGATGAATTGCGATTAAACAACTCTTGAATAACAGAAATCAATGGCTTAATCGCTTTGGCTTTAATTTTAATAAAGCGGCCATTGTCACTGGGTAATATCAGCTCTTGTTCATCATCGGGTTCACCATGTTGTTGCAACCATTTTGCCACCAGCGCTAACAATGAAATACGTTGGCCATCAATATCAGCGGTTAACGACAGTGAAAACCAACCTGATTCATCTTCATCAACTAGGTCTACTGCAAGCTCTGCATCAATAATGTGTAAGTCAAAGTCATTATCAAAGCGAACATCAAATCCTTTTTCAATCAGTTCGTCAGCGCCGTCGGTGGACAGTTCAGCCCAAGCAAAAATGGCTTCGGGCAATAAACCTTGGCTGACAAAATAGCGTTTGTTCTGGCTTAAATCTAAAAGCTCATTTAACACCGGAAATAAATTCAGCTCATATAGTTCACTCAAGCGTTGCTGTTCATGCTCAACTTGACGGTGGACCTGATATTGCACATTATTTTTTTTAAGCAAACTGATGTGTTCAAACTGCTCGCTGGCATCAAAACGGATATCGCCATAGCAAAATTCAACCCGTATTGCTGGCTGTTTTAACACGCTGTCAGTGCGATTAATTAAACAAAATGTCAGCCGAGCTTTCAGGGTTTGGCTAATTTCTTTAAATTCAATTTCACTTGGAATAGGCACTATTTTCGATGGAAAATGTTTTAATAAAGCATGGCTAATGTCATCCAATTTACCTTTTGGCACGGGTGGCATTTGTTGCAGTAAAGAGAGTCGACTAACCGACAAGTCAGTGTCAATTTGCCCTAGTTTCAAATAATCGAGTTCAATAAATAATGGCGGCTCAGTCGCAACAAACTCCCAGTTGTTTAGTCCTGGCATAGTCATCTGCATTTGAGTGTGATTTTTTTCCATATCAGCCCAGATAAATTCAGGGGTAATACTGTCACAGGTAGCCAGTGGGAAACGGTTATCCTCCCAAAAAGCCACATCCGCTTGCATCATTTTCATTAAGGCTAAGTAACCAATCTCGCCTTCAAGGTAAACCTTATTACCTTGCAAATTATTGGCAAATAATAAACCGATAATTTGCTTATCTTCAGGGCCTACCCACCAAGGCAGATGCAAACGTAAATCACTAATGGTCAGTTTACTGCCGCGATTGTACATGCCCTTTTTATTTAGCTTGCTACTTTTTAACTCAACATACACGCCTTGGGGATCACTAGATAAACAGTAAATAATGCGCTCGGGTATGGCTTCCTCATCATAATTAGCGTGGGGTTTATCTAACCCATTTAGCTGGGTTAACCACTGGGAAACTCTTTGCTCTTCAACCGGCTTATTATCTATTAATGCCAATAAGGCCGCGGCAACATGCTTACAGTCTCGCCTAACAGGACAGGTACAATAAGAGCGCATAATCACTTTATGGTTCACGTTGACTAAACTGATGTCTTGTCGATACGGCTCATCTGCTGCACCTTGGGTATAAGCTTCTATATTATGGTTATCGTGGCTAGCGGTGACTTCCAATACTCGCCCCTGGATCAGGTAGTTTTGCGCCTTTTGAATTTGAATGGCTGTAAACAATTTAGCCAATAATTCGTGAGACAACTTGATAGGAAGATTAAACAGTTTAGCCGACATTCATTACACCCAAGTGCGCCGCTGAAAATGGTCAAGATAGCGGCAAAAAAGTTAACTTGCCATTTTATGGAAGAATCACGCTAATATCTATATAAATCGAGATTATCTGCGCTAGCGAACCAGTATTTTTGCCGTTGCAATCCTGTTTTTTAAATCAAGTTGACTGAAATTGATAATATGAAGCTCAGTCACCGTTTGGGTCAAATTATCAATATGATCCCCCCGAGCAGGTTTGGGATTGTTGCTGCTGCCACGGTGTATTAGGTGCTGAGATATTGAATCGAAAACTGCCAAGAACTCACTTTGTTGATATCGTGCCAGAACTTATGCAGCAAGTTGGATACAAGCTGCAATTATTCTATCCACTGACTACATACGCAACTGACACAATTAACATAAGACCAATAAAATCTTATATTTAACATCTAGCAATTAGCTTAGTGCTTGCTCAATGTCATTAATCAGATCTTGAACGTTTTCAAGACCAACCGAAATCCGTAACAGGTTATCAGTTATCCTGGCTGCCAATCTAGCTTCAGGTGTATAAGGTGAATGGGTCATCGATGCTGGGTGCTGAATAAGTGACTCGGCATCGCCCAAACTCACCGCAATGGTAAACAGACCTAGACGATTAACAAACTTCATCGCATCTTGCTTGTCCCCCTTTAGCTCAAAGGCAATAACGCCACCAGCACGTTTCATTTGCGTACCAATAAATTTGTGTCCGGCATGTTTAGCAAGGCCTGGGTAAAATACCTTACCAAATGCAGGATGTTTATCTAAATACTCTGCTAATACTTCAGCATTGTCACAATGACGTGCTAAACGCACATCTAAGGTTTTTAAACCGCGTAAAATAAGCCATGCATCGTGGGGAGAAATAACCCCACCAAAATCTTTTAATATTTCGTATTTCAGTTTATGTAAATGCTCACTACTGCCACAGACTATGCCAGCTATCACATCACCATGACCATTAAGATATTTAGTCGCGCTATGGATCACCATATCAATCCCCATCGCCAATGGTTGTTGCAATAACGGCGTCATAAAGGTGTTATCAACAATCGACACCAGCTTATGCTTTTTAGCAATACTGGCCATGGCAGCTAAATCAAACACATCTAAATGGGGGTTAACTGGAGTTTCACAGAAAAGCACTTTGGTTTGTGGGGTAATAGCGGCTTCAATCGCTGCTAAATCAGCAAAGTCGACTAAGGTTGCTTTGATGCCTAGACGGCTTAATTGGGTTGTCATTAATGCAAAGGTACAACCATAAACAGCTTTAGAAGCGACTAAATGATCACCTGCTTGTAAATGCGTAAGTAGCGCGCTTGATACCGCAGCCATACCAGAGGCACAAGCCGCTGCGTCTTCGGCTCCTTCTAGCAACGCCATTTTACGCTCAAGCTCTGAAGTAGTGGGATTACCTAAACGAGTATAAATATAGCCAGCTTCGTCTCCGGCAAAGCGAGCCCCACCTTGTTCTACACTATCAAATACAAATGTGGCACTTTGGTAAAGTGGGGTCACTAGGGCACCAAAGGCTTCACGCTGATGACCACCATGAATTGCTAATGTCGCCAAATTCCATTTGGCTTGCTTGTTGTCTTGCATCTTGTTCTCCTAGCTCACTTTAGTTGTAGTAGTTTTAAAGTAGTGAGTCGATTCAAGATACAGTGGAATAAGATATAACCAATATGGATAAGCAAAATAATCTATGAAGAATATGTAAATACAATGTTACAGAGTGGTGATGCAATGCTACTCTGATAAGCCAATAACTCGTGGGACTTGGCCAAGATCAAACTAGAACCGTCTAAGTTCACTTTACAGGCGAACCATGACATTCACTCACCGACACGCACAAGTATATCCCTATAGCTCAACCACCTCGTCCATGGGGCGGACGGTCGGCTCGCAAATCATCATGATTCACCTTCGTGACATTGCCACAATCTGATTTCAAAGAGACTTATCAGCGGTTAGTTGCGGCAGTAAAACCAAAGAAAGTGGCTATTATTACCTGTATTAGAAAGAGGGTTGTGATCTTAAATTCGATGTTAAGAGATGGCGTTTTATGGGAAGCGCCAAAAGTATAAAATTAACTATTGACGCCATAGTATCTCGTTAGCCTGTATCTCAAAATACTGTCTTTAGCGCCATGTTAGGTCCTAAAGCCGACGCATGGGAACTACATACTTCTGCTCGGTCCCGCTCTCGTCCTTCCAGCGTTGCGTGACCTCAACCGTAGAGTCAGAAGTACTTTCCCAACAGAACGAACTTGGTGCGTTGATCGGCTCGAAACAAGCTTTGCCTGGCGAAATCGTTGAGGCCGACCAAGTGAACTCATTCCACTGTGAAGTGATTCGACCTTCTTTCAACGTCACAGAGCTACCGTCTTTCACCTCGCGAAAACTCGAATCTGCAAAACGACTCGATTCCATCTGTGATTCACTTGAAAAGCTGTACTCTTCATAGAATGGTTTTCCATCAGGTCCCGTTCCTTCCCAACGACCTTCGAGAAACTTCAGGTGAAAGAAATCAGAGCTTGTCAACATGAGTGGACCCTTTGGCAAGGAAGCGCAAGATGAGAGCTGAAGCATAAGAATCGCGGTAAGTATCAAACGCATTGGGAACCTCAACCTAAGACCTAACAGCTTATTCAACGGCGCATCATTCAATGTCGGTCGTTTAAGTTATTGATTAATAAAATACTACATTTACTATATCATTGATGTAAAGTACTTTTCACCTCAATAATCGCAAAATAAAGCGTGCAAAAAATTTTGAATATTATTTCTCTACTTCCATGCTAAAAAATACTTATAGAATAAACAACTTATCAAAAAACCGCCTTAATAGCACCTACTACCTATGAATGATTTACAACCTGATGACTGGTCAATCAGCCTGAAACAATTACAACTGTATGAAAACGAAAATATAAATAAAAGCAGGCGAACTTATGAAAATAATCGGTTATTAGGCTCGATTCGAGAACAACTTAAACAATCCCTATTGCCCCACCTTTAACAAACCCACATAACGCGTTTTGATTAAATTCGTTGCCACACTTCTTGTTCTTTTAACACACCATTTTCAATACGCTTTGTATGTAATTGGTTTTGCTTAAGCTGATATTCAAATTTGAAGCTTTCATCTTCAGCGACTCCAAATGAATTCAGTGCAGGTTTTTCGATATAAAATTTGTCGGTAAGCTGATAAGTGCCGGTTCCTGCTGCCCAAAATTGTTTAGTGCCCTGGACAGACTTCATCGTGGTAAAACTGAAATGACTTTTAGATATGATTTTGAGCGACGTTAAATGCAGACTTTTATAATCGATCCACTGCTGTTTATCGTCAAGATATTGGCCTGAGATTAACTCCCATGTGCCAACCAAAGTGTGAGTGTTAACTTGATTTTTTTCGGCATAAAACGCTTCAAGCTGATCATTTAACGGAATAGCATGCCCTACTTGAATCATAGTCAAACTAGTAATAATCAGCAATAGACTGCGGCGGCAAGCTAATAATAGGGCGCTTGAGAATAAAATAACGGGTGTGATATTCATAACACTACTTCCTTATAGTATTGATAGTAAATAAGGCGCGACGGTAAATTAGCTAGCAGCATACCTTAAAAGGATGAACAGTAAATTACACTAAAGTCTGCATATCCGCCTGTGTGTCAAACGTGTAGCGAACTGATTAACGGCATAAACTACAGCGCACTGGTTAGCGAATCAGCTAATCGCTGCATGCCTTCATCAATCGATATCAACGGCTGATAGCCTAAATCTTGCTTAGCGGCGCTTATATCAAAATAATGACTGGTTGATAACTGCTTGGCGACAAACTTGGTCATTATCGGCTCTTCGGTTTTATTTAATGCCAAATAAACCGATTCAAGCAGTGCCCCAACGCCATAGGCTAGCCCTGCAGGTACTCGCTTGCTAACCGGCGGCAAGTCGACGCAGGCGAGTATTTTATTGAGCATTTGCGCCATGGTAATTGGTTGATCATTACTTAAAAAATACGCTTTACCTGCGGACTTGGCCGCTGAGGTTAAATCAACCGCAGCTAGAATATGGGCATAGGCCGCATTATCAACATAAATGGTATCGACTAACTTATCTTGTCGACCAACAAGCTTTAAGCGCCCTGCTTTAGCACGCTCAATCACTCGGGGAACAAGATGAGGATCGCTTGGCCCCCAGATAAGATGTGGTCGCAGTGCAGTGGTTTTTAACGTGGCACTATTCGCCTCAAGCATCATTTTTTCGGCAATAGCCTTAGATTCACCGTAATAGTTTAAGTAGTGTTTGGCATAGGGAGCTTGCTCATTAATGCCATTTTCATCGACGCCAGCAAAGGTCACACTTGGGGTGCTGGTATAAACTACAGCTTGAATGCCTAAGTCCTGACATGCGGTAATGACATTCTGGGCACCGTCAACATTCGGTGAAAAGTAGCTTTGTTTACTGCCCCAGACTCCCGCTTTTGAGGCTACATGAAACACTAAATCGCACCCCTGCATCGCATGCTTTAAATGCGGTAAATTAGCAATGTCACCTTGAACTAAATTAACCCCGATGTTTTTCAGCTTTGGATAATCACCGCGGGCAAAGCCGACAACCTCAATACCCACTGCAACTAGGCGCTGACATATGGCAAAGCCCAAAAATCCGCCTGCGCCCGTGACAAACACCTTAGAGACTGTGTGTTTTAGCTTTTGTAACGCGGCTTTTTCATCAACATGATAATCGCTCAAAGCGGGTGTATTTACTATCATTACTCTTTCCACTTTTTTTGTGCCCAAACGGCCAGTTTTTCACGAAATATTTTAGCATTATGACGCACATCAACTGGAAAGTCGGGATGAATTAAAAAGCGATTAATCCCTTGGGTATGTGAATATTTAATCGCAAGTTCAAGCAGTTGTTGATAAAGCACTTTTGAGGTTGAACACACGATGGCTTTATCAAGTTCAATACACAAAAGTGGCACAATATTACCATTAACATTAACCGCCACTAAAGCCGACCGCATGACTTGTGGATGAGTATTAAATACTCGCTCACAGGGAATAGAAAAATAGCGCTTATTCAATACCCCAGCCACTGTGGCATCGACTCGGTGTGCTTTACGGCCGCACATCCACAATAAGCCATTATCATCAAGGTAGCCAACATCGCCCATACGATGACGCACAACAGAGCCATCAGCTATTTTGGCGCTAACAGTGGCGCTATCGCGTTGATAATATTGCTGACTCACCATAGGGCCTTTAACCACAATTTCCCCTATTTGATTGGCTGGTAATGCTAAGCTGCTATCCCAATTTGTAATGGCAGCTTCGGTAATATCGATTATCGCTAGCTCAACGCCGTCAATCGCTTTGCCAACGCATATCCCGCCGCCGTTATCTGTTTGCTCAGTGGTAGCAAACAATGCATTGCTGGTTATTTTACTGATGGGTAAAGACTCTGTGGCACCGTAAGAGTTTAATACCTCAACCCCTTGGTTAAGCATGTGGCTAAAACATTTAATGGAAGAAATGGTTGCCGGCGCACCGGCGGATATTACCCGTTTTACGCTGGATAATTTGTGCTGACTTAACTCACCCGCTTTGCCTAAACGCTCAAGTAATGCCGGATTAACAAACATATTACTGCATTGATATTGGGTTATGGCGGCAAATAAATGTGCAGGGTTAGCGGTAATAGGTTTACTGGCGTCCATGTCTGGCACAATAGATGCCATGCCTAATGCGGGGCCAAACAAAGAAAACAGCGGAAAAGTGGCTAGATCGCGTTCGCCGACGCTAATGCCATAGTCATTTTTTAAGGCACTGATTTGAGCCTCAAACATTTTATGACTGTAAACTACGCCTTTAGGCGTGCCGGTACTGCCACTGGTAAACAGAATTGCAGCCATGTCATCTTCGGCTAATCTCACCATGGGATAACGATTGTACTGGGTACCATTGACCTGCTTTAACGACTCAATACTGAGGCAACCGGCTAGCCAGCGCTGAATTCTATTACCGCCCACATTAATGCAATACTTGACTGACTTTTTACCCCAACCGAGTACACGCCTTGCTATATGCGCTTTAGGAATACCAATAAATGCGTCAGGTTTGGCTTCAATAAAGCATTGCTTTAGATTATTAACCCCCATGCCTGGGTCGACTAAAATAGGAATAATACCGGCTTTAAAAAGGGCGAAAGTGAGATTAAAAAAAGCGATACTTGGCGTCACCATTAATACCGCTTTCATGCCCCGTTTAATACCTGCTGCGTTTAGCTTATAGGCCATCTCGTCGGATTGTTTATCCAGTTCGGCAAAGGTTAACTCTTGGTATTGATATTGTCCGTGACCTTTAGCCTGTTGCACGGCAACCGCTAATAAATCAGGACTATGCATAGCGGCATTTACTAAATGCTGACACAAATTAGCATATTCAATCACTGAGTCAGGCTGGGTGTGCTGAACCGCTGTAGGATCAGGCAAAGATGTTATGTTAGTCATAAATAGCTGAGTTACTTAATCAAAGTGGAATAAAAAATAATGCCAATTAAATCAATTTGCCGTTATTACCGATAAAAATGCTTAAGTCTTTAATGAAAAAGGCTCCGAAGAGCCTTTAGTTTTGTTTGATAAATCTTTGGATTAGCTCAATAACATCATCACTGGCGTCTTCCAAAATATAATGTCCACAGTCTTCAAACTCATGCACTTCAGCATGGGGCATACGCACTCGCCACTCAGCTAAAAAATGTTTATCAAACACAAAATCCTGTAGCCCAAAACAAATCAAAGTGGGCACATCAGCAAATTTAGCTAAGCTGTCACCAATATCAGTGACTAAATCAAAGTTACGATCGCCAGCTTTTAATGGAATATCTTGCACAAAACGAATGGTCGAAATACGATTGTTCCACGAGTTAAACGGCGCAACATAGGCTTCACGTACCGCTTTATCCATCGGCTTACGTTTAACACCCACATAAGATGCCGCAGCTGAGAAAGCGTTTAAACCGCGCACTAATAAGGTGCCTAATAAGGTTTCGCGACAAATCCACAATGCCCAGGGAAACGGCTTAGATTTTGGCAAATGAAACGCTGCGGTATTTAAATACACTAACCGTTTAATCCGCTCAGGGTGACGCGCGGCAAACCCTGTGCCTATCATCCCGCCCCAATCGTGACACACTAAAGTGATGTTTTCAGTAATGTCTAAACTGTCTAATAACGCTTCTAAATCATCAATACGATTACTAAGGGTATAATCATAATCAGGATCATTGGGTTTGTCAGACAAGCCACAACCCATATGGTCTGGCACAATACATTGATGGTCAACACTTAAGGCACTGACTAAATTACGATAATAGTAACTCCAACTTGGATTACCATGCACCATAACAACAGGCTCACCCAAGCCTTCATTAATGTAATGCAGCTGATGACCATTGCGGTCTAAAAAATGATGTTTAAATGGTAATAGCGCTTTTAGTTGTTCTATATGCGACGTCATGATGTGTCCTATTGAATGCTTATTTTTTTATCTTCAATGAGTTGTGTTCAATTAATAAGGGATTTTTACCACTTAATCCCTAACATCATGCAGTTCAAACCACTGCCTATACCTAAAAAGCTAACCTGATCACCTTGACATAAAAAACCTTCATCATGGGCGATTGCCGCAGTAACAGGCAATGAGACCGTGCCCATATTGCCTAAGGTTTGGTAGGTTGGATATTCTTTTTCTTGCGGAATATTTAACGCATTCAACACTTGCCTACGATTAGATGCACCTACCTGATGGCAAATAACCTTATCAACTTGCTCCACCACCCAATCACGTTGTTCAAGAAAGTGATCCCAGGTGTGTTTAGCTAAGTCGACGCCTTCTTTTAACAAGGTTACCGCATCGGTACGCATAAACTCGCGGTACAACATATGGCCGGCTTCTTGTAAGCCCCACTCGCATAAATTGTGATGTTCAGGCGCAGAAAGATGACTTGCGCCTAATAATTGGTGCTGACGGGTATTTTTAAGCGGTAAACTGCCATCAGTCAAAATCACTGCCACCGCGCCAGAGCCACCGGTTAAGGTTGCTAATGACTGAGCAAAATTTTGCATAGTGGGCTCAGCTAACATATGGTCAATGGTGGCTTCAACGATATCGCGCGCAGATTCACAGGACACCACCATACCGGCTTTAATTTGTCCTAGCTCAATACGGTTAGCAATATCTAAAATACCGGATAAAACACCTAAACATGCGTTGCTGATATCATAAATAGCGGTGTCTTTAGACACGCCTAACTTAGCTGCAATACGGCAAGCTGTAGCGGGTTCGTGTTGATCACGACACACTCCGGTATAAACCACAGCCCCTAAGTCGCTCACATTGATGCCAGTTTCATTAACGGCTTTATTTGCAGCGGCAATTGCACCGTCAGAGAGTCGATAACCTTTGGGCCACCAACGACGTTCAGTGATGCCAGTTAAGGCTGCAAGTTGCCCCATAGGAATACGAAACTTTTGATATAAAGGTGCAAGACGAGATTCGAGATCCAGACTTGAGACGATTTGAGGCGCTAGCTCATAAGCCAGACTATTGATAAACACACGAGAGTATTTCATTAAACCATTTGTTCACTTTTATTCAATACCACTCAGATTTGGTTTACATATCCAAAGCACAGGGTCATTAATACCAAGATGTTATTAGATTAACATCACTGTTAGGTGGCTTGATTTGTTGTCATTCACTAATAACCCGACATTTGAACAAGAATGGCTTAAAACTGCAATAAAAAACCGTTAAAACTCACTGAGTTTTGCTATTTAATTATTCGCTTGCTGTTAGTTAAGTTTGCGCTAGATAACTGAATCAATCAGACTTTTATAAAATAAAACAGTTTAAACAAAAGCTTAATAGCATAAATTAAACCAAATGTGTTTTATGGGCATGAATTAGGGCATTTCTTGGGGTAACTTCAGTTGGACAAAATTGCGTCAGTGTTACCTTATAACCTTGTTCGGTTAAAAAACACACTCTATCTAATAACAACCATTGCTCGATAGCTTGTCTGAATAAGTGCCTGACCAAATCGATCCGTTGAGTTAGTTTTTGGCGAGTGACCCCTTGCTGAAGATAATCATCAAAAATAGTATCACTGGGTATCGATATATTTTTCTGGGCCGCCGCCCAAAAACAAAAGTCACTAAACTTGCCTGCTAACTGACTTTGCTTGATGGTAGGTACAGGCAAATATTGATCCGTTTGACGCACCATTCTCTGCAAACTATCAAACCCTAAACGCCATGCAATTTCTTGTTGTCTTAGGGCATTGTGTTTTTGATTGGCAATCACACTTTGCTGTAATGGCAATTGTAAGTCATGCCGAGACAAGCTCAATTCAGCTTGTTTTGCGGTACTTGATAATGCTTGATAATGGCTATCTTGGATCAAATGATAACAACAGGGAGAAATTGAAATAATCTGGGTGCCTGCTTCACTCGCCAAACGAAGCAAACGAACATGTAAATCGCCACAAGCATGTAAAGCCACAGCATGTTGCTTGGACGTAATCGGCGAACGCTTTACGCCAACATCGGCAAACGCATCTGCACAAATAAATTGCTGGTCTAACTGCCATTGTTCAGCAAAAGACTGCCCCTGTTCACAGAGATCCTGTTGCCACTCTAAACTGGTCACTGAACGCTGTTGTGTTTTGGCTATTAATCGGCCTAAATGCCCCTTCCCCGCGCACCACTCAAGTACAGGAAGATGGTCATTGTTATCAGTATCTGTGTAGTCAGCAATCTGTTCGGCAAAAACACGTTCGGTAAAAGCCATAATTTGCTGCCATTTACGGCCTTTAATATGGCCACGAAAATGTTTGAGTGAAGACTCATCAATTGGCTGATTTATTTTGGCAGCCAACTCATAGGCATGACACTTTAGTAACGGCAGTAAACTTAAAGTCTGCTGCTGTTTGGCTGCTTGAAAATCCTGCTGTAATGCAGGCAGTAAACGGCTTAACAATAATGAGGGATTACTGTCTATAAGATCAATATCCGCGTCTGGAATGTGCCATAACTTTGCAGCTAATGTCGGAAATGCTTGCTGCCAAGGTAAGTGCTTGCAATCAAACGCCACCACCTGCCATAAAGGTTGAGTTAACCTTAATAGCGTCGACAATTCACCTAGCCGAGTGGCGTAATCTTGCTTTATAACCTCTTTTTGAGGGGACGCTGCAGATTGCGTTAACGCACTATCTTGCTGAGATATTTGAACCTGTTGGGTCATAATGACAGTTAACACATTAGCAAATCGGTAACTGCAATTGTAACAGCTCAATTTTAAACATGATAATATCCAAACCTATGATTACCGAAAAATAGGCAGGTAAATTTAATGCACTCTCCTTGTGTGGCACGATGTGGCTTAAATGAAGATGATTTTTGTATGGGCTGTTATCGACATATCGATGAAATTGTTATCTGGTCACAGGCCAATGATGAGCAACAACAACAAATTTTAAATCAGCTTGAATCGCGTAAATTACAGTTTGCTGACAGTAAAAATAGCCAAGCGTTATCAAGAGCTAAATGGTTAGATGCTGAAAAAAGACTGCTTTAATTAGACAGTATTACACAACTTAACATAGTCAATATCGGCCTTTGTGAGAAAGTTAAGCGTGTTTATTGATCTGATTTGTATTTCAACCAGTAAATATCAGAGAGTTAAATAGGCTATTCGACCTTTTCTGGCTATAACGCCATTATCTGCTGAAAAATATAGAGACTGTGTAATGAACAAAATTAATCCTGCAAAACTACTCAATAGTAAGTGGACTGCCGTTAAACCTAGCCATAAAGAAAAACATTTTTTAGTGACTGAAATTGAATTTGATGAACAAGATTGCGTTATTGCATGCGTAATTGAAGCTGTGATGACCAAACGGACAATGCCACTCAATTGGCAAGATTTAAAAGACGATAATATTTGGCTTCAAGGCTGGAAGTAACCCCCGCTTGCTAAGTGACACTGTCGACATTGATCGTTCTCTTATCTCAGCGACCTCATTTGAAGTGCTAATTTAAAGTGCTAGATCAAAGTACTAGATCAAAGTACTAAATCAAAGTGCTGCCACAAGTCGCGGCAAGCATTAAAAATCAAATTAATGTAATAACTGAGACGCTTGAGCCAACTTGAATATAGCATTCAGCTTGACCCATAGCGGCATTCAAGCTGATATGTTTATCGGCACTATGAATAAATAAGATTACTTTTTCATCATCGATTTTAAATTCGCAAACGGATTATGGGTTGCTGCATCTTGTTTAGTTTCTGTGGTACTACCGTAACGAATCAACTCTTCAAAACGTGAATGCTCATTATCATGGCAGTACAAACACAATAGTTCCCAGTTGGTGCCGTCCGATGGATTATTATCATGGTTATGATCACGATGATGCACGGTTAACTCACTCAAGTTTTTATGAGTAAACTCGCGAGTACAGCGGCCACACACCCAAGGGTAAAGTTTTAACGCCTGTTCACGATAACCTGTTTCACGCTTGGCTTTATAATCTCTTGCTTCAGCCAATACTTTATCTAATTTACTCTCACCAGCCATGTCAATATAACCTCACCACAAATAAATTGCCCCAAGGATAATAAGGCTTATCGCTTGGGGCAATGATTTTGTTTTACTAATGCACAAATGTGCCTTAATTAGTGTCGATTAATCGACAAGTTCCGCATGGGATAAATGCACATAATGTAAATAACGTTCATATTGCGTCACTATATCCGCTGTAATTTGCTCTTGAGTGTATCCCATAACATCATATTGCTGGCCACCATGTTCAAGGAATACTTCGACACGATAATAGGCTTGATCAGAGTTAATATTTCCTTCTGTTGTGCCTGTTACTGTGTAAGCTCGAACACGAAGACCATATACAAATGACAATGGATCGTCAGGGCCTATCACTAACCTAACTCGTTCATCCTTAAAAATAATATCAGCCAATTGGCCTTTTTTTATTAAGGTCTCTCTCATTTCAGTTAAAGCAGGTTGAGCTATGGTATCCAGAAATGTTTGCGCATCATCTCTACTGGGCATAGACACTAAAACATCTAACCTGTCTTGCCAGGTCATATTAGCTTTAACATATTGCACACTAGTATTGTGTGACTGTACGCTGTTAATTTTAAGCCAATCATCTTTTAACGCTTTATACAGACCGACACACATTAATAGCATCACGATTAAAAACGGCATAGCACTGGCTATAGCAGCGGTTTGTAACGCTTGTAAACCACCTGCCAGCAATAACACAGATGCTACAACACCCTGTAATGCCGCCCAAAATATACGCTGCCAAACAGGTGCGTTATTGTCACCACCTGAAGTTAAATTATCGATAACCAGAGAGCCAGAATCAGATGATGTCACAAAGAATGTCACCACCAAACAGACGGCTATTGTTGACAAAATAGTCGAGAATGGCATGTGCTCAAAGAACTTAAATAGTGCAACGGATACATCACTCGATACCGCTTCAGATAAATACGTCGCACCATGATTTGCTATCGCATCGATTGCTGTATTACCGAATACTGTCATCCATAAGAAAGTAATCGCTGATGGTACAAATAACACCCCGATTAAAAACTCACGAATAGTTCGTCCACGACTCACGCGCGCAATAAAGGTGCCCACAAAAGGAGACCATGAAATCCACCAGCCCCAATACAATAGCGTCCAGCCGCCTATCCAGTCATCTTTTTGCTCATAGGCATATAAATTGAAAGTTTTACCAACAATCTCACTTAAATATCCACCGGTATTTTGCACAAAAGATTGCATCAATAACACCGTTGGACCCAACACTAATACTGATAACATCAATAATAATGCTAACCCTAAGTTCAACTCACTTAAACGTTTCACCCCTTTATCGAGACCAGAAAACACCGATAACGTCGCAATGGCTGTAATGATCACAATTAACACCACCTGCACTGTAGTGTTATTAGGCAGGCCATCAATAAGATAGCTCAAACCTGAGTTTATCTGCAGCACCCCAAAACCTAATGAAGTCGCCACACCAAACATGGTGCCCAGTACCGCAAAAGTATCAACGGCATGGCCGATTGGCCCATAAATTTTCTCGCCAATTAACGGGTATAAAGCGGAGCGAGGTAATAAAGGCAGTTTATGACGATATGAGAAATAGGCTAGTGACAACGCCACCACGGCATAAATTGCCCATGCATGAATTCCCCAATGGAAAAAGGTAATTTTTAGCGCATCTTTGGCCGCTTTAATAGATTCGGGTGTAGCATCGGGTGGCGCCAGGTAATGCATTACAGGCTCTGCAACACCAAAGAACATCAGTCCTATGCCCATACCTGCTGAAAACAGCATGGCGATCCAACTTTTATAGCTATAATCAGGCACAGAATGCTCTGGTCCCAGCTTAATATCTCCAAAGCGGCTCATCATGACAAAAATGATAAAAACCAAAAAAATGGCAACGCCGAGTATATACATCCAACCTGTTTTAACTTCTAACCAGTGTTGTACTGATTTAAAAAACTGGCTGGCTTCAGTCGGGGCGATGGCGCATAGTAAAACCATCATAGTGATAAGAATAACTGAAGAGAAAAATACTGGCGGGTTGATACTTGTCTTAATAGACATAATGTCTCCCTTAAAAAATAACACTTTGCACCAAAACGTTAATTAAATAATAAATGTTATTCTTTAATTAAAACAGCACAAAAATTAGTGGCTAATTAGTGGCTAATTAGTGGCTAATAGTAGCATAACTGACTGCTATTTAGTGCAGGCATACCGATAAACATGGCTTTAGTGCGTTAATTGAACGTTTCAGTTGGCCATAGATAAACTAAGCATATTAAATGAGTTAAAAATCGTCAACTAAGACTCATTCAATACTCTGATTATAATAACCTGATTGCAATAAATAGCTATTATTGGCAGTTTAGGTGAACGTGCCAATGCTATCATGGCGTACATGACTATTGTATTTTCCATTCTCCGGTGCCTACTCCACAGATGAAGTGCAAACTGATGCCAGCGTGCACCTCAGCAAATATTGTGGCACTCATCAAATTCAAGCTATAGCGTTATGGTTAAATCAAGCTGAAACATAAATATGACCATTATCCTGCTGGCAGTGAAGATAAAAACTTGAAGCAAACAAAGCCATAAAGTAAAGTTAGCCCCCTCATTTCGTCAATGAGTGTTATTGTACTTCTATCAAGATTAATCAATACTCATTGGGCGCATTTTTATTATAACGGCAAGCCTAAATGACCTCGAATATAACCCGTCAAGCTGACGCATCAGAACAAAGTTTATTGCGCATTTTTACTGTGCCAGAAGATGCTCAATCGACCTTAAGTATTATCGAACAAAAGCTTTCCCAAGACCTCGCAGGTTTTCTGGGAAATAGCATTGCCGCATTAGAAAAACCATTAGCAGACATAGAAACGGACTTTCAGGCGTATGAAATTCCTAGCATGCCTCGTTTTGTATCGGATTACACTGATGAGATTATGCAAAATTTGGTGGCACACTCGGTGCACACATCAGCCCCCAGTTTTATTGGCCACATGACCTCAGCTTTACCCTATTTTGTATTGCCCTTGTCTAAAATGATGGTTGGGCTTAATCAAAATCTCGTTAAAATAGAAACATCTAAAGCCTTTACTCCGCTTGAACGCCAGGTTTTAGGTATGATGCATCATTTAATTTATGACCAAGACGAGCCGTTTTATCAACAATGGATGCACAGCGCCAATCATTCTTTAGGCGCATTTTGCTCTGGTGGTACTGTGGCAAATATTACTGCGCTGTGGATAGCACGTAATCAAGTGTTAAAAGCACAAGGCAGTTTCAAAGGTGTCGGCCGCGAAGGCATGCTTAAAGCTCTGCGTCATTATGGCTATGATGACTTGGCTATTCTAGTGTCTGAACGGGGTCATTATTCCTTAGGTAAAGCGGCTGACTTACTTAGTATTGGCCGAGACAATATTATTAGCATCCCTACAGATGACAATAACAAAGTCGATGTATCTGCCATGCGCCAAGCAGCGTTAAAGCTTAAACAAAGTAATATCAAAGTGATGGCGATTGTGGGCGTTGCAGGCACCACAGAGACCGGAAATGTTGACCCATTAACCGAGTTAGCCAAACTAGCCGCTGAACTGGACTGCCATTTTCACGTTGACGCAGCCTGGGGCGGTGCCAGTTTATTGTCAAATAAGTATCGCCATTTACTTAAAGGGATTGAACTGGCGGACTCTGTGACTATTGATGCCCACAAACAAATGTATGTACCTATGGGTGCGGGTATGGTGCTATTTAAAAATCCTGAACTGGCTCATGCAATTGCTCATCATGCGGAATATATTCTCCGTGTCGGTTCAAAAGACCTCGGCAGCCAAACCTTAGAAGGTTCTCGTCCTGGTATGGCGATGTTAGTCCACGCATGTTTGCAAATTATTGGCCAAGAAGGCTATGAAATATTAATCAATAACAGCTTAGAGAAAGCCCGTTACTTTGCACAGCTGATCAAGCAACACGCTGAGTTTGAATTAGTGACTGAGCCAGAGCTTTGCCTGTTAACTTACCGCTATGTTCCCCAACAAGTACAATCTTTACTAAACCAAGCGGTCAAAAATAATAATTTAAAGAAAATAGCCACCATCAATGAATTACTTGATGGACTAACCCAGTTTATTCAGAAACATCAACGTGAACAGGGTAAATCTTTTGTGTCACGCACCCGTATTCGACCCGCAATTTATCAACGCCAAGCCACAACTGTATTCCGAGTCGTATTAGCGAATCCTTTAACAAGCCATGAAATTCTATCTGCTGTACTTAAAGAGCAAACTGAAATAGCACAGTTAGACAGTGAGTTTTATCCGCAATTAATGGCAATGATATAAATATTAGCAATGATCTGTGCTTTGATCATAATGTGAATGTGACTACACTCCACTCGTTATATTTAACCTCAACTTGGGTATAAGGTGGGCTCAATAAGCTAAATCCAATAGATTTAGCTTATTTTGTAGCAAACTTGTCATTTATTTTAACAACAAAAAGCATTAACACGCCTAGCAATAGAAGTTATTATTTAATAAGAGATTATTATCTCAAACTGAGGTTATTTAGCTTTATTACCGGCCGATATGTCAGTGATTACCTGATAAATCAATCACTGACATATCGAAGCTAAAATCAATATCACCATCTTTTATCTGCACAATTTTACGTCACCTCAGCAAGTACCTAAGTCAATCATAAAAACAGGCGTCAATATGAATAAGCCTCACGTACAATATGAGCCAGCCTCATCTCTAACTAATGGATATAATTTATATTTAAATGATTAGAAACCTAAGTAAGTTAAGAAATCCCTTATTTATCAATTTTGTCCCGAATATTGATAAAAACCAACAAGAAACAGCCGTTGCTTTACCCTATGCTACCTGATAAATTGCGCAGCCATACTCACAACAGGAGATGGTAACTTGCTTAAAATCAAGCATGTTTAGAGTTGAAATCACATTAATCTGGATAATTTTTGTTGTGAATAACCTCTGATTTATAATTGTCATTAACACGCCAAGCGGATTCAGATGTTTGGTACCAATAATGATATTAAATGTGCAACAGCAGTACTGAGTGAAGTGTTTATCTTATGATCAAAGTCGTTTTTTCAAGAATGAAAGGTGGGGCTATTTGCCCTCCGAGAATGCCATTTTCAAAAGTTGCCTGGTCTTGGGTTGGCGCATTTATCGGTATATATAGCATTTCTATTTTGAACCGAATTTCAGATATCGATATCCTGCAAAGCATGTTTTTAGTCGGGTCATTTGGCGCATCTGCAGTATTAATTTACGGCGCGCCTCAAGCAGACTTTTCCCAACCAAGAAATTTACTCGGTGGGCACATTATATCTGCTTTTATTGGCGTATCGTTACAACAATACTTATCACTAGATATCGCACTTTTGGGTTCGCTTGCGGTGTCATTGTCGATTGTCGCAATGCACTTCACCCGCACATTGCACCCACCAGGCGGTGCTACAGCTCTAATTGCGGTAATGGGCGGCAATGATCATGGATACTATTTCGTACTATCTCCTATTGCCACAGGCGCATTAATTTTACTCATTATCGCATTAGTGATTAATAACCTATCAAGAAACCCTTTACGCCACTATCCAAGATATTGGTTTTAAAAGCAGTACCATCATTTTAAGCAGGACAAACGATTAACCGTTTGTCTTGTCTATTCTTCAGCTCATCTTTCCTTTTAAAACTTCTCAGGGCTACAGTCTTAAAAATATCGCTAAAAACTGACAGACATAAAAAAGCCCCGACGCAATGTCGAGGCTGGTTTATCCATCACTCAGTCCAGATATGAAATATCAAAGTGAGTCTAATAATGGTACCCGAGGCCAGACTGTTCTGATAACGAAGAGTAGCACGCTTGCTTTGGCGTGCTTGCTAGCAGGGTTGCCCCTCTAAAAAATAATCACATTACAAACTGACAGACATAAAAAAGCCCCGACGCAATGTCGAGGCTGGTTTATCCATCACTCAGTCCAGATATGAAATATCAAAGTGAGTCTAATAATGGTACCCGAGGCCAGACTGTTTTGATAACCAAGAGTGGCACGCTTGCTTTGGCGTACCAGATTAGCAATGCACTTTTAAAAAACATCTCTAAAAAATAATCACATTACAAACTGACAGACATAAAAAAGCCCCGACGTAATGTCGAGGCTGGTTTATCCATCACTCAGTCCAGATATGAAATATCAAAGTGAGTCTAATAATGGTACCCGAGGCCAGACTGTTCTGATAACCAAGAGTGGCACGCTTGCTTTGGCGTACCAGATTAGCAATGCACTTTTAAAAAGCATTTATAAAAATAGTATTTTATAAACTGACAAACATAAAAAAGCCCCGACGCAATGTCGAGGCTGGTTTATCCATCACTCAGTCCAGATATGAAATATCAAAGTGAGTCTAATAATGGTACCCGAGGCCAGACTGTTCTGATAACCAAGAGTGGCACGCTTGCTTTGGCGTGCTTGCTAGCAGGGTTGCCCCTCTAAAAAATAATCACATTACAAACTGACAGACATAAAAAAGCCCCGACGCAATGTCGAGGCTGGTTTATCCATCACTCAATCCAGATATGAAATATCAAAGTGAGTCTAATAATGGTACCCGAGGCCAGACTTGAACTGGCACGCTTATTCAGCGAGGGATTTTAAATCCCTTGTGTCTACCGATTCCACCACTCGGGCAAAGTGTTGTTTTAATAGTCAATATAAATTAACAATCAAACGCAATTTAGTGGAGGCGCGACCTGGAGTCGAACCGAGGTCGACGGATTTGCAATCCGCAGCATAGCCATTCTGCCATCGCGCCACATGTAAAAAAGGATTTGGAGCGACATATCGGGTTCGAACCGATGACCTATACCTTGGCAAGGTATCGCTCTACCAACTGAGCTAATGTCGCGTAAATCTGATTAACTCGCTTTAAGCACCAAGGCTATCCGGCTGTTCATCTCTTGTCTACGGGGGTGCATTTTACCGATTTCATCCCTGGTGTCAATTGCTGTTTTTATTAAAACTTATCGTTTGCGCACTAAATAATCTTATTGAAGTATTTATGTGCTATTCAGCGGTTAAATCATTCCAAGCCGCTGAAATGTAACTTATCATCGACCAGAAAGTAAGTAATGCTGCCACATAGAACAACGCATAAGCCATATCCGTCAAAAATGGCGTAGGTTGCCAAATCAAACCGACTATTGCGGCCATTTGAGCTGCAGTTTTATATTTGCCAATCCAAGACACGGCAACGACACCGCGTTTACCGATTTCAGCCATCCACTCTCGTAATGCTGAAATGACTATCTCACGGCCAATCATAAACAATGCCGCTAGAGTTAAATAAATATTATCATTTTGCTGAACCAACAAGACTAATGCTGTCGACACCATCACCTTATCTGCAACTGGATCTAAAAAAGCACCGAAACGGGTTAATTGCCCTAATTTTCGGGCGGCATAGCCGTCCAATGCATCTGTCACCGCCGCAAGCCAGAAAATAAATGCCGCAGCGAAAGGTGCCCAAGTATATGGCAAGTAAAAGAAAAATATAAAAACAGGCAGTAACACTAAACGAAACAGTGTTAATGCGATAGGTAAGTTAAACGGCATAAATAGACCAATTATTCATAAGCTGCGCCAATCTTGCCTTAATTTTAGCCCCCTCGCAATGTGTCATGAATCGTTTGTGCCATTTCTAGGCTAATTCCGGGAACTTTTGTCAATTCTGCCACGCTAGCACTCTTTACTTCCTGTAATCCGCCCAAATGTTGCAATAACGCTTTGCGTCTTTTGGGGCCGACACCCGCTATCGATTCTAAAGTTGAAGTGTTACGGGTTTTCTGGCGCTTATTACGGTGACCTGTGATGGCAAAACGATGTGACTCATCTCGAATATGCAAAACAAGATGAAATGCCGGTGAGTCGCTGGCTATTTGAATAATTTCTTCTGAGCCGCCTAATACAAAAGTTTCCAGCCCAGCTTTGCGCCCTTCTCCTTTAGTCACTCCGACCAGTAAAGGTGGTTTGGCTAAGTGAGCACATTTTTCATCAACGATGTTTTGTGCAATACGCAGCTGCCCTAACCCACCATCAATAAATAAGATATCTGGAACCTTACCGGTTTCATCAATTCGGTCAAAACGACGGCCAATCGCTTGTTCCATTGCGGCATAGTCATCTCCGCCGGTTATACCGTTGATATTGTAGCGCCGATAATCAGCCTTGTGTGGCCCATCACGATTAAACACCACACACGAAGCCACAGTGCTCTCCCCCATGGTGTGGCTAATATCAAAGCATTCCATACGGTTTATTGGCGTAGACAGCTCTAGAGCTTCTTCAAGTAGGCTAAATCGTTGTTCAATAGTATTCTTGTGCGACAACCTAGTCGCGACGGCATTACTGGCATTGGTTATGGCTAAGCGTAAAAAGTTGGCTCGTTCACCACGGACCTGGGTTTTTATCGAAAACTTTTTCTGTAACGCTTGCTCTATTGAGGCTGCGATTAACTCCATTCCCTCAAAGTCATGACTGAGGATCACTTCTTTGGGTACTGTACGCTGGACATCTTCATTTAAATAAAACTGCCCCAAAAATGATGATAACACTTCATCTAACTCAGTCTCGGCTGGCACACTGGGATAATAACTGCGGCTACCAAAAATCTTACCTTCTCGAATAAACAGCAAGTGGAAGCAGACAACTCCGGACGCATAATGCACCCCAATCACGTCCATATCGCCTTTATTATTAGAAACTTCCTGTTGTTCGCTCACTTTACGCAAGGCACTAATTTGATCACGATATTGAGCCGCTTGCTCATAGGCCATGTTAATCGCAGCGTGTTCCATTTTATCAACTAAGGTGCTGATCACCTGTTGATCTTTACCGCGTAAAAATAGCGTGGCTAGTTTTACCTGCTCTTGATAATCATCATCAGACACAATACCTACACAGGGGGCACTACAACGAGATAATTGATACTGTAAGCACGGCCAGGAACGAGACTTGTAGTACAAGTCGTCACATTGACGAATTGGGAATAACTTCTGCATTAAATTAAGGCTTTCGCGTACAGCACCACCGTTAGGATAGGGCCCAAAATAATGACCTTTTTCACGCTTTGCACCGCGATGATAAGCCAAACGCGGATGTTTATGACCACTCAGTAAAATATAAGGATAAGACTTATCGTCACGTAGCAATACATTGTATTTAGGCATGTATTGCTTGATATAGTCATTTTCTAGAATTAGCGCATCCGTTTCACTGTGAGTGACAGTGACATCAATATGATCAATATTAGCCACTAATGCCTGGGTCTTTACATTGGGTAAATTAGCGCGAAAATAAGAGGTTAAACGCTTTTTAAGATCTTTGGCTTTGCCAACATAAATCACTTTATCAAGTTTATCGTACATACGATAAACGCCTGGTGATGATGTCACAGTGCTAAGGAATGGTTTAGATTGGAACCCGTGAGACATAATTGATTACAACACAGTTAATGGTGACACAAATAAAAATCACGACAACCTAATTCGGGTTATCGCAAGCTTTGATTAGAATGAACCCGTGTCGAGCATTTTGTATCGAATGGCTAAGCGGGTCAATTCAACATCACCATTAATCGCTAACTTAGCGAATAAGCGATAACGATAGCTGTTAACCGTTTTAGGACTTAAATTAAGCTTTTCAGAAATCTCATTCACTTTTTCACCGTTGGTTATCATCAACATGATTTGTAACTCACGCTCAGAAAGGCTAGTAAAAGGATTTTCATCACTACTATCGAACTGGCTTAACGCCATTTGCTGGGCAATTTCAGGGGACAGATAACGCTGCCCACGAGACACTTGGCTAATCGCGCGGATCACTTCAGGGGAGGTTGACCCTTTGGTTAAATAGCCTGATGCGCCTGCTTGCATGACTTTTTTCGGGAAAGGATCTTCAGTTTGTACCGTTAATACAATTATTTTAGCATCAGGCTGATAACGCAGTATTTTACGCGTCGCCTCTAAACCGCCCATACCAGGCATGTTCATATCCATTAAAATCACATCAGCTTCATTTTGGCGAGACCATTGTACGGCGGTTTCACCGTCATGTGCTTCACCAACGACTTTTATCCCACGCTCATCTTCTAACAGGCGACGGATCCCTGTACGAACTAATTCATGATCATCAACTAAATATACTGATATCAACTTCAACCACCTATTTATTATTTGCCATTCATCCTGAACATTGGCATTTTTTGTTTTGCGAAACATCAACATAATAAAACATATGATGCTTTTGAAGTTTCAAGCCAACAAATTTATCACTAATCCTTCAACTCACACAAGCAAGACCGGCACGATAAGCTGAATTTCAACTAAATAAAAAGCCTCAAAGACTCAAGCTGATTACTTACTGGCCATTTTAAAGTTGCGATGATACTGGGCGCTGAACCTTGAACTCGATATTCACACAGGTATGCCCCCTGCCATATCCCCACATTAAGGCGACCATTACGAATGGAGATAGTGAGTTCAGCACCTATATAAGTGTTGATTTAAGATGAGCAGGCATGTCATCACACCTTCATATGTATGTCTATAATGAAGGCGCATTTTCAGATACAGTAACATTGGATACAGTAACATTGGGGTGTCGTTCAAAATCTTCTCTTACCATTGGAACGGCATGTTTATTAATAATGTCAGTGACGCTAAAGTATGTCGAATGAAAAATGCGCTAAGCCTATTTCAAAGGTTTTCAATGACTGTAATAACGCATCATCAGATAAGGTGAAACCTCGTTTTTTGAGCGACTCACTAGACTTTTTTTGCAACCACATAACTTCCTCATTTAAAGTTTATTTATCATAAAGATATCCTCAACACACCTTATTGTTGCTTTGAATTTAGTGTATTTATCTTACAACCATTGTGATACCTTTTCGTACACATATATAAAACTAATAAAAAATCTTATGCATCGCCTGTTATTCATATTACTCATTTTGGCAACCCTGTCAGTGCAATCAGCCTACGGTAAACCTATCGTTAAGGTTGCTGGCTATCAATTTGCTCCTTACCTGAGTCAATCAAATGATGGGCTTTATACCGGATTATCAATTGATGTCGTAAAAGCATTAAACGGCATTCAATCAGAAGTACAATTTGAATTTGTTGCAACCAGTATTAGTAACCGCTATAAAGCGTATAAAATGAAACGTTTTGACATGATATTATTTGAAAGCCCTATTTGGGGCTGGAAAAATATTGAACATGAGTTTGTACCATTGAACATTCATGATGGTGAATTATTTATCGCACTAAAAGACAAAGCGGTCGAACAAGCCTACTTCGATGACTTTAGTACAAAGGTACTGAGTTTAGTAAAGGGCTATCATTATGCATTTGCCCAGTGGGGTGTCGATCCTAAGCAACTTAATACTCAGTACAACATCCAATTTGTCAGTTCCAACAAAGCTTCAATTGTGAGCATTCTTAAAGGTAGGGCCGATATTGCCCTGGTAACATGGTCTTATTTACAATTTTATTTAGCCCAATATCCTGAGATCAAACAACAGCTGTTAGTCTCTAAAAAATGGGATCAAAAATATGACCATGGTATTTTATTAAACCCCAAAGCTCCCATAAGTAAACAACAACTCACAAAGTGGATATCACAGTTACAGGAACAAAAAATATTACCTCGATTAGCGGCTAATTATGGTCTACACAAAAATAGTTTGTGAATACCTAATAAAAAACCGCATTCATTGAATACGGTTTTCATCAGTAACTTAAGATGAGCAAGGCGATAATTACATGGTCACCATCGACCAATAATCCAGTCTTTTTTGAGGTTCATAGACAACGGTTTTACATAGCTCTTTATATTGCCCCATTAATCCGCCCAAATTAGTCGACCCACCTAACTTAGCAATTTGTTGTTGTTTCTGGACGACGATATCTCTATCCACCTGCTCTACGCTGCGATATTGACTCGCCAATGTGGCAGCATCAGTGGCCGATATTTTTAAGCGTTCACCCACAGCCTGCATTTGCGGCGCATTCATCGAGGCAATCGCTTCTGAAGCGATTTGGTAATAGGCCGCACACTGAACAACCTCATCGGTAAAAGCCTGCTCCGCCTGATCTTGTGCCTGTGCACCTTGGCTTAAACATACTAACGAGGCCGTTAAAAACCACTTTCCTTTGATACTCATATCCCGTCCTATTTAGTGTGCTGATTTTAAGGCATAAAATCTGTTTGTAGAATCAAAAAATGCTACTGAAAATTTAATTAACAACCATCAGAGTATATTACCTTAATCGAATTTAGCTCCAATGAAAACAACCCATTAAACCAAAATGCCACAATTAATGTGGCATTTCTAGATAACTAAGGCATATCTATTGTTAATCTAACGACTAAAGCGACTCACCTTAAGGCTATCTGTTTAATTGATCCAAAAACAACCCAATTCATTATAAACAATAGTCATTAAAAACCATGTGTTGCATGACTTACCCTAAACCACCCAGCAATACTATTGCGGGTTTTTAATGTCGGTAACACTTCATGGGGAAAACGTTCACTTAAAAATATCGCTAACGTGCCCATTTGAGGCTGAACCGTTTCAAGCGGTACATCAAATTCATCATAAATAAGCAACTCGCCACCATCATCTAGCTGCCAATGTGGATTAAGGAAAAATACCGTTGTCAGAATTCGATTTTGACTGCCTTTTAAAGCATCGACATGCTTCTTATAATGTGCACCAGGTTCATAAACGGCGTAGTGACTTTCATAATCAAACAACCCCATAAATAAGCGTCGATTAAGACCCTCTCTGAGTTGTTCCATAATAGACAGATATGCTCTGTCTGTATGATCTTGCTTATCAAGCCAACTGATTTTATCTGAGCGTATTTCAGCATTGACTTGTTGTTCAATACCACGGCCAATTGCCGCATATTTAAAATCAACATCATGCTTAACCTGCATTTTTTCAAGCAGGGCTAAACTTACATAATCAGGAATGATATCAGATAAAAGGATGTATCCTTTATCGACTAACGCATCTGCGATCACATCCAGCACTGCTTCACTTATCGGCGAAACCATACATGCTACATCCAAAGAGACGACGCTTTTTACTTTACTTTAGGACTTATGTAACAAAATTAAGTCAGAATTTCGAGGGGGCGTGGTGTTGCTAAATTAAAAGGGAATAATTAAATACGCCCAAATTTTTCAATAGAGTGTGAATACTCATTTAGGCTGCGAATGTTAGTTTAACAATGGCAGTATGACAACAAAAAAAGCAATCTATAACAGTCATAGAAAACTCTGCTATTGCTAGGCCTGTTAAACTGTCGAGATTATCTCTTTAGCGGTGATCTGCAAACATTCTCTTAAATGATTTGATATCACATTTTGCGTTGCACTTTTATGTAAAGAACAAAGCGGTTTCCTCTTAACCAATTTCAGCCACAAAGACCCACCCTAATTCACCCCCCAAATTATATCTGACTATGGTTCAACACAACTTTATCTAGCTCTAACTTATCTAGTTCTGGCTTATCTTGCCCTGTATCGGGAGTGTGATCCTGAATTACCGCATCTGCTGCTTGTTTACTTTGATTCACTTTTAACGCTAGATACAAATCTGAACGAATATAAATACCTTCGTCGCCTGATTTCATCCCCGTTTGTTCAAACCATGACCGTAATTGACGCTTTCGTCCAGCAAGCTCAAGTCGCACACCACGCTTTTTGAAAAGCGTATCTAGATCGGCAAGCATTGCCATTACACTTAAATCAAGGTGGGTAAAACAAGGCACAGCATCAATAATGACACATTTTACATCGCCTTTTTGTCTTGCGTATTGCTCTAACAAGCGACGTTTAAAATAACCTGAATTGAAGTAAGTTAATGGTGAATTAAAACGGTAGATAAAAATACCAGGTACAGCTTTGGCTTTGTCGCTGCTGTCTAAACTTCTAATCACACCTGTAATATCAACGCCTAAAACTTGATCGGTTGGGCGCATCACAGTACGAATAAATTGGAACAACCCCAGCAATACTGCCAATGTGATCCCAGGGATAACACCAATAAACAATACCGCAAACAAAGTTGTGAACGCTAAGTAGAAAGCTTGTTTGTCACGTCGTTTTAATTGCCATACCGCTTTTAAATCTAACAGATGCACTGACGCTATCACTAATACCACACCTAACGCGGCACTGGGAATAAACTCCAGCGGCGCAGTCAGAAAAATAGCGATTATGGCAATAATAGCCGCTGCAATAATTGACACTAATTGTGTTTTACCGCCATTGGCATCATTAACAGCGGTACGGGAATCGGCGCCACTTACCGCAAAGCCCTGTGATAATGCCGAGGCGATATTAGCCAGTCCTAATGCTCTAAACTCTTTATCCGCATCAATATCATAACCATTTTTAGCAGCAAAACTGCGGGCCGTTAGCATCATACTGACAAAGCTGACTACCGCTAAGTTAAGCGCGGGCATAACAAGTTCACGAATAATCCCAACGTTAAATTCGGGGGCCTGAAATAAAGGTAACCCACCAGCTACTGTGCCTATAGTTTTGACATCAAATTGTTCAAGGTTAAACACCCAAACTAATATCGCCCCAAAAGCGATGGCAAACATCGAGGAGGGCCAGCTTGGTCTAAGCCGTTTCATACCGAAATAAATAGCCACGGTCAGAATTGCCATTAAAAAGGTTGGGATATGTGTTTTGGACAAATAAGTGGGGGCGCCACCTAAACGTTCAAGTAAATATCTTTCGTCGAAAGTAAAACCGAATATTTTTGAAAACTGACCCACAATAATGGTAATAGCGACACCATTTAATAGCCCCATTAAAATAGGCTTGGACAAAAAGTCAGCCAATACCCCTAACTTAAATCGGCTGGCAATTAAGCACCAAAAACCTGTCATTGCAGTCATGGTCATCACCAGTTGCCAATGCTTAACGCTGTCACCGGCCGCGAGTGGCGTTACCACTGCGGCAATAACCGCACAAGTTGCTGCATCTGGTCCAACAATAAGTTGTCTAGATGTGCCAAATAAGGCGTATATCATCATAGGCAAAACGCATGAATACAAACCAACAGCAGCATTAACACCAGTAAGTTGGGCATAAGCAATTGCAACAGGAAGCGCTACCGCAGCAACGGATAATGCTGCTTTAACATCGTCAGCAAACCACTTTCGCTCATAATTAATCAGTGTATTTAAACCAGGCATAAACTCATACAAACGTGACAACACAGCAGTTTCCTTGTCATTACAGCTAATGCTGCAATCATAGGTTCTTATTAGGCAAATTACAGCAACTTATAGGTAATTTTTTTCTAACACAAAAATATGACATCTATTTAGGAACTGATGCGACATAATGTAGTAATAGACCTTGATAGACATTAACCCGCTTTGTTAGATGATTAGAAAAATTGAGACTTTTGATTACAAAATCTCAAATCCAAAGTCCGAATTACATGCTAAACTATTCTGCTGAAATATAATTTCTCATTTATTTACTCCAAATGGCTTTTCCCTAATTTCCTGAGGTTTTTGTGTCTCAATCTTCAAACAAAGCTGTTCTAAGTGCTTTTCCTCACTTAGCAATGCTGCTCCCTATGTTAGCGGCAATCGTTGCGATAACACCCTTAGCCATTGATATGTACTTACCTGCTATGTCAACTTTAGCTAAAGGTTTTGGTACCGATGTAACCATGGTGCAGCAATCGCTCAGTATCTACTTGGCAGGATATGCGTTAGGCATGCTAACATTTGGTCCGATTGCTGACAGAGTTGGCCGTAAACCTTTAGTCATTACTGGATTAATTGGTTTTAGTGTGATCAGTTTATTACTCGGTTTTAGTCAAACTATTGAACAGTTTCTTGTGCTGCGTTTTTTACAAGCCTTTATTGGCGCTGCTGCCACAGTTGTGGTACCAGGTTATATTAAAGAAATCTACGGTGACAATACCGCCAAGGGCATGTCTTACGTTAGTTTAATCATGATGTTAGCACCATTAATAGCCCCAACAATAGGCAGTTTTATATTAGAATTGGGTGACTGGCATTTAATCTTCTTTATATTAAGCTTCTACGCAGCATTACTACTTATCGTGGTGCTAACAAAGCTAAAAATGCCCAGTGATACAGACTTAGCACAACGTAGCCAAAAATCGTTTTTTCGATCTTATTACACCGTTTTTTCTCGCCAAGGTGTCAAATTACACATTGCCAGTGGCGTACTAACCTCTTTTGCATTCTTTTGCTATTTAACCGCATCTCCATTTGTGTACATGGAAGTATTTGAATTAGACAAGTCATTGTTTGCCATCCTCTTTAGCTCTAATGTCGGTGCATTAATGTTAGCCAACATTGTGAACTCACGCATTGTCAGTCGATATGGCTCAAAACGTATGCTGCATGCGGGTACCTTTTTTGCCGCTATCGCCGCTATTGGACTGGTACTGGTTAATGTGTCTGATTTAAGTTACCACTTTACAGTGATGATGCTGATCCCATTAATGGGCGCATTAGGGATTATGTCTGTGAATGCTGATGCGATTGTGCTAATGAAATTCAAGCAAGAAACCGGTACGGCTACTGCGGTTATTGGTACATTACGATTTGGCTTCGGGGCAACTGCGGGACCGCTACTCGCCTATTTTTATAATGGCACTGCTGTGCCATTCGCTAGCTTAATGTTAGTCGCCATTTTAATGGTTGCCGCATGTCAGATATTACAAAACTATCAAAGTAAATCTCATACGATAACTGATAACTGATAACTATCATTCGTAAGTTAACGCGTAAGTGACTTAAAGCCATCAAACACTTGTTTGATGGCTTTTTTGTTTATGTGCCCTACAGACTATTGCGTCAACAGCATTTTACATAGATTAAATATGAAATATTTTCAAACAAATTAAAAAAATAAACAAAACACTTGCAGTAAATATAGATTTACATATGATGAAGCTTATCCGTTCTGCAGAGCGGATAATAGGATTAAGGCAAGTCTTACCTTTAACAGACTTAAATAACCGTTTAAGTTTATTTTTTAGAACGATTACCGTCGTTGTATGCAAGATACTGTTTACCATAACGGTAACTTAAGAGGATTCATTTCATGGAAAAGCTTTCTGGCGCCAGTATGATTGTGCGCTCATTAATAGATGAAGGTGTTAGCCATATTTTTGGTTACCCCGGTGGTTCTGTTTTAGATATCTATGATGCCCTCCATAAAATAGCTGGTGTAGAACATATATTAGTCCGTCATGAGCAAGCTGCTGTTCATATGGCCGATGGGTATGCCCGCGCCACGGGTAAAGTTGGCGTGGTACTTGTCACTTCAGGTCCTGGGGCAACAAATGCCATTACCGGTATTGCAACAGCTTATATGGACTCTATTCCCTTGGTGGTGTTATCTGGCCAAGTACCAAGCTCGTTAATTGGTAATGATGCCTTCCAAGAATGTGACATGATTGGTATATCTAGACCTATCGTTAAACACAGCTTTTTAGTAAAAAACCCCGCAGATATTCCTGAAATAGTTAAGAAGGCATTTTTTATCGCCTCTACAGGTCGCCCAGGCCCTGTGGTCATTGATTTACCTAAAGATTGTTTAAGCCCTGATAACCTTTATGACTATGTTTACCCAGACAGTGTAAAAATGCGTTCATACAATCCAACGACAACTGGCCATAAAGGTCAAATCCGTCGTGGGCTTCAAGCGTTATTAGCAGCCAAAAAGCCAGTGCTTTATGTCGGTGGTGGGGCAATTATTTCTGAGTGTGATCAACAAATTTTATCACTTGCCGAACAACTTAATATTCCAGTCATTAGCACATTAATGGGCTTAGGGGCGTTCCCTGGCACCCATAAGCAAAGCTTAGGCATGTTGGGTATGCATGGTACATTTGAAGCCAACAATGCTATGCATAATTGTGATTTAATCTTTGGTATTGGCGTTCGCTTTGATGATCGTACGACTAACAATGTTGATAAGTATTGCCCTAATGCCACAATTTTACACATAGATATTGACCCCTCTTCTATTTCAAAAACGGTCCAGGGTAGACATTCCAATTGTAGGTTCAGCAGATAATATCCTTGATACAATGCTTGAGTTGTTAGCTAGCAGTAAGGGAAAAAATGACACTGAAGCATTAAATGAATGGTGGCAACAAATCACCCAATGGCGTGCTCAACAGTGCTTAGAGTTTGATAGAACCACTGACCGCATTAAGCCACAGCAAGTTATCGAAACTTTATACAAGCTAACCAATGGTGATGCTTATGTCTCTTCTGATGTGGGCCAGCATCAAATGTTTGCCGCACTATATTACCCGTTTGATAAACCACGCCGCTGGATTAACTCTGGTGGCCTTGGCACCATGGGCTTTGGTTTACCTGCGGCGATGGGCGTTAAAATGGCTTTCCCTGAGGAAACTGTCGTGTGTGTTACTGGCGATGGTTCTATTCAAATGAATATTCAAGAGCTATCAACAGCATTGCAATACGATACTCCGGTTAAAATTATTAACTTGAATAACCGCTTTTTAGGCATGGTTAAACAATGGCAAGATATGATTTATTCCGGCCGCCACTCACACTCCTACATGGATTCTGTGCCTAACTTCGCCAAAATTGCCGAAGCGTATGGTCATGTAGGGATGACCATTAGCGATCCAAACGAGTTAGAGTCAAAACTGGCCGAAGCATTGGCCATTAAGGACAGATTAGTGTTTGTTGATATTAGTGTTGATGAGACTGAACACGTTTATCCCATGTTAATTCGTGGTGGTGCAATGAATGAAATGTGGTTAAGCAAAACGGAGAAAAGCTAATGCGTCGTATTATTTCTGTATTACTTGAAAACCAACCTGGTGCCCTTTCTCGCGTTGTCGGCTTGTTTTCACAGCGTGGTTATAACATTGAAAGCTTAACCGTTGCGCCAACGGAAGATCACACGTTATCACGGTTAAACATTACCGTAGTAGCTGATGAAAAAGTGCTAGAACAGATAGAAAAACAACTGCATAAGCTTATTGATATTCTAAAAGTCGCTAACATCACTGAAGCGGCTCATATTGAACGCGAGTTAGCCTTAATCAAGGTAAAAGCCATTGGTGATACCCGTGAGGAAGTTAAACGTACTACGGACATTTTTCGTGGCCAAATTGTTGATGTAACCGCAAGTCTTTACACCATACAAATGGCGGGGACAAGTGATAAAGTTGATGCTTTTATCAAAGCATTAACCGAAGTCACTAAAGTAATTGAAGTGTCTCGTTCTGGTGTCGTCGGTCTTTCACGTGGAGAAAAGGCGATGAAAGCTTAGTAGCTTATCTTTTAGCTAACTAAGTGACCAATTGAGTGACCAGTTAACAGATTAGCGTAACAGTAATAAATTAAGGAGCCATAGGAAACTATTGGCTTCTTTTTTGTAAAATGTCTTATTAAAAACAAGCTAACTCTAGGGTTATACTTATACTTATACAGACAACTTAATGCTGTTTAAAGGTTCCCACTTGAACACGCATGGCGTTCGTTAGTTTTAATAAATTATTCACTGAGGATATAACTCTTCAGCAGCCATAATCGAGTGCTGGGCAATGTCATTAATAGCGATAATGCGACGATTTATTGAGTACGCTTAGTTAAAGTACGTACCTCATCAGTAACAACCGCAAAGCTTCGTCCTTGCTATCCGGCTCTAGCGGCCTCAATAGCAACATTTAGCGCTAACAAGTTGGTTTGTTCTACAATACTTTTAATCACTTTTAACTTAGAAAGGATATCGGTAATAGGTGACATCGCGCTTGTTGTGACCAACCAATTAAATACGATGCTAGTAATAATCGCGATTGCAGCTAAAAATACCTACGCAAGCTTGTTTTTTATTCTAACAAAGCGAAATAACAAGTAATCATAGATTAAGTAACCTCTTTTAAAAATAATTGGAGTAAAAACTTAAAACGCCAGTGTTAATAAATTGTTAATCGACATCTAATTAAAACTGACAATTACCATGTCGTAAAATCACTCATGGCAAACACCTTTGAAATAACCTTATAAAGTTGAGCATAAAACATTCAAACGCAAGCCCCTTCATTGCCATAAAATGGCAAATTTTTAACTGTTGCAATCTTTTTTTCTCCTCTATGTTGATTGCTGAAAGTAAAAAAAATTAATTAAACCCCGAATTTTAATAAAAATGCTAGCGCCACTATTGCGGTAGTTGATCGCCGTAATGATCGTCGTAATGATCGTCGTAATTGTGGCCGCAGTAGCAGGCAATAGACAAGGATATCAAATGAATAAATCACTATTTCTACTCTTGGCGGGCTTACTCAGTGGTGCAGCTCAAGCTGCTGTAGGTGGCCACCCAGTCGTTTTAGTACACGGCTTTCAACCTGACAACTTACAAAGTAAACCCACCGGTGCCCAAGTTAGCAATAATGGCGATCAATATTGGGCCGAATATTGGCGGGATCGTGCCGATGAACGTATCGATTGGCCATCACAAGAACGTATTGCAAACAAGATCACTAGCAATTACGTATGGCCTAAATTACAGCAAATGTCCCGTGATGGCACCTGTGCCAGCGGCTGCATATTTGTAACCCACTCTACTGGTGATTTAGTTACCCGTTATATTATTGATAATCAGGCACTATGGTTACAAAATGCCGGTCTACAGCCATTAAACATTGTGGCTACCTTCGACTTTGCTGGTGCAGGTGGTGGTGTTGAATTAGCCGATCTTGCCGTCAATGTTGCCAATGGCACAGGGCTTATCGATGCCACATTAAGATTTGCAGTTTCCCTATGGTTAGGTACCACTCCAACACCATCAACAATTGGTGTGCTTAATGATTTACGGGTTAATAGTGCTCGCCAACTTGCAGCCTTTCCTGGCAGTAGAGTGCCACGTTTACGTTTTGCTGGGGCAGGGTCTGACTTTTTAGGGGCAACAGGTGCGTTTTTACCCGGTGAAGATGATGGTGTTGTCGCAAGTCACTCAAGCTGTGGTGCTGCATCAGTAGGCAGTTATAACAGCTGCTCAACGAGTGTTGCATTCGATGGTAAACTTAAATCGGTCAGTGGTCCAAGCCAGTTTATGCCATATCATTATCCTATGTTAATGAGTGAAGGCTACAGCCACGGTGACACGATTTTAAACAGCGCTAAAGATGAAGTAACAACAGCGAATAGCCGTGTTAATTACCTAAATGGTGGCAATTTGCAGTTTAATACCTATGAAGAAAAACGCGGTTGGTGGGTGTTTAGTTCACGTTACCGATTAGTCCGCAATTCAGCGAGCACGAGTATGTCATCACTCGTTTATCAAGCGGCAAATTAACTATTAATGAAAAAGCCTAATAAAAAAGTTGTCAGTACTATTACCCTGCTAGTCGGTCTAGCAGGGTATTGGTATTTCACCTCTGAGCCGGCAACATTGCCCGATCAGGCGTCGATTACGCCCCAAAAGGAGCCTTCTATTACTCAGCCGTCAACTCAAACTGTTCAGACAAAGCCCAGGATAAAGGATCAAGTAGAAACCATTCCAGAGTCTATCAGTGAGAGTTTCTCTTTGTTGGCCGATGCTTATGCAAGTGAGCTGACGCTACCAGCTTACTCAATGCCATTAACAGCTGAAGATACCCACTTACTTAATCCCAATAATTACCTGCCACAATCCGTTATGTTACAAGACGGTGGCAGCGCTAGCATAGTGCTCCCCCAATATCGTTTCAGCTACCCTGAACCTGTAATAGTTAAACTTGTCGTCAACGGCATGGCAGTGACCTCGGTAAATGTCTCGCTTAAAAGCGAACAAAATCAGAGTAATGACATATTAGGCAAAGAGGATATGCTTAGCAGTAAAGGGGAATGGACTGCAAGGTTAGACGCCAAAGAAGAATGGGACGGCCCCATAGAAGTCAGGGTGACATTTAGCGCTAAAGGCAAAAAACAAACAATATCAACAGGTATTGAGTACAGTTATCCAGCAGCCACGATTACCGGTGTAGGTAACGTACGGGCAGAAGGCAGTGATATGGTTATCCCCGTCAAACTCGCCGTTGAAAAAGCGGGCTATTATCGTTTACGGGCCAACTTACACCAACAAAACGGTCAGCCAATAGCACTACTTACCGGCTCAGAAAAACTGTCACAAGGTGAGGCTGAAATCGAGCTTAAAGCCTATAAAGCGGTACTTGCACAACACTCAGGTCCGTTCAAAATAGCGACTTTTGTATTAGAGCTTCGCCCAGGAGTGCCTGGAGAGTTAACGCGTTATGGCCATAGCGAGCAAGCTAGTTTTGATCTTGGCGACTTTGCTGTAGAGCAACTATCAGATGAGCAATGGCAACCCGATGAGCAAGAACTGCAACGCTTAGAGTTTTTACAAAAGATGGCCAGGGACTAATAGCTGCGTCGTAAGATATTGCTGTAAAGACCAAGCATAACGGCTTGCATAACATTGATCTACGAAAAACAAAGGGGATTAACTCGAACAATCTTTTCCTCATTGGAAGTTAACCCCTCTAAAATAGCAACATCTATAATATGTCGATATTACCTATTAAAAGCGTTCTATAGACCACTGAATGGCCATTAAGGCAATCATGATTGACCCCAGTTGCATCCCCCACTTTTTATACCAGAGTGTGTGGCGAACCAACATTAACAAAGGTAATACCAGCATTAAAATAGCGAGTTGCCCAACTTCTACACCTAAGTTGAACGCTAGAATAGTGAATACTTTTTGATTTTCAGGTAATCCAAGTTCACCTAAAACTCCCGCAAACCCCATACCGTGTAATAAGCCAAATGCAAAGGTAATCCAGCCTAATCTCAACACGACTGGCCAAACATTATTCAAGGCTGCTAACAATACTGATAAGGCAATACCCAGCTCTATCCAGTGGCTACTAAAATTAATAACACCCATTGCTGTGGTGGTAAGCGTAATTGAATGCGCCAGCGTAAATGCGGTAACAATCCAAGCAGTTTGTTTTACAATTTGGATTTTACTTTTAATCCCTTGCCATTGTTTTTGCTCGCGGCTTAATACACACGTTAGCAGTAAAGCTAATAAAAATAGAATATGGTCGGTGCCTTTCCAAATATGAATAATGCCTTGATAAACATACTCAACAAAGGTATCGCTAATTTGGCTTTCAGCGAGATTAATCAACAAGGTGCGATTATCATTACTGATGACTCGAGTATATTGATGCTCGGGTGCTTCAATAGTGACTATCGATTTATGGTCGGTATCGATTTCAAACATCGCTTGATAATCAATTTTTAATGCCCCCATACTATGGCATTGGCCACTAAATGAAGTCACTAAATACCCTTCATTAAAATGTTGATCGATTTGCTGATCAACATCAAAAATTAGCCCGCAGGTTTGCTCACGACTGATCTGTAAAGCTGACTGTAAATACTGGCTAGTGGCAAGTTTATTAATCTGTATCTCTTGCCAGGTAAGTTGGCCATCTTGATTATTATCAATATCAATTAGCTGAGAAAGGTCAAATAGACGAAGTTGCCATGTTCCCTGAACTTGCCCCTGAGCGTCAATTTTTATCGACAAATAACTGGTGCTCATTTGATGAGCCATGCTGCCATAACTAGACAGAATTGCTAGTAAGATCACACAGACTTTCATCATCAATAATACTGGTTTAATTACATTCACTGTCTATTCCCTTATTATCCCAAATACACCGCTTATGCCGTCTCTTTATCTTGCTGGCTACTTTTTAACAGTGACCTAGCATTTTCGAGTAAAAGTCGATCGTTAATTTGCTTTGCCACCCGCCAATTAATTTTGGCCCAATAAAGTGCTTTTATCGGCTGCACATCTACGTATAAATAATATTGTGCCAGTTCTGATGCGTGTAAACTGTCTTGTCTTTGCTCACGCAACTCAACGCGTTGGGCAAATAATGTTTGCCATTCAAGGTTGGTATTAAGCTGCTTTTCTGCTTTAGCTAAGCGCAGTAATAAAGCATCATCTTTAACCGGATGTCTATTAACAATATCACCAATTTTATCAATAACTTGTTCATACTGATTTAGCGACATCTGCACATCGGCCCATAGGGCTAATAAACTGACAGGGGCAACATTTAACTCAATTTGCTGTAAATGCACTAATGCATTGTCGGCCTGTGCTTGCCTTAAAGCCATATCAGCCAGTATTTGGCTGATCCACTGTTTTTCTTGCTCATTAGTCGGGCTGTATACCGTGTATAACCTAGCTAGCTCTTGATAACTTTCTGCTAGTTTGCCGTTTTGTGCTGAAACCTCTAATGCACAGGCCGAAATAAGTAAAATGCTCGCCTTACCTATTAAGGCTAAACAAGCTTCACGCGCACTTATAATATCTCCTTGCACCAAATGAATATTGGCTTTTAATAACCAACTATTTATCGCTGAGGGATCTAAACTAATTGCGCGCTGCAACACTTTAATCGCTTTATCAAATTGATGTTGATGCTGTAATACTCGGGCATATAAATACAAGGTTTGTGCATCTGGGCTAGTGTTATTCATTTTCGCTTGGAGCCAAGCTTTAGCGCGACCATAACGATAATCGGCTTCTCCCGGATACTGCCCTTGTTCAATAAAGTCACTGATTTGGGTTAGACTAATTTGATCAGATTTAATGTTAGGAGAATCATCAAGCACTTTCCACTTTGCGACCACTTCATCATCACTTTTAGGTGTGTATGGCTCAGCCACACTGGTATTAGCCAACACTAAGCAGCCGCCGATTAAGGCTGTTATTGTGGCACGTTTTATTCTAGTTGCTACACCTTGCATATATTCTCCTAATGCCTTCCATGGCAATAAACGTCCTTGTATAACGGGTTAACTCATGCGGTTACTGATCAAGCAATAAGTCGTCGTAAAAGTTAATTCCGCTGACATCATTTTCTATTTCGCGGCCATTAATCCGTAACGGTTTATCATTAGCATTTTGTAAAAATGCCTCACGACTTAAACTTGAAAACTGCAACTGCTGAGCATCAATAGCGACCGACACCATCACATTTACCGGGGCATTAACACTATCGGTTACGGTAATCGTAAAGCTGTCCATGCCAGTGACTTCATTTGCTGGCGTATAAATGAACTCGCCATTAGCTTGTAAACTCACCATCCCTAACGTTGGTTGCTGTTTTAGCGTAAACATTAATGGATCATTGTCGCTGTCAGTAGCCTTAACTTGGCCCATAACGGCCGTTTCAGTCACTGTGGTTAGCATAATGTCGTCAGCTACAGGAGCTTGATTAACACTTTTCATCGCGTCATTATCAGAGTTACAACCGGCCAATAAACTGGCACTCAAAAGGCTGACTAACAATAGCGGTTTGGTTAAATTTCTAGTTGATGTATTCATCTAAGACTCCCTATTTTGAACCAGACAATGGCGTCGCTAGGTAAGGAAAGTGGTCCATCATCATGCTGGCATTCACAGGAGCACCATCAGTAAAGGGCACATTACCTACACTTGCATCATCGGTTGTACACAAACCTAAGTCAGTGTCGGTTCCGTTTACTGGGATCGGATAACATAAACGCCCCATCACAACACGTAGCGCAATATCAACCACATCATCACCAGGACGGCGGCCATTTGGGAAACCGGCTAAGTCATCGCCCGCAACACCAAAAGCTGACTGCATGTCACGTGGTTTAGCAGGAATACCTGTGTTTAATCGCAGCATTTCAGACGGCGTAACGGTTTCAAGTTGGTTTACACCGGCAAAACCGGTTAAAAATGCAGTAACAAGATCGGTACGAGGAAAGTTAGTCGGTGCTAGGGTTTCAATATTAGCGCCCAAGGTTTGATTCACTGCATCTTTAAACAGTATGTTTAGCAGCTCTGGTAAACTTGGGTGAGTCACATAATCAGCAAACTGAGTGTCATTTTTTGGATGTGCACTCGAGAATGTGTCTTTATCTTTTAAGCCAATAACCAGTTCATTAACTAACGGATTACCTAAACGAGACACCTGGGTAAGCGCCCCACCATTAACTTCAGTTTTACCGATTTTAGCGTTTGGATTTAAAATGCGCGCTTGCGGTAAGCTTGCCGTTGTCCATGCGCCAATGGTGCCGTTACCTTGAGTGGTTAAACAAGATTTTGGTACTTCGATAGACAGTGCCGTAACGTTTTTATCGACTAAATTATCGTTGTCACTTGATTGAGTAATGCCGCCTGGGAAGCCACCTTGATCGCCAGCACCGGGAGCACTATCACCTTCAACGGGTACATAGTTAACTAAATCAAACGTTTTACCTAGGTTAACTACGAATGGATCTTTACGTTGTCCAACAAACACCTTGGCAGGACTTGCACAACCTTCGATAGAAAATTGATACACAAACTGACTGGCGTAGTCGGCATAGGCTGCTGTGTCACCAAAGCTTTTATTACCGATATAATCAAGTGGCTTATGGAACATGGTGGCGCCATTACTGTTACTTAACACGGTAGCCATACCGTCGGTTTGTGGTCCTTTAACTAAACTCAGTTGATAAGACTCTGTAAAGTTAGCTGCACTTTGATCGCCAGCGGTAATAGCGCCAATATTTTTAAGCGGCACAGCTACCGTGCGTTGATTACCCGCAGGGCCAACGGTTAACGCAATACCTTGGTTGTTATTAGCTAATTCGTTAGTGAACTTAAATTGAAAGGTTAAATCTTCTACTGCATCACCATCATTGTCGATGTGAATGCTGTATACCGCTGCGGGATCCATTGCGTAATAGTTCGGTCCACCATAAGCGTCTTGTAATGGAATATAGTTAGCGATTAACGTGACGTATTCTTCACGTCCAGCCTCATAACTGTTAAAGGCATAAAAGTCAGTAGAGTCTAATGTTGGCATACGGGTAATGTTCGGTGCTTCTCTGTGGCTCGATGCAAAAGCATTTGCGCCTAATAAGCTGCTGCATACGATACTTGCGATAAGCGATACTTTGAGTACTTGCATGACTATTTCCTTGTTATTTAATAGAGTCATATCAGTAAACGGTTGAGCTGCGATATTGGATGCAACAAATTGGATTTAATTTTTACATTTAACCAAAGTAATTCTTAAGATACTGTTTTAATACAATTAAATATGAAATATATTTTTATTTTTTTTATAGAAAAAACTAATTTGGTAAATTAATGATAAAAAAAGGCCTGAATCAAATTCAGGCCATTTTTATTAAGTATCATGCTGTAAGCAATGCTAACCGTAATGGATTAATGCGCTACTGAGTCGCACTTACACTTTCAATAAATACCACAGTTACCATTCTGTCTACGGTTACTTTAGTTATAAGATCGCTAACTCAGCGGTGTAAAGTACCTCAGTAGGTAAACCATTAGGTGAGCCGTTTAATGGCTCTAAACTCACAGCTAACGCCACAATATCAACCGCATCAAACTGACTGTTTTTAGGCAATGATAATTGGCCTGATTTCGGCAACAAACCGAGTGATATCGGATTTTCTACACCCTTTGCTATCATCCACAACTCGTAATCTTTATTCGCCAATGGCTTGAAGTTACTGGTTGAACGTACCTCAATGGTGCTATCTGTCACTTCAATTAACCATAAAGCTTGTGACTGTGCGCCTTGTACAACCGCCATTTGTTGCGCAATAGGCATATCTATTGGTTGCTGCTTGACCATCACAACCGCCATTATGATTGCGGCGGCGGTAGCCAATGACGCGGCACCTTGCCATAAACGGGTTTTAAATGATGCTATAGACACCACATTAGATTCAGTGTCAGCCGTCAACTCAACACCTTGTCCAGTCTCGGTTTTAGCCTCAAGTGAAGTAAATCCAAGACGTAG
This sequence comes from Shewanella sp. OMA3-2, assembly GCF_021513195.1. Taxonomy (NCBI): domain Bacteria; kingdom Pseudomonadati; phylum Pseudomonadota; class Gammaproteobacteria; order Alteromonadales; family Shewanellaceae; genus Shewanella; species Shewanella sp. OMA3-2. Next base: position 1,744,125 of record NZ_CP090974.1, on the reverse strand, counting down.
ACTAATTTGCTGCCATACTCGCGCGTCTGGTTTTATCGGCGCTAGCTTGTCATTCATGCCGTGTAAATGTTGCTCCCATACCCAGGTGCTTTCACGCAAGCTAGGGATTTGCATCATTAACTTTTGAAACCTACGACGTGCTTGACCACGTAATGTGCCCAATACATATTCAGCGGCTAATGCTTCTTTTAATTCGGGGTCGCGATAATTCATAATGCTAAACACCTCTGCAGTTGTTGTAAGCCTCTACGGATCCAGCTTTTAATCGTGCCAAGTGGTAAGTCTAAGTGCCCTACTACCTCATGATGTGTTAAGCCATTATAGTAAGCTAAATGAATAGCTTGCTTTTGCTGTGGTTCAAGCTCGCCCATACAGTCATCGAGTTTACTCTTAGCCACATCAGGACCATCATCTGGGGTTGACGCTTCAAAAATCGCTTCTTGCCCGTCCTCAAGTGCCTCTTCTTTTCTGACCTTGTGATAGCGCAGCATATCTAAAGCACGGTAACGGACAATACTGATCATCCAGGTTAATACCGCCCCCTTACCATGCTGATACTCTGTTGCGTTATGCCAAATTTTTACATAAGCCTCTTGTAACGCTTCTTCGGCCAGCTCTCGTCGCCCCAGCATTTTTAGGCTAACGGCAAACAACTGACCACTGGTCAATTGATACAATTCAGCAAAGGCCTGCTTATCACCGGCACCAGTTGCACTAAGCAACCCCAATAAAGTGTCTTGTTCCATAATCTGCAGCGCTTCCCATAATCATTCAATAGCATTATTGCGGCTTATCATTCATTTTATTTCATTCATTACATTGTGGCGTAAAAATACCTCCAACACAGTCTATACGTGGCAACAACGATATTAGATTCAAAAATTAAAATTAAAATCTCATGGGTCAAACTCATCATAGAGTCACAAATTAGCCAAGTGCACAATCTCATTCAGTCAATTCACTTTTACCAAACACCTAACCTGTTACTGCATCCGCTTATAAAGTGTTGCCACTTATGAGTTCAAAAGCCGGTTAATGGCAAATGCTTAAAAGCAATTATCAATAAAGTGCGTTCACTTACCTCAGCTGACAGCTTAGCTATTCATAGTAAAGCTATGCTCTACATGGTCGTCACTTCAAAGTGTCCTACAAATCATAGTTCACAACATTATTATCAATACTATTTAATGCGCATAGTAATGTTAAATAATAGATCGACTTCTTCATACTAGGCTCAACCTCTAAAAAAGCTCAACATTATAAAATGCATACAAATACATTTTAAAACAAAGTTTTTATGTATTTATTGGCTATAACACCACACGAGCAAAAGTCACAAAAATAACATATATATCAAACACTAAAACTTACACCCCAACAATATAAATGGTCTAACAACAAAGTGAACATATAATTAACGCTTGCTATTTATGTGAATTAAATGCATAAAACTACCATCTTAAGCATTTGATGACTTGGTTCTCATGGTACAGATGAGTCAATTTTTTTTACAAACCTTAGTGTTTTATGAAAGCAAACCAAGCATGTAGCACTTAGATTAATACAGGGCATGGCCTTTATCTGGCATAAAGCCGATGTGATTTACTATAGGAGTTAGCGATGAGTCATTCCCTTTCTAAAGAAAATTTTATAGCCCAAGTGGCAAAACGTAATGCTAACCAGCCAGAGTTTATTCAGGCTGTAAATGAGGTTATCACCTCCATTTGGCCATTTTTAGCTCAAAACCCACGTTATCTGGAACATGGGCTATTGGATCGTTTAGTAGAGCCTGAACGGCTGGTTCAATTTAGGGTAAGCTGGGTCAATGATTCAGGTCAGGTACAAGTCAATCGCGGTTATCGCATCCAACACAGCTCGGCCATAGGGCCAATTAAAGGTGGTATGCGTTTTCACCCTTCGGTAGATCTGTCAGTACTCAAATTTCTCGCCTTCGAGCAGACTTTCAAGAATGCCCTAACAACTTTACCCATGGGCGGAGGCAAAGGTGGCAGTGATTTCAATCCCAAAGGCAAGAGTCAGGGTGAAGTCATGCGCTTCTGCCAAGCATTAATGTTGGAACTTTATCGCCATCTGGGTGCTAACACCGATGTACCGGCTGGTGATATCGGTGTTGGCGGACGTGAAGTGGGTTATATGGCGGGCATGATGAAAAAGCTTACCAACAGCGCCGAATGTGTTTTCACCGGCAAGGGACTTTCATTCGGCGGCAGCTTGATCCGACCTGAAGCCACTGGTTATGGGCTCCTCTATTTTGTCGAAGCTATGTTAGCTAACAATAACCAATCTCTAGCTGGCATGACAGTCTCAGTATCGGGTTCTGGTAACGTGGCGCAATATGCCATCGAAAAAGCGATGGAATTGGGTGCGCGTGTCATCACAGCCTCTGACTCAGACGGCACTGTCTACGATCCATCAGGTTTTACCCTGGAGAAGTTAGCTAGACTTATGGAGTTAAAAAATGAACAACGTCAACGTGTAGCAGACTACGCCTATGAAATGGAGCTCGAATATTTTAGCGGCCGCACTCCTTGGCATCTACCGACTCAAGTTGCTTTACCTTGTGCCACCCAAAACGAATTGTTGGAAGAAGATGCCACGGTGCTAATCGCCAATGGCGTATTAGTGGTGGCTGAAGGGGCAAATATGCCGAGTAGCGCCGAAGCAGTAAAAGCCTTTCACGCAGCCAAGGTGCTATTTGCCCGGTAAAGCCGCTAATGCTGGCGGGGTTGCAACCTCTGGTTTAGAAATGAGTCAGAATGCGCAACGTCTGTCTTGGAGCCGAGAAAAAGTTGATGCTCGCCTCAAAGAGATAATGCAAAGTATTCATGCTACTTGTGTCAACTACGGTGAAGATAAAGAAGGCCATGTGAACTATGAGAATGGCGCGAATATCGCCGGTTTCGTCAAAGTGGCCGATGCCATGTTGGCACAGGGTGTTTACTAGCCCTGACATAATTAATTGTTAATCATACTAGATTACACATTCGCCAATGCAGACGATAGTCCATAACACTTACGTATAAATATCTACTTGCGATAATCTACTTAGTTATGGCCACTATCGCGTTTTTGGCCGTAACTAAGTTTATCGAGGATCTAAAAAACGGGATTAAGTAAACTTATAAAGTATCAATTTGAATCCCGCCCTTTTTATCAACATCTGCAACATACGACAAGGTTTAGCGGCAAATGAGTCACATTCAAACCAATCACAAAAGTGAGCGATTAAATACAATATTTAAGCTCAAGCCTTCAGTAAGTAAATCATCGTTTTTCTCACTTGCTGTGTCTGTATATCACCTGTTATTTTTTGCATAAAGCCAGCATTCATTTTTGAATAATAGCTAACATGATATATGCTTATCATTACTTTTCACCGACACGTAACTTCATGCTGAACGACACTTTCAATATAAAATTGTCAGAAGTGATTTCTGCGCTTAATACACCAAGATTTACCCCAAAACTGATGGGGATGATAAGCTTGGTTTTGCGTTTCGATTGTGCGGTTATACTCGGCTATCGAGAAGGTAAGCGTCCTATTTATCTGTATGACTCAATCGAAAGTGATCGTGAATTGTTGTTTCAATATTATCTCACCACATCGTTTCAACATGATCCCTTCTATCAAAAATTAACTATCCAGAAGCAGCAAGGTATTTTTACGTTAAAAGACGTTGTACATAAAAACCTCGATTATAAAGCCTATTGTCAGCAGTTTTATCATCAAACAGGCTGGAAAGATGAGTTGAGTATGTTGATTGAGATTGAACCAGAGCGATGGGTGATGCTTTATTTCGGTCATATGCGGGACGATAAATGTTTTACTCAGCAACAAATCAGTAAACTTAAATCCTACTTTTGTATCATTCAATCTTTGTGTCAGCAGCACTGGAAGCAAAACGAATTCAATTTAGCCGAAACGGTATTGAATCGCAGTCATTCATCAACTGAAATACGTGAGTCTATTCAACAAGCACTAACCACTTTCGGGCAAGCATTACTCACCAAACGTGAGCAAGAAGTCGTGGCGCTAATTGCTCAAGGTTTTGATACCGAAGATATCGCTAAGCAGCTTAATATCACCCAAGGCACGGTAAAGAACCATCGAAAACGTATTTATGTACAGTTAAATGTCGCTTCACTGAGTGAGTTATTTCAATTGTTTTTTAACCATATGATCACTTATTCAAGATCATAAACTGTCCCTTTTAGGATATGTTGAGTGTGTGCATTGCGCCTTAATCTAGATGCGACTCTAGCTTCTAAGGACAAGACAATGACACTAATCCAAGATTTACAAGCTCGTGGTTTAATCGCCAATACCAGTGACTTAAAGCAAATACAACAACTCCTCAATAAGCCTCAAACGGTATATTGTGGTTTTGATCCAACCGCAAACAGTTTGCACATCGGCCATCTTGTACCACTTATCATGCTCAAACGTTTTCAGGATGCAGGACATCAAGCAATTTCTTTAATTGGTGGGGCAACGGGTATGATTGGTGATCCCAGTTTTAAAGCCACTGAACGAAGTTTACATTCAGAAGATGTGGTCTCTGGATGGGGACAAGATTTGTCTAATCAGATCCAACAATTAATGCATAATAAAACTAAGCCTATACTGATGGTTAACAATGCTAACTGGGTTAAGAACATAAATGTGATTGATTTTTTTCGTGACGTGGGTAAACACTTCTCGGTAAATAGTATGATTAATCGCGAATCGGTAAAACAGCGTTTACAGCGTCCAGACCAGGGAATTTCATTCACTGAGTTCAGTTACTCACTGCTGCAATCTTATGACTTTGCAGAGCTTAATCGTCAATATGCTTGTCGTTTGCAAATTGGTGGTAATGACCAATGGGGCAATATCGTCAGCGGCATCGATTTCACCCGTCGTCAAAACAATGAGCAAGTATTTGGGCTTACATTACCGTTAATCACTAAATCGGATGGCACTAAATTTGGTAAAACCGAAGGTGGCGCGGTGTGGCTCAACCCCATCAAAACATCGCCTTATTCTTTTTATCAATTTTGGTTATCGGTGGACGATGCCGATGTTTACAACTTCTTGCGCTATTACACTTTTTTGAGTTGTGACGACATCGCGGAGATTGAGGCACAAGACAATGCCAATACCAGTAAGCCTAAAGCGCAACGCATGCTGGCAGCACAAATGACACATTTTGTTCATGGTGATGAGGGGCTAGCAAGTGCTGAGCGGATTACTCAAGCCTTGTTTAGCGGTAACGTACAACAATTGAGTTTGAATGAACTCAAGCAGCTTGAGCTAGATGGTTTGCCGTGTATACAAAGCACGCAACATGATTTAGTTGAGTTATTAGTTCAATCAGGTTTGGCTAATTCGAAACGTATTGCAAGAGAGTTGATTGAAAGTAATGCTATTAGCATCAATGGAGAAAAAGTTGAGTCAGGTAACTCAACATTGAGCTTCCCTTTGTATGATCAATATTGGTTAATTCAACGCGGGAAAAAGCACTACGGCTTGGTCAAACGAGTGTCAGATTAAGTGTGATACAAGCTCATAAAGCTGGCCAAATATTGGTGTTGCGGACTTCATCAAAATAGCAAATAAAGTCATTGATAGCCATTCAAGAGACTGTATATTTGATGACTATTATGTGTATCTGTAACACCAATATTACGACTAGCTTATGCGCCATAATCGCCTTTCTAGTCAACTGGTTAGCTGATAAACCTGTGGGCTCACAGCCCTATCTCTCGCCAAACTAAAAGCCTTATCTTTCGATAGGCCTCTTCATTAGAATATGGCGGAGGGATAGCCTGCTTGTAATAAAGAGGAACCCAGGGTTTAAAGCCCTTTCTTTCGCCCAAATAAAAAGGCTCATCATTTCTGATGAGCCTTTTTATTTGAATGTGGCGGAGGGATAGGGATTTGAACCCAAGCAATCAGCCACAAAATAAAACTAAAATTCATTATAATCAATCACTAATCGAAAAATCACATCTCAGATAGTGAACATTCGTAGTCGATATATGACATTTAAATATTTATTGAGTATTTTGTCAATTTAAAAACAATACTACTGATTTTCTTGCGCATATTGGGCATACAATATGTCAGCAAAATCACTTTCACCAATCACACCAAGAACTAAATCTCTTACTGCATCGGCTAATAGTGTGTTGTCGCTTGTAAGTTCAAAATCATTTAATGACAAATACTCAAGTGCAACAATCAATCCTGTGCGTTTATTCGCATCTGGTAGTGAATGAGCAATAGCAATACTTGCAGTATATTTTGCAGCAATTTCAAAAATATCATCTAAACCATCGTACACAATTGCATTATCAATACGCCCTAATGCACCTTGTAATTTTGAAACATCTACCTGCCCTTTCATGCCAGGTTCAGTTTCTAAAATAAAAGTATTGATTTCGATAACACGCTCGAATGGAAAGCAAATGATATCCATTACATATCAGCCAATTTCTCGAACGTTTTACGGTGTGTTCTCAAAGCTAGCTTTGTCTCAGACTTAACAATTTGTTGTCCATAAATTCCAGACAAATCAAGCTCTTTAGTGGCTGTTATTTTCGGACGAATAATTGCATTAACACCATATGCCTCAACTTTCTTGTTCATCTTGAATTCCTCAACTGTGATGCTAGGTTTGCATAATACCAAATTAGCTATCACCATAAAGCTTTAAATCATTATGACTGTTAATGCTGCATACTACCATCCATCCCGATCGCCTAATAATATCCATGCCGATCACTTTTGGATTCAGTGCTGAGTGTAGTGTGAATAAAGAGCTGGAAAGTCGAGGGCATCAATTCGCCCGCTACGCGGACGATTTTATCATCTTGGTAAAGTTTCAACTCGCAGGCGAACGAGTACTAATGAGCATTACTCAATACCTTGCCACTAGGCTAAACTGGTTGTAAATGAACAGAAAATCCAAGCCGCTGTTGCTTGTGGTATCACAAGTAAAGGCCCTTGGCGTAGCTCTAAAACACCTGGGATACAGCAAGCGCTGAGTAATGAATATCTGAAGAAAGCAGGATTATATTCATTGAGAGACGGATGGATCGCAGTTCAATATCCTAACCAGAAAGCTAGTTAGATGTTCTAAATGAACCGCCCTGTGCGGAGCCGCATGCAGGGTGGTGTGGGGGCTGGAGGCTAGATACCTCCGGCTACCCGATTATAAGACATTGTTAATGATTACCATCTGAGCCAGCCCCGCTACTATCTCTGGGGCCGCCACCAAATTCAGAATGTTTCTTGATAGGGCGATCCTGACTTTTGTTAAATTGCCAAAGAGCAATTGCAGCTATATATGGGATTAACCAGGCGATAATGATTTGTGCAACTTTTTGAACAGTATCTAAGTCATCTCTTTTCGCCAAGAAAAATGAAACTGCTAGATTCAGTACAAGATAAATGGCTAGTGCAACGTACACGATAAAAAAAGAGTCCATCTCATACTTTTCCATGGCTTATAACGCTAAGCTAAGCAGAAAACTACAGTTGGCTATAATCGCGAAGCGATGGCCGACTTTAGTTTTTCTGATTTTAGCGCCTTGTTATGTTTTTTCTAGGTAAACGGTAGAACCTGCGGTGCAACCGTAACCAAAGTTTAAGTAATTTGCCATTACAGAGAAGCCCGATAATTTCGACTTCTTGATGGTGATCTCGGTAGAAAATACAGCACCCATTTGCTTGTGCTGAAGTGGAGCGACAAATATAGGCTTACCTTCGTGCTCTTGTGACAAAGTAAAATCTTGGAATGCTCGATCTTCGAGACTGTGCGGAGCCTCAATAGTGAATTGACATAACTCGGTGTCACACACTTTTTTGACGACTAACACACCTTCCTTTTTGATATATCCATTCGGATCGTTGCATTCCCAGCCAAATGATTGGGTAGATAATAATGCAACGAAAATAGATAGATACTTCATGACTCTCCTTGAAACATAACGCTTATTGAAGGGCTTGCGCTGTAAAGCCAGTCCCTTAACTTATTGATTAATATCATCCTACATTTACTATCTTATTGAAGTAAAGCAATAAAATATGACCCATGTAAAAAACAAACCGAGCTTGCGCGTAAAGTAGGATTTTCCTTTATTGTACTAAAAATTAAAGACAATAAAATCAGATAATTATGATTTCTATATTTTTAAAGTGATACAACTAAAGAACGATTTTCAATCGATTTTTAGCGTAAATCGATGAAACACCATTATAACTGTACATAAAATCAGTACGTACCATATAAAAGTGTCAATGCTGATTTTGTCTTTTACGCTTTTGATTTTCACATGCGTAGCATGTGGCTTTGGGGTTAAGGGGTTTCCCCTTGCCCGAGCTTGTATCCGACCTTTTTGGAACAAAAAGTGGGATACAAGCGTACCAAGTTACGTTGTAGTCCCACATAATTGTGGGCTGTTTTTGCTTCGCACTCACTGAGTGCGAAGCGGTTTAAATTGCATTCTTTACGTGAAATGAGCGTGAAATTAACGCGAAAAAAGTGAAAATTCGATTTCCCAGCAAGATTTACTATCGATTTACGCCCGTAGGATTTGATAAATGCTGCTGAGAAATGATGTCGCGGGTACGTTTCATTATTTCTCAGACTGGTATTGGTTCTGTGAGAGCAAATTTTGGCGTATAAAGTCACTCAGGATTTACTGACTGTTGTCATTTGTTCCATCCTACGGTGACCAATTAAGCCAAAAAAACGCTCATACAAATCAGTTTCCTCAATCATACGGGCGTAAATTAGCGCAAAAAGTAAAAAAGATACCGCTAGTGACCGACTAAGCGGTATGTCGTGCCTAATACCGCATCGGCAAGTGTTCCCCTTGACCCCTTTTCAATCAAACGCTTTATATGGGTTGTAACAAATTCAGCGCGTACTCGACTTTATCTACCACTGGATTGAGTGTTTTGACATCATATTGCTTACCGTATCGCCCATAAGTGATGTTGTGATAAGCGTGTCCAACAAGCTGTGCCACCATCGATTCTTCAATTTGTAGTTGTTTAAGCTCATCAATAAAGGTGTGACGGAATGAATAGGCTGTAGGTCGTTTACCTGCAATAAAGTTAAGTTGGTCGAGTAATTTGCCAAATTCACGACAAAACTTATGTGACCAAACACCATCGTTACTGGGTTGATAATGAAATAACGGACTGCTTGTTAACTGGCCGCTTTTTAACGGACTATTTTTTATGTGATAGCTTTTTGATGTTCGGTCAGTAATGGTTTGAACGAAATCTATAAAACCGAGTTCTATGAGTTTTTGATGTAGTGGAACGGTTCGTTTTGACTGTGCGGTCTTGAGTTGTTGGCTCATGCCATCATTGGTGACGTATATGACATTGATGCCATCGATGACGGTTATATCATTGCTGTGTAGCTGACAGGCTTCTGAAGGCCGTAAACCGTGATAGAGCATCAATAGTGTTATCCATTTAAAGTCAGCTTGTTTATCGATAAAGTCTTGTGATTGCAGTACGTGTTTTAATTGCTCAGGTTGCCAGCGCTGACGCGCTAAATCATGTCCAGCTTGATTACTTGGCTTGGACAGTTTCACTTCATCAAACGGATTAGCGCTGGTGTAGCGCATCAGTTTGCACCATTTAAAGAACTGCGACACAGCCGCGAGGTAGCCTTTATTACTTTTATGGCTTCGACCTTCTTCTAACAAGCAATCCTTGTATTCCATCGCCTCAGCGCTGGTGATGTCGAATACATCATCTAGGTGGGTTCGCTCAATAAAGTGGCCTATACGTTGATTTAGCTGCTTTACCGTTAAGACTGAGACAGACTGCTTTTGTTTAGACGCAATAAACTTAATTAGTGCATCCGTTAATGTGACGTTATCTACTGAATTTGTTTGCTTTTTACTACCCGAACTATTTGACAATGCCAAGTTTGTTGACGAGGGATAATTGTCATATGTCGCACTATTATGGGCTAATTGCGTTGGCCGAGTGGGAATAAACTGGATGATTTCCCGCACTGGTTTGGCATTTTCATCAAGCGTTTCGGTTACCCCAACAAAGCCTACACGCGCATCATTAATCAATTGATTAACGTGTGCTTTAAACACATCAGGCTGTGATTGTGGGGTTAAGTTACTGATTAATGGTCGTAAGATACCCGCAACCACAAGGTTACGACCTATCGCGATAGAGCGCTGTTTAGTGAGTAAGGATACTTTGATGTCGGCAGCGAAGCCTTTATCACGCAGAGAAGCAGGCAACACCATGCGGGTGTAATAGGTACAATTTGTGGCTCTGAATAGGTACATATGTCTCAGTCATCCGTTTTGGGTCTGAGAATATGATTTTTCAAATGCTAGAAAGCAAAAAAGCCGTTGATTATCAACGGCTTTTCTCGTATTTAATGTGGCGGAGGGATAGGGATTTGAACCCTAGAACGGGATAAACCGTTGCCGGTTTTCAAGACCGGTGCATTCGACCACTCTGCCATCCCTCCGAACGAGACGCATAATATAAGTATCTCTGGTGCTTGTAAACTATAAACTTTAAAAAAAAATCTAAATGTTTAGCATTTGACCACTATGATGTGTTTTTATGCAAAAAGGATTAAAACCGACCTACTTGGGCTTATATCCCTTAATAACTGTTAACTTGCTAGACGATTCATTTAAAGACTTTACAGCACTTTATGCTACTATTTGAGTCATTATTTTCCAGTATATCGCCCACTTATTAATTTATGAATCTAACATTGCTTCCTAGTGCCAAACTGGCACCACAATTTCATGTACCTAAAGAGGTACCAAGTACTTTTTATCCAAGTCACTTATTGCTGGGTCAGGATAGAGTTGTTGATAGCTTTAAATTAATGAATAAAGTAAGCGGGCAAAATCTGTTTCTGGCTGATTTTCCGGTGTGGACCGTGTCGATTTTATTGAAGCATTATGTACACAAGCTGACACGCCTGCGGATCAATACTTAGTGGCCACAAAATCGACAGAAGAACTCCTGCCGGTTAAATTTAAATGGCAACCACAACGTCCGCCAGAGAATGTAGGCACAATTGCCAAACAACAATCACTATTTTGTTATCTACAAGGCCCAATTAAACGCAATGACCTTATTGGAAAAATGCAGAAAACTGATAAAAATAGCCAATATAAAGCGGGTGCTTTAGCCTCTAATCATTTTGTGTTTATTTGCTTGCAATCAATTTGGAAGCGCGAAGGTCTATGGGAGTTGTTGTTACAAATCCTATCTGATGGTGAGTATCGTATTAATCAAGATTTAGCCCCTATTCCACTAAACTGTAAAATTATATTAGTTGGCTCGGGTATATCTTATAGTCACCTACAAAGTGAAGACAGATTATTTAGTCAGCATTTTCCGATATTGGCTGAAATAAGTTATGAGTTAGATTTAACCAAACATTCAGAAACGCAATATGTGCAGTGGTTAGCAACCTTAGCCAATAAGCAAGGTATAGTGCTGGAGACATCAAGCATATTACCGTTACTTTGGTACAGCTCTAGATTAATTGAGCACCAGCAAAGATTAAGTTTGAACATGATAGGTATGCGATCGTTAATGCTTCAAGCTAAGGCTTTCACACCTAGCCTACCAAGTAATAAACAAGGCAACGGCGTTAACAGTAATGCCGTGGCTAAAGCTCTACAGCAACTCAAGTTTCGTCACAATAGTTCAGAAATTTATTCAGCCCAAAGTTTTGATGATAACTTTATTAATCTCCCTACCGAAGGCGCTATGGTTGGGCAAATTAATGCATTAACGGTTATTGATAGTAGCGATTACTCTTACGGTGAACCTGCCCGTATTACAGCATCTGTACATTATGGTGACGGAGAAATTGCAGATATTGAAAGAAAATCTGAGCTTGGAGGCAATATTCATTCAAAAGGCATGATGATCCTTTCGTCTTGTTTATATCGCATCTTTGGCCGTGATGCGCCACTTCATTTAAATGCCAATATTGTTTTTGAACAATCCTATCAAGAGATTGATGGTGACAGTGCTTCACTAGCTGAATACTGCTGTTTAATGTCCGCCATTGCTGAACACCCTATTTTACAATCCTTAGCCATTACAGGTGCATTAGATCAGTTTGGTAATGTACAGGCCATTGGCGGTGTAAATGAGAAAATTGAAGGTTTCTTTAATTTATGTTCACGTAGAGGGTTAACGGGTGAACAAGGTGTTATTATTCCTAAGGCTAACATTTTACAATTAAACCTTGAGCCAGAGGTTATTGCTGCCGTAGCTGAGGAACAATTCCATATTTACGCTATTGAGCACATGGACCAAGCTGTTGAACTACTGATGTCTATTCCTGCAGGTGTGGCGAATGAAGATAATGATTTTCCACCAGAAACCTTATACGGTATGGTACAACAACGACTCGATCGTCTTGCAGGACATGGGGATGAGGTCGAACTTAACTTTTTTGCAAGATTATTAGCAAAATTAGGTATTATTTAGTGATCGGAGTTGTTTAGCTTACACGTGTTCGCTATCTTGTCTGCATCAAAAAGTCATTCTAGTGGTATTGAGAAAAATGGAAAGAGCAAACAGTTTTACCAAAGAACAACTCGTCGCATGTGGTCACGGCAATTTACTCGGCCCTAATCGCCCACGTTTACCCGTCGACAATATGTTAATGATGGATCGTATTATCACTATTAATGATGATGGCGGTGAATTTGGTAAAGGCGAAATCGTTGCTGAACTCGATATCAACCCTGATTTATGGTTTTTTGACTGCCACTTTATTACTGATCCTGTAATGCCAGGTTGCTTAGGCTTAGATGCTATGTGGCAATTAGTTGGGTTTTACTTAGGCTGGGAAGGCGCAGACGGCAAAGGCCGTGCATTAGGCGTTGGTGAAGTTAAATTTACTGGGCAAGTTTTACCAGATGCTAAAAAAGTGACCTATAGACTTAATATTAAACGCACTATTCACCGTAAATTGGTGATGGGTATTGCGGATGCCACATTAGAAGTGGATGGTCGTCAAATTTATTCAGCTAAAGATTTAAAAGTGGGCGTGTTTAGCGACACTTCTACTTTCTAAATCAAGCTTATCGTAATATATAAAAATGCCCTCAACGTGAGGGCATTTTTTGGTCTATATAATGCACAAATGATTCAGATCATTTATTAAATAGTCCATTCAACCTGCCATCAATACCTTCGCGCCAACCGCCAAGCCATTGCGAGCGGGGATCTAAACTAGCATAGGGACACAATTCCTTAGAGCGTCCTCCTATTCCAGCTTGAAATCCTTTTGAAAAAGCTCTATCTAATCGATCTCTTTTTTGTCTTTTCATGCAAGCGTCCTCGTTTGTGATTAAACTGACTCGCTATACCTAAAACCCATTATATTTAACAAGCCAGACAAATATAAATAGCTCGTTTTTCAAACAAGATCAACACAAAAAAACATCAATTACCATGAAGGTTAATTAACATATTGAGAATGAAAATAAAAAAAATCGAGAATATTTTCTCGATTTTTAATATTTCATAGCCTACACAATATCCGTATCAGCATTTGGCTTTTATCGCCACTTATCTGAGTTTAATAAACTGTGATTAACTAGCTGATTTTACTGTACGTCGTCTTAACCATAATAATGGCAGAGCAAATAACCATGCAAAACTCGCTGCACCTTTACGCTCATAAGGCTTTTCTTCTGGTACGTCAGTGTAAGTACACGCTTCACCGCTAGTGGGTTTTAATACCACCATACGCGGAAGATACGATGTTACCGGATTTCCGTTACCGTCTAGTGCAAAGTAAGGTAAGCCATTTTCTTCATTAATTATCAAGTTACCAAAAATATCGAATTGATACTGTGGTTTTCTAATAAATGCGGTGCCTACAATCGTACCATCTTCATTAATATTATTAGCTTCTACGACATAAAATTCTGAGTCATAGGTGAGCTCTTCACCTGTACCATCTTGGATAGTAATTTTTCTACGAGCCCATGAATCACCAGCGGCTTCATATCCTTTTGATTCACAAACCAAAAGGTTGTTAATATTGAGAAACTCTTTATCGGCATGATTATATAAAAAACCCGCTTTTGGTCTAGGTTTCTCTTTGTCGTAAGTGACTTCAATATGACCAACTACTTGGCCTTTATTATTAATGCCTTTCGCTTTACTACTCAGATCAGAAAGTCCTAGGTTAAAATCCTCAGGTGTTATCGGTAACTCGGTTGTATTATTAGAGTCAAAAATAAAAAACTTATCACGTAAATAACCCCCGATATATTTTCGGTAGTTACCAACCATTAGACCATCATCATTAACATCATATAAAGCGGAAGATAAAATATCATTATCTTTAAAATCTACCCAATTATACTGATATACACCATTTGCATCTTTCTTCCAGAAAGCGGCATCCTGGCGTAAATTGTTAGTGTCACCATTACGATAGACATGAGAGCGTCCAACTATATCTGCTTGACTATTAATACCTAATCCCTGTGCGGTAAATACCAGTGTTGAATCACCAGGAGTTAGCCCTAAAGGTAACTCGGTAACCAAAGGCTTACCCTCAGCATCAATATTATTTAAATCCCACACTAGTGCACGAGTTTGATATTGAATGTTACGACGGTTATTAACAGGATATTGCTCTGCTTGAACACAAATGTCGATAGGTAAAGGATTCTCTGCCTCAGGATTGTAATTATCTATACAAAGGTTGACTCGGTCTTTACTAAATGAAGCCAGTCCTGTACTACCGTAACCAGTGACTATATTGCTGTCATTAACAGCCGACGCAGAAGACCAACCACCTAACTCAACAGTAGCGGCAGGCTTGTCACCATTCGCTTCACGCGTAAAGGTGGTATATGGCGGAACCAAAGGCAATTCAACCGCTGGACTTTCGTTAGATTTAACCGCGACACCCCGCAGCTCAAAATCACGAATATACCAATAATCTTGATCTTCTAGGGTACCTTGATAAACTATTTTTTGTTCTGGCGCACTAAAGGCACCCACTTTAATGCCACTGCTATTCATACCGTACAAATAGCTATCAACTGAATTAACGACTTGCTTGCCTTCAGCGTCTAACGCATCAGGTGCGGTCGTACCAGCAATGCTAAAAAAAGTCGGCTTCCATGCTTCAGCGGCATTAGCTGCTGCAGTAAAAGTAAAATTATTTGCTTCAATTGGTTTATAAATTGAATAACTAATTTGCTCTGCTGGTGCAATACCGTCTTCAACATCTATGATGCCGCCTTCGATATCCTCTGTATTAAGTTTTTTCTTACCTTTTGAAATACCGACTAATTCATCGTTATTATCAACACCTAATGCATAACCTGCTCGAGTGCCTGTCAGCGTACCGCGTAAATCATAAGTGGCTTCATCTAGATTAACAATTTCATATACAGGGGCAGCTTGCGCACTGCCAATAACACTTAACACACTGATAGCAACCAATGATAAGGCTCTGTCTAACTTTAACTTCATGTAAACTATTCCTATTTTATTATTCTTTATTTTAATGATTCAAGCTCTTCCCAACGCTCAAAACATTTTTCTAAATTCTGTTCGGTTGTCGCTAATAGCTGTAATGCGTTATTAACCGTATCTTGCGGCTGACTATAAAAGTCAGCATTGTTGGTCTTTGCTTGTAAGGCTGCGATTTCTTGCTCTAACTGCTCCATTCTAGCGGGCAACTCGTCCAGTTCTAGTTGCATCTTATAAGATAGCTTTTTCACTGGTTTTTCAGCAGCCTTAGCAGGGGCAGCTTCTTTAACTACTGGAGCTTGGACAACGATTTCTGCCACAGGTTCCTCAGAATAAAACTTTGCCCCTTGAGATACCGCATCTTGGTAACCACCAACATACTCACTCCAATGGCCATTTCCGGTAAACCACCAGCTACTGGTAACCGTATTATCGATAAATGCCCTGTCGTGACTGACGATCAATAAAGTTCCTTCGAAATCAGCCAGTAATGACTCTAACAACTCTAAGGTCTCAATATCAAGATCGTTTGTTGGTTCATCTAGAATAATTAAGTTTGCTGGACGTAACAGTAACCGCGCAAGCAAGAGTCTGTTTTTCTCTCCGCCAGATAAGGCTTTAACGGGGGTTCTTGCTCGCATAGGCGAGAATAAGAAATCTTGTAAGTAGCTTAAAATATGGCGGTCTTGACCATTTACTGTGACTGTACTTTTGCCTTCACCGACGTTTTCTTCAACGGTTTTCTCAGGGTCAAGTGCTTCACGATACTGATCAAAGTAAGCGACCTCTAACTTGGTACCGACCTTAATTTCACCAGACTGTGGTTTAAGTTGGTCAATAAGTAGTTTAACTAAGGTTGATTTACCACAACCATTAGGCCCAATTAAGGCTATACGGTCGCCGCGCATCACTGTTGAACTGAAGTTTTTAACTAAGTTTTTCTCTGGAATGTTGTAATCAACATTTAGAATATCAAACACTAGTTTGCCAGAACGTTGACCATCAGACACTGCCATCTTGGCATTACCTTGACGATTTAAACGCTCCCCTCGTTCTCTGCGTAAAGCTTCAAGAGATCTCACTCGTCCTTCATTTCGAGTACGACGTGCTTTAACACCTTGTCTTATCCAGACTTCTTCTTCAGCCAATTTTTTATCAAACTGGGCATTCTTTTCAGCTTCAACTCTTAACCATTCTTGCTTGCCATCAAGATAAGCTTGATAGTTACCAGGCCAAGATGTCACCACACCTCGATCTAAGTCGACTATTCGGGTCGCCATACGTTGAATAAAACCACGGTCATGGCTGACAAATACAATAGCGCCTTTAAAATTCAATAAGAACTGCTCAAGCCATTCGATAGTATCGATATCTAAATGGTTGGTTGGTTCATCAAGTAATAATAAGTCTGGCTCGCTAACTAACGCACGCGCTAACGCGACTTTACGCTGCCAGCCACCTGACAATTCTGATAACGGTTTATCAGCATCTAAGCGAAGTAGCTCACAGGTTTGAATAATGCGCGAATCTAGCTGCCAACCGTTATTATGATCAAGAATGTCCTGAAGAGGCTGCATTTCCTTTAACATACGCTCCATTTCTTCGGGCGATGCATCGGCGATGTCGTGAGACAATTGATGATACTTCTCTAAAGCTTCACCAACTTCTTGTAAACCCGCGGCAATATACGCATAAACGGTGCCAGTTTCAGCTTTAGGAGGGTCTTGTTGTAAGCGACTGACATTCACATTATTAGTGATGTTAAATTCGCCATCGTCGAGTAATACATCACCCGACAAAATTTTCATTAAACTCGATTTTCCCGCACCATTACGGCCAACGATACACACCCGTTCGCCAGGCTCAATGGTAAAATCGGCATTTTGCAATAATGGCGTGTAACCATAGGCTAATGAGCCATTACTAATTCGAACAAGACTCACACTACTCTCCTAAAAATTGCGCTAATTCAGACGCATTAAAAGGCCAGCATATTTCACGCTGACCATTAGCAAACACGGGAATTGAAGTGCCATAGCGCTGGGCTAAGTCTGCAACTTCACAAATATCGACATGCTTAAAACTCACTTTTGATTGCTCAACCAAAGCTAAAGCTAACTCACATAAGTGACAGCCTTCGGTATGATACAACACATATTCACCATTACTTGGCATGGGTGATTAACCAAACATTATGAATATGAGGATTACGTTTAAAATCAAGCGGCAAACATTGGTCATCTATATTGACTACATTCATGCCCATCTTGGTGAGTAAATCGATATCCATTTTAAATTTACGTTTATTGTTGGAGAAGATAATTTCACCTCCTACTGCCAACAATTTGATCGCATCACCCAGCATATCGACGTAGTCACGTTGAACGTCCCAGCTGTCTTCCATACGTTTTGAGTTAGAAAATGTAGGCGGATCAATAAAAATAAGTTCATATTTATTATCACTATTCTCTTTAATCCACTGTAAACAGTCGGCTTGAACAAATTGATAATTTCTGCCGTTCAGACGGTTTAAAGCAAAGTTTTCTTTCGCCCAACCAATATAAGTATTAGACATATCAACCGTAGTAACCGATTTTGCCCCACCTAATGCTGCGTGAACCGATGCGGTGCCCGTGTAAGCAAATAGGTTTAATACATTACGGTCACGTGATTTTTCACCCACAAGTTTACGGGTAACACGATGATCTAAAAACAGACCCGTATCTAAGTAACCAGTTAAGTTTAATTTGAAGCGTGCACCATATTCTTGGGTGATCACTTCTAACTTTTTCTCATCCAACTTTTCATATTGATTGGTGCCTTTTTGGCGCTCGCGAGTCTTTAATGTAATTCGGTCTGGACTAATCCCCAAGGCACCGGTAAAGACAACAACACATCGCTAACACGACGTTTAGTAACAGCTTCAGGAATTGTCGCTGGCGCTGAATATTCTTGAATCACGACATAATCAACGTATTTGTCGATAGCGACGTTATATTCAGGTAAATCGGCATCATAGATACGGTAGCTGTTGATATTCTCTTTCTTTGCCCACTTTTCTAACTGCTTCATATTCTTTTTAATACGATTAGAAAACGCAGGAGCAATATCAACAATATCCACGCCTTCAGGCAATTCAGGCGCAATGCGGCGAGTATCGGTGGCATGTAAGGTATAAAGGTTAAACACACATTCGAGTGCACCGTTAAACATTTTCATTTGTTTATCGGCTTTCAGCTTCAGCGATGAGATAAGCTCTACATCACTACACAACATAGCCACTTTCCAACCACCAAATTCTTTTTTGAACTTGTCGCCTAGTTGATAGTAAAGCTGTAATAGCTCAGTCACACTTCCAAGACGCTCGCCATAAGGTGGGTTAGTGATTAAGAAGCCCTCGCTTACTGGTGGCGAGACATCTAAAGCGTCAGAAACCGTAAATTCAATAAACTCTGCTACACCAGCATTTTCAGCATTACGTTTAGCAATTGAAACGAGGTGCGCTTCAATATCAGATCCGTAAAACTTAATTTTACAACGGCTTTTACCTAAAGTGGCACGAGCCTGGGCTTCGTCAAAAATGGTTTGCCACATCGCTTTATTGTGACTTTGCCAATTTTCAAAACCAAATTTTTCACGTTTCAAGCCAGGTGCAATATCAGCGGCCATTAAAGCTGCTTCAATCAATACCGTACCGCTACCACAAAATGGGTCAAGGATAGTCGTTTGATTTGCTTGCCAGCCACTGCGTACCAACATATTGGCTGCCAGGTTTTCTTTTAACGGAGCTTCACCTGTTGTTGAACGGTAACCACGTTGATGTAACGATGCACCCGAAAAGTTCATCGAAATGGTGACTTGTCCATTACGGAAATGAGCATCAATTTTAAAATCAGGGTTTACCCTTTCAACATCTGGACGATTGTCACCATCGTCGCGGAAACGGTCAACTACAGCATCTTTGATTTTTAACGCACCAAACTGGGTGTTGTTAATAAAACCGCCAGTACCGTGAAAATCGATACTAAAAGTTTTTTTATTCGAAAAGTGCGATGGCCAATCAATACAGTAAGCAGCGTTATATAACTGCTCAGGTGACTCACAAGGTCCTTTATAGATAACCAACACAATTCGGCTTGCTAACCTTGTCCATAAAGTGATTCGATAGGCGAGTTCAAGGGGTGCAGAAAAATAAACACCTGCAACACTTTCTTTTACCTCTTGTGCACCGAATTCTTTCAGTTCACAAGCAAGGCTATATTCAAACCCTTTCGGGGAGGCAGCAAAAAAATTAAACATGGGTTGGCTAGTCATCTTTACTCAATAAATTCTGAGGCGCATTATACCTGTTCAAACGGATATCCCCAACGACTTATCTAATTTGGTCGTGCTTCTGTAACCTAACGTAACAATGATTGCTCTCTCTTCTAGAGCTTAACGCTACAAATCGCTATTTAAACAACCAAACAGAACACTTTACCCGCAAACAACTGCATATTTTAAAAATACACTTGCAAAGCCATAGGTCAGTCGTTATAGTTCGCTCCGCTTTGAAGGGCACAGCAAACTTTCTTAAGGATGCGAGTCATAAAAGCAGCGTTTATCGGACGCGGGATGGAGCAGTATGGTAGCTCGTCGGGCTCATAACCCGAAGGTCGTCGGTTCAAATCCGGCTCCCGCAACCAATAAAATAGTGTTGTTAAGTTTGTAGATATGATGGGCTCAGCTCTTATTACCTACAAAGGTCGTCAGTTAAAATCCGGCAACCACAACCAATAAAATGTGAAAGCAATATTTAGCAATAAATACAGTCGCGGGATGGAGCAGTATGGTAGCTCGTCGGGCTCATAACCCGAAGGTCGTCGGTTCAAATCCGGCTCCCGCAACCAATTTATAACTAATGTAAAAAATAGATTTACCCAGTAAAAGCAATAAATACAGTCGCGGGATGGAGCAGTATGGTAGCTCGTCGGGCTCATAACCCGAAGGTCGTCGGTTCAAATCCGGCTCCCGCAACCAATTTAAAATTAACGCCAGTTAGTTTTAATGCAAGAAAAGAATAAATACAGTCGCGGGATGGAGCAGTATGGTAGCTCGTCGGGCTCATAACCCGAAGGTCGTCGGTTCAAATCCGGCTCCCGCAACCAATTTATTATTACATTTTTCTCTAGCTATAAAATCCCACATATAAAACAAAACTTAAAGCAACTCGTCGGGCTCAGCTCTTTATACCAGCCAACTTTATACCAGCCAACAAAGGTCGTCGCCTCTCTTGTTAACAGTAATCCGGCTCCCGCAACCAATTTATTATCATATTTATCTCTAGCTATAAAATCCCACATATAAAACAAAACTTAAAGCAACTCGTCGGACTCAGCTCTTTATATCAGCCAACTTTATACCAGCCAACGAATAGTATCGATTCGAGAACAGATCTTTATTTAAGTCAAAAAAAGCATCGCTAATTAAGGGTGCCTAGGAGTGAATCATAATTATGATAAGTTTTTACAGAGACTAACAATGGGATGTTTGTTGATGAAGCAAGCCAAAGCCACAACAGCGTTAAACTTAGAGAGAAGCAAAGTGCTTTGATAGTGGCAAACAAAACACCTTACTATTTATGACTTCTTCTTTAACCAGTGTTTCACGCGGGTACGGTTATTGGTATCGCGATTTTTCATAATCAGCTTATCATCGGTTTGATGCTCAGTGGATTTAGCTAATCGGTCATACAGTAACACGTTTACTGAAGCGGCAAGATTCATGCACCCTTTTGTCGGCACATAAACCACGTCATCAGCAGCATCGATAAGCTGCTGAGGAATAGTGCCATCTTCGGGGCCAAAAATATAAAAGGCATTATCTGGGTGGATAAATTGCGGTAATGGAATAGCACCAACCACAAGATCAACGCAGATGACTTTACTGCCTTGTGGCACTTGGGCTAATAATGATTCAACGCCTTTAAGTGGAATGGTTTTGGCCGCTTGCTTTTTATCAACTTCATATTGAATATCCGCTTTGACGGCAAAATCATAACGCCGACCTGTATAAAAAACCTCATTGACGCCATAGCAGCCTGACGCTCGCATAATCCCGCCCACATTCACTGGGGTTTTAGGATTAACTAGCCCAATGGCTACATGATGCGAGGTTAGCTCTAATGCGGTCTCGGACTGTTTATCATCTAATATAATAGGTGACATTAACTATGCTACTGCAGACACAATACGGCCGCGTAATTGCTGCCAAGCTTGGGCAACTAATACGTAATCAGCGTCATTAAGTTCTTCATTTGCGAGCGCAAGACATTGAATGACTTGTTCATCGAGTGCCTCAAGACCTTGATCAGCTTCCACTTCAAGTTTTGCTAATACCACTGCAATATGACCTTGTAGGTAACCACTGGCAAACAATGCATCATCATCACCATTGCTAACGGTTTCTTCTATCCAAGATTCCATTGCGACATCATACTTTTCTAACATGGGTTTATTCCACCAAATCTGGGTTAGCCACTTGATACATGACGTAATCATGGTAACCGGTTACTACTTTATAATAGCCTGTAAGGGCTACATCTAATTCTGGGTCGCCACTATCCACAATTAATGGCCGTCCTTCAAGTGCTTTTAGCTTAGTTTTTGTGGCAACAATCAAAATATTGTCTTTACCCAGCTGTTTTATCAAGGCTGGTGATAATTGTTGATTACCTCTTCCAAGCACATGCCCTTGACCACCAATCAAGGTAATCACAAGCTTGGTTGGTTTACCATTGGTTATCTGCAGTAACTCTTGAGCTGTTACATCAGTGGCAATTAACTGTTTATCTTGAATAACATCAACGCCAAGCAAAGTATTATCTAAATAAAGATCATCCATAATTGCAGCAACGGTACTGCCAGAGCCCATGATAAAAATCTCATCCTCCATAGACTCAATCACATCGGCGGCAATATCGGCCAATACCAATTCATCGGTTTCTTTGCCGCCCATTTTTACCGCTTGTACATAACGCGGCTCAGCAGGCACTAACATTTCACCGAAACGTTTGGCTTTAACTGTGCCTTGTCTGAATGCGGTTTCATCAATATCCATGACATCTGCGGTCATTAAACTCACCAGCTCACCGTCAAGCAACATTTTAATCACTAAGCCTGAAGCCTTAGGCGTGATGCCATAAACGCCTGAATGAATTTTAACGCCTGCGGGTACGCCTAAAACCGGAATTGCATCATCAACAATAGAATACACATCTCTGGCTGTACCATCACCACCAGCAAAGAGTAATAAATCCAGTGACTGATCTAATAATGCCTTTACTGCGTCACGAGTATCTTGTTGGGTGGTAAATACTCTTTGAGTGATATTATTAAGTTCACTTAAATCTGTACCAGATTGATTCTGTTTATCACCGCAGTGATGCACAACCTGAGTATTAAAGCCCAGTTTAACAGCCAAGTTTTCGCCCATATTGCCAGACGAGGTCACGATTTCAATTCGGTCTTTATAAGCGGCCACGACCTCTAGCGCTTGCTGCATACGCAGATGTGCTTTGGGCTCTGCTCCTTTGGCCAATGCTTCCTCGACAACACCGTCTGATCCTTTTAAACCGACACTGCCGCCTAAACCTGCTAATGGATTGATGAGTAACCCTAAACGAAACGGTTTCACATTAACTCCTTCTATTTATGTTGCAGTTGAATGAAACAGTAAATCTACATTTGAATTCGCAATATCAGCTGCGCTGTTTTTTTCCATTTATATCAGGAATAAACACTACAGCTACGGCAGAGGTAATTGCACAAGCTGCTGCGAATAACCAAACATGAGCTGCACCACTGCCATCCCCCCAAATATAGCCGCTAATCCAGGTGCCTAACGCACCACCCACACCAAAACTTAGGCTGGCATATAAGGCTTGACCAGTACTGCGATGATGAATACCAAAGTGGCGATGAATAAATTGAATAGACACCGCATGGGTTAAACCAAAGGTAAATGCATGTAATGTTTGGCTGAATATCAGCATTACAATAACATCGGGATAATACCCTAAAATTAACCAGCGCGCGGAGGTCAGCACAATACTAACAATGAGTAGCAAGCGTAAACCATATTTGCCAATCAATTTTGACGCGTATAAAAAGATAACGATTTCGGCCAACACCCCAAAAGCAACCATGATCCCAGCAAAGGTTTCTGAATAACCCACTTGCTTAAGATAAAGCACAAAAAAACCATAAAAAGGCCCAACGCTCATTTGCAATAATAAGGCTGATAACAAGAAGAGGATGATTGATTTGTCTAACAATAATTTAGGTCGTTCAGCACTGCTTAGTACAGCTGCTTTAGTCGAAGGTAGTGGCATTGAACATATTAATAGCCCAATAAATAGAACCATACCGATGTAAGGTAATACCTCTGCGCCTAAACGTTCAATACTTACGCCAGCTAACACGACTAACACAATGTAGCCAACACTGCCCCAACTTCGAATTGCACCATATTGATTGGCATTGCCACCTAATGTCTCGAGGGTGATGACTTCAAGTTGCGCTAGAATAGCATTCCAAAAGAAGGTATAGATGGTCAAGCTAATCGCTAAATACCAAAAGCCCCCCTCAAAGAAAAAACTGATAAAAGTCAGTGCGGCACAAAAAGCACCTAACTTAATTAACCCCGCCCTCATCCCTGTTCTATCTGCGACTATAGCCCAAAGATTGGGTGCTACAATCCGTGTTGCCATCAGTATGGCAAGTAATGAACCTATTTCTTGGGCATCAAACCCGCGGGCATCAAAAAACACCCCAAGATAGGGAACGAGAACACCAAGAATAGCAAAGAAGAAAAAATAACAAGCCCTGAGCCAGCGAAGCTGAAACTCAGGGCTAGAACTGATTGGCATTTAACGCATTCCGATTACAGGTGTTTGGCTAATAACATCTTGATTTTGAGCGCGATGTCGTAATAGATGATCCATTAATACAATCGCTAACATAGCTTCAGCAATAGGCACGGCGCGAATGCCGACACAAGGATCATGACGACCTTTAGTGACAACATCAGCCACCTCGCCTTGGGCTGTCATACTTTTACCTGGCACGCTAATGCTTGATGTTGGCTTTAATGCAATATTAGCCACAATCGGTTGACCTGAGGATATGCCACCTAAAACGCCACCAGCATGATTTGACTCAAATCCAAGGGGGGACATCAAATCACGCCCTTCTGAGCCCTTCTGTGTCACCACACCAAATCCATCACCAATTTCAACACCTTTTACCGCATTGATCCCCATTAATGCGTGGGCAATATCTGCATCTAAACGGTCAAATACTGGTTCACCTAGACCAACCGGCACTCCTGTAGCCAACACGGTAATTTTTGCACCAATAGAATCGCCCGACTTTTTCAGCTCGCGCATATATTCATCTAACGCATCAAGCTTAGACGCATCAGGGAAGAAAAAGGCATTTTGTTCTACTTGCGCTAAATCAACAGACTCAGCACTAATTGGACCCAGTTGTGATAAATAGCCATGGATCTCAATGCCATGCACCGCTTTTAAATACTTTTTAGCCACAGCACCAGCTGCAACACGCATTGCGGTTTCACGGGCTGATGAGCGCCCACCACCACGATAATCACGAAGACCATACTTTTGCTGGTAAGTGTAATCTGCATGTCCTGGGCGAAATAAATCTTTTATGTTGGAATAGTCTTGGCTACGTTGATCGGTATTTTCAATTAATAGACCAATCGAAGTCCCTGTGGTTTTACCCTCAAATACACCGGATAAAATCCTCACTTCATCAGCTTCACGACGTGCTGTGGTATAGCGTGACGTACCTGGGCGGCGACGGTCAAGATCATGTTGCATATCTTCAACGGTTAACTCTAGCCCTGGTGGGCAACCATCAATAATACACCCAAGTGCCACACCGTGACTTTCACCAAATGTGGTGACGACAAAGTTTTGCCCAATACTGTTTCCTGACATACGCTTTGATCCCTTTACCAATAAAAACTGAATAACGTAATGCTACACTATTACAACATGATTATTCACTATCTTTATAGATGGTAAAAAGTGATTGATTTTCAACTAGCTGATCACGGGTTAATACAAATACCCCATCACCACCAAATTCAAAATCGACCCACATAAAGGGTACATCAGGGAACTGTTCCATTAAATGCACCATAGAATTTCCTACCTCAACCACCAACAAACCATTTTCGGTTAAGTAATCTGCGGCGTTGGCTAAAATACGCTTGGTTAAATCTAACCCATCACGCCCCGATGCTAAGCCAATGGCTGGTTCATGATGATACTCATTAGGCATATCACCAATATCTTCAGCATCTACATAAGGAGGATTAGATACGATCAAATCGTAATGAGGTCCTTTTTCAATCGCTGCAAACATATCGGACTGAATTGGGAATACACGATCTAACACACCCAAGGTTTCTATATTAATCTGAGCAACTTCTAGGGCATCTTCACTAATATCAAGCGCATCAACTTCAGCATCTTCAAAAGCATAAGCACAAGCAATTGCGATACAGCCACTACCAGTGCACAAATCCATAATGCGATGTACAGGCTTGTTATATAACCAAGGGCTGAAATTATTATTAATCATTTCAGCAATCGGTGAACGTGGTACTAACACACGTTCATCAACAAAAAATTCTAATCCGGCAAAATGGGCTTTATTGGTTAAATAAGGAACCGGTAATCGCTCGCGAACGCGACGAATAATCAACTCAACGATTTTATGTTTTTCACTGCTCGTTAAGTTACTCTGAATAACTTGCTGACCTATTTCTTCCGGTAGGTGTAATGCATGAAAAACTAATGCAATGGCTTCATCCCAAGCATTGTCTGTACCGTGGCCATAAAAAATTCCGGCATCATTAAAACGACTGACAGCCCAACGGAGCATATCGCCAATAGTACTTAACTCGGTTACCGCTTCATCTACAAAAATTTTATCCAAAACACACTCCTAAAAAATAGTTCTGCAGCATTGTAACTGATGTCTATTAAGATGGGCTAGAATTCAATACAATATCGCCATGAATGACAAAAATATCACTGATTTCGAGTCGTTTAGTGATTTGGTTGCCGGCATTAAACCCCTTAAGCAACAAGCGCATCACTTTAAACAACCCGTAAAAAACAAACAGCAAGTGGAAATAAAAGAGCAACTGCTTCATTCAAGTAGCTACTTTTCTGACACCTATCAACCGTTATTGCCCGTCACGGGACCAATGCGCTGGACAAATGACGGCGTTGATAAAATAGAGTTAAAACGTTTACGCCGTGGCGATTACGTCCCAGACCTATTACTCGATTTACACGGATTAAGGCAGTCAGAAGCCAAACTTGAGCTTGCGGCCCTTATTCAAGCATGTGTTAAACAAAATAGTATGTGCTGCAGTGTAATGCACGGGTATGGTATGGGGATATTAAAGCAGCAATTGCCTATGTGGCTAGCACAACACCCAAAAGTAAAGGCCTTTCATCAAGCACCTAAGGAATGGGGCGGTGATGCTGCGTTATTGATTTTGATTGATATTGGTGATCAGCCACATCGAAGATAG
This sequence comes from Shewanella sp. OMA3-2, assembly GCF_021513195.1. Taxonomy (NCBI): domain Bacteria; kingdom Pseudomonadati; phylum Pseudomonadota; class Gammaproteobacteria; order Alteromonadales; family Shewanellaceae; genus Shewanella; species Shewanella sp. OMA3-2. The sequence goes on along the minus strand of NZ_CP090974.1, from coordinate 1,716,965 downwards.
CCTGATAAAATGTTAGCTTGATTAATAGTCGACTATTTATCTGCTTATCTTCCAAGATAAACAGCCCTATTATTTCACTGAAACTTTATAGAAATAAACGTTAAACCGCACTAGGGTAATTCATTGCCACAAAGCTTGCTTGTTCTGAATGTTTATCAATTTGTACAAAAGCAGAGGTGGCAAAAATAGGCGGTTCAACTCCTGCAACTAATTCACTCACCAAAAAACTCACTATCGGCATGTGAGTAATCACTAACACCGTATCCGCTTTATATTGCTGCGCATAGGCAAGAATAACTTCAGCTGCCATTTTAGGATCACCTGAAGGGGTGATATCGTCTACAACAACACACTTTCTCGCTTTAGGTAGGTGTTTGCTGACGACTTGCCACGTTTGCTGAGCACGTAAATAAGGACTGACTAACACCAGATCAAGCTGAGACATTCTATTATTAAGTAAGTTAGCCATTTGGCCTGTTTGGTATCGTCCGTGATGCGTTAACATCCTTTCACGATCTGATGGCGCATCAAAACTGGCTTCACCATGGCGCATCAAAAATAGCTGCATACTTAACTCATTATCAATCTTATTTCACTAGTGCAACAATTGTAGCGCCATTAAGCCGGTTACGAAACCGTCGGCAAATAAAATTTAACCTAACTTTAGTCGATAGTGGTAATAAAGTTTGACGAGTTATTTGCTAAAAACCGATAACAATATCAATATATAACTAGAACCGTAACTTGGAGCTTTCACTTGTCCGATTTTCCAGCAATACATACTAGTCAAAATGATCATCGTTTATACCGTTTTACCCGCTTATCGAATCAACTCCGGGTATTATTGGTTGAAGATGCACAAACCAGCCAAGCTGCCGCATCAATGGCAGTCCAAGTCGGTCATTTTGACGATCCTGTTGAACGCCCAGGTATGGCACACTTTTTAGAGCACATGCTGTTTTTAGGAACGGAGAAATACCCTGACTCAGGTGAGTATCATGCTTTTATTAATCAGCATGGCGGTAGTAACAATGCGTGGACAGGCACAGAACAAACAAACTTTTTTTACACCATTAATGCTGATGTTTTTGAAGAGTCACTAGATCGCTTCAGCCAATTTTTTATTGCGCCTAAATTTGATATCGAACTCGTCGATAGAGAGCGCCATGCTATTGAGTCTGAATATAGTTTAAAACTAAAAGACGATATTCGCCGTGTTTATCAGGTGCAAAAAGAAACCACTAACCAAGCCCATCCTTTTTCTAAGTTTTCAGTAGGAAACCTCTCAACATTAGCTGGCCCTCAATCTGAATTACGTGAAGAGTTATTGTCATTTTATCAGCAGCAATATTGTGCAAATATTATGACGTTATGCTTGGTTTCCCCAGCTTCACTGGACCAATCTGAAATATGGGCAAAAACCTACTTTGAAGGCATAGTTAATCGAGGAGTAAGTAAACACTACCCCTCAGAAGCACTCATTACTGATGCAGAGCGTTTAAAACAAATTTCAATTATCCCTTTAAAGCAACAAAAACGCATCAGTGTTAATTTTTCGCTCCTGGTATTGACCAATTTTATAAACGCAAACCATTAACTTTTATTAGTCACCTACTGGGCAATGAAAGCCCAGGCAGCTTATTGTCTTATCTAAAAGAACAAGGCTTAGCTAATAACTTATCTGCTGGCGGAGGTATTAATGGATTTAACTTTAAAGACTACTCCGTCAGTATTCAGCTAACTGATAAAGGCTTTAATGCTATTGATGAAGTGGTTAAATGTATTTTTGAGTATATTCAACTTATCAAAACACATGGACTTGAAGATTGGCGCTATCAAGAGCGCGCTAACTTATTAAATACCGCTTTTCGATTTCAAGAACAAATTAAAGCATTAGATCTTGCCAGTCACCTCAGCATTAATATGCATCACTATGATATTGAAGATGTAGTGTACGGTGATTATAGAATGGATAACTTGGATGTGGCTGAAACACTGTCATTACTTGAGTTAATGCACCCACTTAATATGCGTCTACAGGTTGTAGCCCAAGATCTTGATACCGACAAGCAAGCTGCTTGGTACCACACACCTTATAAAGTATCAGATATTGAGTTATCAAGGTTAGCATATTGGCAACAAACTGAGATCAGATCTGCCTTAAAACTGCCTCAAGTTAACCCATTTATCGTGCCAGATCCTCAATCTAGAAATGAGGCAAGCCAACACCCGGTACCTGTAGTAGTCGCAGAGGGCGAAGGTTATAGAATTTGGCATAGAAAAGATGATGAGTTTAATGTACCTAAAGGGCATCTTTACTTATCACTTGATTCCCAAAAAGCCAGTATGTCACCACGTCATGCAACCTTAACCCGCTTGTATGTGGAATTATTACTAGACTACTTAACTGAATCAACCTACCAAGCTGAAGTAGCAGGATTAAATTATAATATTTATCCGCATCAAGGTGGAATTACTCTTCACCTTACTGGGTTTACGGGCAACCAGGAAACCTTACTCGCGTTGATCATTCATAAAAGCCGAGAGCGACAATTTACCCAAGAACGCTTTAACATGATCCGTAAGCAAATTTTAAGAAGCTGGAATAATGTTGCCCAAGCAAAACCCATATCGCAATTATTTACCAGCCTAACGGTGACCTTACAAAAGCGTAGTTTTGAACCGGTCAGAATGGCAGAAGAGCTTGAAACAATTACCTTAGATGAGCTTCATAATCATGTCAGTGAATTTTATGAAAAAATCTACTTAGAGGGGCTTGTCTATGGTGATTGGTTAGTGTCAGAAGCTCAAGCATTAGGTAAACACTTACAACATTTACTGTCCTTAGTGACAAAACCTAGCCATGAATCATCACGGGAGTTGGTCAACTTACAAGGTGTAGGCACCCTCTTACGTGAAAAAGTAATTCAACACCAAGACAGTGCAATTATTGTTTATTATCAATCCAGTGAAGCTACCACAGATAAAATGGCACTGTTCAGCTTATTGAATCATACAATGTCATCAACCTTTTTTCATGAACTGCGCACAAAACAACAGTTAGGTTATATGGTCGGCACAGGCTACCTGCCACTCAATAGGCACCCTGGACTGATTTTTTATATTCAATCCCCTTCCACTGGTCCTCGAGTTTTACTTGAAGCCATTGATGAGTTTATAGCAGACTTTAGCTATGCAGTCATGCAGATAACTAATGACCAATGGGAAAGTACTAAACAAGGCTTAATAAGCCAAATTATGGAGCACGATTCTAATCTCAAAACCCGTGGGCAACGCTATTGGGTTAGCTTGGGTAATAGAGATTATCAATTTGATCAACGTGAAAATGTTGCAGCAAAGGTTGAAAAGCTCACTAGAGCAGACTTAATCAAGTTTATGATGCAACATATGCGAAGCAAGCATTGCAACCGCTTAATCTTGTTCAGTTGTGGTGAACAACATTCCCAGCAGCAACTAGAGTCAAACAATATGATTCTAGATCTAAGAAAATTTAAGCAAGCTGCTGAAAAATTTAACTTTTAGAGATAATCCTTGTTATACATTAAATTACTTTGTAAATATTTAACATCAGATCTGGCCATACAAAAAACCAATTTTATTAAAGTAATCAGTGTAAATCACTAATTAATTAGCAATAGTTAACTAAAAAAACTAACTCGTATGAAATTTCACCCTCTCAAAAAGAGTGAAAAAACAACACTTAGTCTCATTTTTGTTAACAGACTTTTGACAAACCCCATGGATTCTGAAAAAGTAGACTAATCAACGCTTCTACTTGGCATCTACGAGAACAAGAAAATTAAATTATGCCTAAAATCTTATCTTTATTACTACTTCTTTTTGCATGTTTTCAATCGTCATTCGCTACATCAATGTCTTTTTCAGATATAAATCCTGAACAATTTGATATCACGCTTAATTATAAACAATATAGTGTTGCTGATGGCTTATCACAAAATACTGTAACTAGCATCATAAAAGATAGTGAAGGCTATGTTTGGGTGGGCACAGTTAACGGGCTAAACAGATTTGATGGAACTGAATTTAAGACCTATTATAATGATTCACAAAAAGATAGCCTACCAAGTTCATTTATTAGAAATCTACTTATAAATGAAGACGGAATTATCTTAGTTGGTACGGATAACGGTTTAGCTTTATATGATAATAAAACTGAAAAATTTCAAACAAACACGGATAAACACCCTATTTGGACACAAGCAATTTGGTCTACTCACATTGCGAATGAAAAACTATACATAGGGCTAAATAACACACTATATATATTCAACCACGATTTAAGTAAACAGATAAACAAAGTTGAAAACACCAAATTAAAAGAAATAAAAAAAATAAGAGTAATAGGAGACACTATAATAATAAGAAATTATGATGGTGATATCATAGAAATAAAAAACTTAAAAACAAAAATACTAAGTAAAAAAACCTATGACTTTGAAATATACAATGGGAAAATACTATACTCAAATATATCTGGATTATATTGGGAAAAACAAAAAGTCAGTACAAAAAACAGTAGTGATGTCATTACAACTATTTATAAAAACAACAGTGACATTCAAGTTTTTTCTAAAACTCACATTTATGAACTAAATAGCGCCATACTTAATAATACAACAAAACTCAGTACTAAAACAGTGGGAGCATTCGAGTTAACACCCTCAAGAAATAAACAATTATCAGTGTTTAGCAACAACAATGAAATATTTATCTCTAACTTACAAGATGGATTCAAAGTAATCAGTAAAAAGAACAACCTAGCAAAAAAAAGCGCATTAAAGGTTGAAGATATTTGGTCCATCACTAATGACACAGAATATATATACATAGCAAGTGCATCTGAAAAAGTATTAGTCTTAAATAAAAAACTAGATATTATCAACGAAATTGGTTCTAATTTACCTAGCGGTCACAAAACAATCTCAAAAATCAATAACAATATATTTATTGGTACATCTACAGGCCTATACATTTTAAATACAATACTCGATAAAACACTGAAAGTTTCAAATGAGAATATATTAAGAGTTAACGCGGTTAATAACCAATACATTTCAGCATCAACTTTTGATGGTAGGATCATATCCTTCGATAGTGATGGAAACAAAACAAACGTTATAGATACTAGGACAAACTATCCTATTTATGACTTTTTCTATATTGAAGATACAGTATTTATAGCATCTCAAAAAGGATTGCTGATCCATAAGAATAATGAAACTTCATCATTATACAATAAAGACTTAGTATTCAGCTTATTACTTAAAGATAACCAAATATTATTCGGAACTAGGACTGGAATAAATAGTTTCAATTTAACTAATGGAACAACAGAAGAGGTTATCCACACAAATAAAGTAATCTATTCAATTTCATTATTTGACAATCTTTTAGTATCTCCATCTAACATGGAGATAAATTTATATGACTTAGATACAAAAAGCCTACTAAAAATCAATAGTGACCATGGTAGCTTGAAGGATTATAGTACCCAATCCTCCTTGCAAATAGGTGCTAGTTTAATCATCGGTGGGGTAGAAGGTTTAACAATAATCACACCTGAAAAAATAAAAAACATCATTAATGACGAAGATGAAAACACAGTATCTATTACAGAACTATCAGTATTCAACAAAGCAGTAAATTTAGAATCAAGCATACTAAACAACCCAATTAAATATACCGATAAAATAACACTAAAAAACTCAGATTACCCTTTTTCATTAAACTTTAATATTATTGGTAAAGATGTATCTAAATTCAGTTTTTTTTATTTCCTTGAAGGAATAGATGCGGATTGGTTACCTACCAGGAATAATACTGCAACTTACACTAGCCTGCCTCATGGTATGTATACATTTAATGTTTTTGCAGAAGACAAATTAACAGGCCACAAATCAGATATAAAGTCACTTGAGATTTCAATTACGCCACCATGGTGGCTATCCATTCGAGCTAAAATTGTTTATAGCTTTATACTTTTAATTTTACTATTAGTAATCACAAAAGCTATTCTTCGTCGTCGTCAAATTCAAAAACAAATAGCACTTAGTGAAGAGCGTCTTAAGCTTTCACTTTGGGGCAGTGGCGATGAAATGTGGGATTGGGATATAGAAAGCGGTAAAATATTTCGCTCTAATATTTGGGGAACATTAGATTTCCCTCAGGATGGACGTCGTTCGGGACAAATAGGCGAAGAAAGTAATATTCACCCCACAGATCAACCTAGAGTGCAAAAAGCCCTCAATGATCATTTTAGCAGTATCACAGATCACTTCGAAATAGCTTATCGGGTAAAAGGTCGCAATAACCAATGGATGTGGATTTTAGACAGGGCTAAAATAGTTGAACGAGATCAGAAAGATCACCCCGTTCGTATGACCGGAACAATAAAAGACATTAATAATATTAAGCAAGTTGAAGAACAGCTTAAGCTTTTTGCCCGTGCAATTGAGAATATTTCTGAGGGGATGTTCATTCTCAACCAAGATTATGTGTTTGTTGAAGTAAATGAAGCATGTTGCGATATCGCGCTGTGTTGTCGCGATAACTTCTTACAACAACAGCTAAAATTTACTCGTTATCCTAATTCTTATTCAGAGCAAATTAGAAGTGCATTACGTCAACAAGGACGTTGGAATGGCGAAATAGAAGCAAGTAAAGGTGATGGAAGCTTCTTTTTGATGGAGCTGACCATAGATGCTATGTATGACGAACAGGGTGAGACGAGTCATTATGTCGGGGTTTTTTCAGATATCACCCGCCGTAAACAACAAGAAGAAGAGTTACGAAAATTAACCAATAACGACTTACTCACTGGTTTGCCAAATCGCTCAAGTTTACAGGTGACTTTAAACAACCTAGTGAAAAAAGATATTCATCATACTTTAATGGTCTTAGATTTAGATAATTTTAAGCGAATAAATGACTCCTTAGGTCATCAAGTAGGCGATGAATTGCTTATATCCGTTGCTGAACGTATCAAAACCTCAATCCCCAACCATGCCAGCTTATATCGACTGGGTGGTGATGAGTTCGCATTACTTATTGACCAAAATCCAGATATTGGTTCTAGTGCCATGATTGCATCTAATATTATTCAGTCGCTCAAACCTGCATTTGAAATCAATGAGGACTCTTTGGTGTTAGGTATAAGTGTTGGCATTGTGCTTTATCCAGAAGACGAACAAAACGAACAAGCATTATTACGCAAAGCAGATATTGCTATGTACCATGCAAAATCAGCTGGTGGTAGTCGTTATCAATTCTACTCTGAGTCTCTTAACCAAAATGCATTACGACAATTAGAAGTTGAGAACTTAATTCGTGAGGCCTTAAAGGACGACTTATTTGAAGTCTACTACCAGCCAAAAGTCGATTTAAAAAGTGACTGTTTAACTGGTATGGAAGCTCTCGTCAGATTAAACCACCCTAAACATGGCATTATTCCACCTAATGATTTTATCCCACTAGCTGAAGAAAACGGCTTAATCGTTGAAATTGGTGATGTTGTGTTGCGTAAAGCGTGTTTTGCTGCTCAAAAGTGGCTAGAACAAGGCTTATTCAATGGCCGCGTTGCCGTCAATTTATCGTCACGTCAATTTGCACTCCCAGATCTACAGCAAAGAATAGAGTCAATTTTACGACTCACTAAGCTTCCAGCCCATCATTTAGAGTTAGAGATCACCGAGGGAACGGTAATTAAGAACCCTGAAAATGCTATTAAAGTGATGCAACAGCTTGCAAAAATGGGCGTTAGCCTCGCTTTAGATGACTTTGGTACGGGCTATTCATCATTATCTTACCTTAAGCGTTTTCCAATCAATTGCTTAAAAATTGATAAATCATTTGTTGATGATATCGACAAATCTGATCGCGATTTAAAAATGGTCGATTCGATTATTACTATTGCTCATAATATGGGGTTAACTGTTGTAGGTGAAGGTGTAGAACAGGCTGCACAACTTAACATTTTAAAAGCACTTAATTGTGAAGAAATACAAGGGTATATATTCAGCAAACCGATTCCTGAAAAAGACTTTGAAGCTCTGTTAACTGCAGATTCTAATAAAGTTAGATTGCGTAAAAAACCATAAAAAAAACAAATACACTACTTTTAGTCAACATTGGCACAGGAAATGCTATTGAACCGTTAGTTGTCAAAAATAACAATTTAATAATAACCCTGAGCTAAGAGAGACTGAAAATGATTAAAGGAATAATTGCACTATCTGTTTTATCAATACTTTCAACTGCAGCATCAGCAGAACTCTTCTCAATTGAGAAAAATAGCACTCAAGTTTTAAAGTTAACGGACATTTCTATTGCTAAACTTCCGGGCGTTAAAGTACTTGAAACTCAAGTCGCTAAACTTCCGGGCGTTAAAGTACTTGAAACTCACGTCGCTAAACTTCCTGGCGTTAAAGTACTTGAAACTCACGTCGCTAAACTTCCTGGCGTTAAAGTACTTGAAACTCAAGTCGCTAAACTTCCGGGCGTTAAAGTACTTGAAACTCACGTCGCTAAACTTCCGGGCGTTAAAGTACTTGAAACTCACGTCGCTAAACTTCCGGGCGTTAAAGTACTTGAAACTCACGTTGCTAAACTTCCAGGCGTTAAAGTACTTGAAACTCACGTCGCTAAACTTCCAGGCGTTAAAGTACTTGAAACTCACGTCGCTAAACTTCCAGGCGTTAAAGTACTTGAAACTCAAGTCGCTAAACTTCCAGGCGTTAAAGTACTTGAAACTCACGTCGCTAAACTTCCAGGCGTTAAAGTACTTGAAACTCAAGTCGCTAAACTTCCAGGCGTTAAAGTACTTGAAACTCAAGTCGCTAAACTTCCAGGCGTTAAAGTCTTAAACACTCAAACTGCATAAGGAATATAACTATGTTTAATTCATTAAAAATTGCATTGGGTTTAGCTAAACCAGCACGTAAGAAAGTGAAATTACCTGCAGGATTAGAGCGTTTAGAAGTAACTCAAGCTAAAGCTTGGTGGAAATAACTAAGCAAGATATCAATAAAAAAGGAGCTGTAAGCTCCTTTTTTATTGTCTAGACATTTACCGTTATTAGGAGCGGTTGATCTTTCAGCTTGTGTTTGCAGCGAAGATCAACAGACCCTAAACATGCTAATAATAATTTATTGGCTCAATTATACTTTGCCAACCTGAATAATTATCTATTGCGAATTCATCTATCTGATTCATCTGGCCAGTATATCTCATTACAGCAACGTACTAAGCTTCAAAAGTTGACTCTATGAGCTCTTGCGCCTTCTACCTTACGATAAGCTAAATGCTTATGTGTATTGAATAGCAGGTATGCTACTGGCCCTAAAATGACACCCAAAAACGCCCAGCGTTTGACGGCTAAGCCCGCATAATATGCAGAAAAACCAAGAAACACGCTACTCACGACTAGCACTAGCGAAAGTAATAACCAATCTAATTGAAAAATCACTGAAACCTCTTCGTACTCTCAGTTAACTGCATTCCATCATTATTATCGCTGAACATGCTGCACTACAGCACTCCACTTTCAGCCTAGGCTATTTGTATTATTAAAGTTTCTTTTGGTTTATAACAAATATCATACATCCTAATAATACCAAAAGATTATAAACGGCCAGCATTATAGCGTAAAGCATCACTTAGTTCGATTAAAATTCAGGCAAAAGTATTCCTTTAAGGCAATAAAAAGCGGCAAACAATTGCCGCTTTATTAATCAAAAGCAAATGCAGTGAATCAAATTTCATTAATTAGTATGAAAATGTGTTCCTTCGGTGGCCATATTCTTTAGCATTTCACAGGGAGCAAAACGATCACCATATAGTTTCTGATAACGGCTCAGAGTATCCACTAAATTTTTGGCACCCAACGAATCAATATAACGGAAAGGGCCACCTAAAAAGGGTGGAAAACCAATACCAAAAATAGCGCCGATATCACCATCTCTTGGGTTAGCAATGATGCCCTCTTCTAGGCAACGAACCGCTTCGTTAAGCATTTGAATAGTACAACGCTCGGCAACTTCTTTGGCTTCTTTATCAGATGAAGCTTTAATACCTAATACGCCATAAACCGATTCATCAACCAACTTAGCTTTTTTCGCTTTAGGACCATATTGATAAAAACCTTTACCGTTTTTACGCCCTTTACGATCATCGGCAAGTAACTTATCAAATGCAGCTGGAGCAGAAAAACGTGCACCCAATTCTTTTTCTAAAATAGGCGATATTTTAGCACCAACATCAATGCCCACTTCGTCTAATAAAGTCATTGGACCAACCAGGAAACCAAACTTAATTAATGAGCGGTCAAGATGCTCGACTCGCTGACCTTCAAGTAATAATTGCGCCGCTTCATTCATGTAAAGCGCCAGAATACGATTGACGTAAAAACCAGCACCATCTTGAACCACAATCGGTGTTTTACCTTGTTTACGGGCAAAGGCGACTGTAGTAGCAATAGTTTCAGGTGACGTGGTTTTATGGGCAATGACTTCCACTAAAGGCATTTTTTCAACCGGTGAAAAATAGTGTAAGCCAATCACATTTTCAGGACGCGCTGCTGCAGCAGCAATTTGACCAATAGGCAATGATGAAGTGTTAGAGGCAAAAATAGTATTTTCACCACATTCACGTTCAACATCTTTAACCATTTGATGCTTTAATGCTAAGTCTTCAAATACGGCTTCAACGACGATATCAGCATCTTTTATACCTTTATAGTCAGTTGTAGTCGTCATTAAAGACATCACATTATCACGGGCAGCAGGCGTCATATGACGGCGCTTAACGCCTTTATCCAGCAATTTATATGCATAAGCTAGGGCATTACTTAGCCCCTGCTCTGAAATATCTTTTACTCGTACCGGAATTTTAGCTTTGGTTGTAGTAACAGAAGCAATGCCGCCGCCCATTAAACCACCACCTAATACCATGGCTTTTTTAACGATGCGAGGTTCAGTGCCTTCAGCACCGGTTTCTTTTTTCATTTCAGTAGTAGCAAAGAAAATACTGCGCAGTGCTGCTGACTCTTTGGACATCACTAAATTAGCAAAGTGAGTTGCTTCAATCTCTAAGCCTTTGGCCATGCCTTTATTTAAGCCTTGGCGAACACAGTCAATAATTTTTGCAGGAGCAGGATAATTACCAGCAGTTTTCTTTTCAACTTGTTTACGCGCTTGATCAAACATGATGTCACGTGTAAATGAACTCGATTCTAAGAATTGATTTAATTTCGATTGCTTAACTGGTTTAGCTGCACTTTTACCTTTTTTAGCGAGCTCAATTGCTGTCGCCAATAAAATTGAGTTAGGGACAACATCATTCACTAAGCCCATTTTTAACGCTTGCTTTGGACGAACTTGCTTACCGGTTAACATTAAATCTAAGGCGGTAGCCACGCCCACTAAGCGAGGTAAACGTTGTGTTCCACCGCCACCAGGTAATAAACCTAACTGTACTTCAGGCACACCAAGTACGGTTTTGTTGTCATCGCTACAAACGCGTAGATGACACGCTAAAGCCAGCTCTAAACCACCGCCTAAACACGCGCCGTTTATTGCTGCAACCACAGGAATATTCAAACCCGCTAATTCGTTAAATACCACATGTCCTTGCTGCGATAAATCCTTTGCATCTTGCTCGCTTTTACAAGCGGCCAGCATACTGATATCAGCACCGGCAACAAATGAATCCTTTTTACCAGAAACAACGACTAAGCCTTTAATGCTAGCATCGGTTTTGATTTCAATCAGAATCTCTGAAATTTCAGCACCAAATTCAGCTTTTAAGGTGTTCATGGTTTCACCAGGAACATCCATAGTCAAAATAGCAATACCGTCGTCACGACGTTGTAAATTAAATGTCTTTTCCATTGTAATTACTCCACTTCCACGATCATTGCAGCACCTAAACCACCCGCGGCACACGCCGTTGCCAAACCAGTTCCGCCGCCACGGCGCTTAAGTTCTTGACATACTTGAGTGATTAAACGAGTACCGGTTGCCGCAAAAGGATGTCCATAAGCTAATGAGCCACCTAACACGTTAAACTTACTCATGTCGATTTCGCCAATAGCACGATTACGGCCTAATTTTTCTGCCGCAAACTTCTTCGAACCAAACATCTGCATATTGGCAAGGGTTTGAGCTGCAAATGCTTCGTGCATTTCAACTAAGGTTAAATCTTCTAATTCCATACCAGCACGTTTCAGTGCTAATGGCGTCGCATATGATGGGCCCATTAACATGTCTTGCCAGACATCAATGGCAGTAAAAGCATAACTTTTAATATAACCAATTGGCTGATACCCAAGTGCTTTGGCTCGACCTTCGCTCATTAAAATGATCGCTGATGCGCCATCGGTTAATGGTGTACTGTTAGCCGCGGTCACCGTACCGTGTTTGCGGTCAAATGCAGGTCGAAGCTTGGCATAAGACTCAAGTACAGAATCTTCACGGATGTTGTTATCACGGTCGATAAACTGTTTATAAGGTGGAATATGCGCTGCCATCACCTCTTGCTGCAATACGCCTGAGTTCCAGGTTTGTGTCGCAAGCGTGTGTGAGCGGTGGGCTAATGCATCTTGATCGGCACGGCTAATACCATAGGTCTTAGCCATTTGCTCAGCGGTTTGCCCCATAGATAAACCGGTTGAATACTCAGCAACCGCAGGCGGTACTGGCATTAAATCTTTCAGGCCTAAACGACGCATAATGGCAAATTTTTGCTGAAAAGTGCGCGCCTTGTTTAAGTCAACTAATGCATGGGCTAGCTTTTTAGACACGCCAATAGGCAGTACAGATGAAGAGTCAGCACCACCTGCAATACCAATTTCAACGTTACCTGTCATAATTGACTCTGCAACGTTAACCGCTGATTGAAAAGATGTCGCACACGCTCGCGTTACGCTGTAAGCATCGGTAGAAACATCCATACCAGTACCTAGCACGATTTCACGGGCAATATTGGGCGCTGCAGGCATTTGAACAACTTGACCATAGACCAATTGCTCAATAGTTTTGGGATCTAATTCTGAGCGAGACAACAACTCATTAACTACCATTTTGCCCATATCTAATGCTGATACGCCATGGAATGCGGTAGCCTGCTTTGCAAAAGGCGTTCTTAAACCGGCGACGATTGCAATACGCTCTCCGCGGGCATTTGTTACCTGTTGTCTATCACTCATTTTTCACCCTCTTTTTATAGTTAACCTGGCGACACAAGCTCAAGTTGTTAATATCCGTTTCGCCCGACCACAGTGGTCAGACCATCAAAGTGTTATTTGATTCTAACTTTTTATTTGCTGGTTTTAAACACATGTTTAGATATATCTTGAAATAGCACCACATCTGTTATCACAGGCTTTAGCTATTAACAGCAAAATATCCTTAGTGTAGCTTATTGCGCTTATTGGTTTCATTAAGGGTTAAAATCTGTTAATCCTACTAGCTAAATCCATATAGAATTCATAACATAAGGCGCATTGTCTTCATGTTATTAGCAAATGATTGAGTAACCGTATGCCTTTAAGCCGATTTCATTCTTTAAGAACTTATCTCGACACTGTTATTTTAGGTCAACCTGTGTTGACTGAAAATCTTTTAATTGCCTTAGTTGCTAACGGTCACTTACTGGTTGAAGGCCCTCCTGGCCTAGCTAAAACCCGCGCCGTTAAAGCCCTGTGCGATGGTGTTGAGGGCGAGTTTCATCGTATTCAATTTACCCCCGACTTACTGCCAGCTGACTTAACCGGTACTGATATTTATCGCCAACAAACAGGTACATTTGAATTTGAAGCTGGGCCTATTTTTCATAATTTGATTCTAGCTGATGAAATAAACCGTGCCCTGGCTAAGGTACAATCAGCCTTATTAGAAGCAATGGCAGAAGGTCAAGTGACGGTCGGTAAAACCAGTTACCCGTTACCTAAACTGTTTTTAGTCATGGCAACTCAAAACCCGCTAGAAAATGAAGGTACCTACCCATTACCTGAAGCGCAGTTAGATCGTTTTTTGATGCACATTAATTTGGATTATCCCAATGCGGAAACTGAGTGCCTTATTTTACGTCAGTCACGTAAAGAAGCGATTAGCCATCAACTGCCCATTACTGAGCCGGTGGCGCAAGCCGATGTATTTGCTGCAAGAGACCAAGCACTAGAAATATACCTTGCAGAGCCCCTTGAACAATACATTGTTGAAATCGTCATGGCCACTCGTCAGCCTGAACGATACAGCCCTGAATTGGCTAAATGGTTAGAATATGGTGTCAGTCCACGTGCAACGATTTCATTAGAACGTTGTGCCCGTGCAAGAGCTTGGCTTTATGGCCGCGATTATGTGTCGCCAGAAGATATTCAAGCCGTTGCCCCTAATGTGTTACGTCACCGTTTATTACTAAGCTATCAAGCACAGGCAGAAGGCATCACGGCTGATCGCGTTATTGACACAATTTTATCTCAAGTCGCAGTGCCTTAAACAATGAGTACAGCAGAATTGTCACTGCCGTTATTTAGTGATGGCATAAACTTGAACGAGCAGGAATTAATTGCCTGCCAAAGCCTGTCTCATGTTATTGCCGACCGCAAAACACGCACTAAAGCAGCCATGGCAGGTCATAGAGCAAGTTTAGTCAAAGGCCGCGGTATGGAGTTTGCAGAGGTACGTCATTACCAAAATGGTGATGATGTGCGCTCTATTGATTGGCGAGTCACCGCGCGTACGGGGGTGGCCCACACTAAATTGTTTATTGAAGAACGCGAACGCCCTATTCTATTATTAGTCGATTTGAGCCACAGTTTATATTTTGGGTCACAATTATTATTACAAGCCGTTCAGGCTGCGCACGTGGCAACAACCATTGCCTGGAGCGCGGTAAAACACGGCGATAAACTGGGCGCATTAATTGCCAGTGAAACCACCCATTTAGAGCTTAAGCCCCGCAGCCGCAGACAAGGCATGTTGCAGCTGTCATCAGGTTTAATTGATGTACATCAAAAACAGCTCAATCAATTTGATAATTTGCCGCAAGACCCCGAGCATATGTTCAAAGCTTGCCAGCGATTACAGCGGATAGCAAAACCTGGGTCATTAGTGTGGATCATTACCGACGGCCAGCTTTTCAGCCAGCAATGCCTTGCGCCGCTAACACAACTAAAACGTCATTGTGATATCGGTGCATTTGTCATAACAGATCCACTTCGCCAAGGTACCTTGAACTTGCCCAAACAGTTTGCTTTTCCGGTACGTGACGGCAAGCAGCAATTAACATTAACCCGTGACAGCTACCAAAAATGGTTAGTAGAGCAGCAAGCAGCCCAACAAGGCTTTGTGCAATTAATGAAGCAACTCAATGTACAACCTAAATTCATCGATGCAGGTAAACCATTGAGTGACCAATTGGAATTATTACGCTAAATGTTACCTATTTTAATTAACTCAATCATATCATCGGCAGTTGCTCCCGCCGCTGCGGCTAACCAAGGTGTTTCGCCGTTAGCCCAAATGCATGACATTTTATTGCCTAACATGGTTTCCTCTATGCCAATCGCCCCAGGCTATTGGTTATTACTTGTGTTAGCAGTCCTAATATTGAGCTGGATCATGAGTAAAATTATCAAACAACGCCGTTATCACGCACCACGTAAAACTGCGCTTAAAATACTGCAATCGATGGACAGTAATGCAGATAACTTTGCTTCAGAGGTTAATAGCTTACTTAAACGCACCGCAATGACCTATTTGCCAAGGCAATCACTGGCACATTTAAATGGTCAGCCGTGGTTTAATTGGCTAGATCAACGCTTACCACCGACTAAACAACAGCTTATAGGCACGCTATTAGTCAAACGCCACCAAGCTAAAGGGCTTACTCTGGACGATAATCAGCAATTATTAATGCTGGCCAGTCTGTGGCTAGCCAATAAATCCCCCTTTGAGCCTGTCAGCAACCAAGATACCGATAAACAAGATCAGCAGGAGGCAGCATGTTAAGTGTCACTTGGCCTTTTGTGCTTATTTTATTGCCATTACCGTTATTTTTTAGACAAACAAAAATTGTTGACCAAGGCGGGCACTTACAACTTCCCGGTGTCAGTCACTCCATTAAAAATCACAGCCAACAAACGGTTAAGCGCTCACGCAAGCTATATTGGATAATGTGGATATGTTTATTATGTGCAGTCGCAAGGCCGCAATGGTTAGGCGACCCTATTGAGCTACCATCTAAAGGTCGTGATTTAATGATGGCCGTAGATTTATCAGGCAGTATGCAAATTGAAGACATGGTGATTGATGGAAAAATTGTGGACCGTTTTACCTTAATTCAGCATGTGTTAGCCGACTTTATTGAACGTCGTAAAGGCGATCGGCTCGGATTAATATTATTTGCTGATCATGCTTATTTACAAGCCCCACTGACCCAAGATAGACGCTCTGTAGCAAAGTTTTTAACCGATGCTCAAATTGGTTTAGTTGGTAAACAAACCGCTATTGGCGAAGCCATTGCATTAGCAGTAAAGCGTTTTGAAATGGTTGATGAAAGTAATCGGGTACTGATTTTGTTAACCGACGGTTCTAACAATGCAGGTAATATTGAGCCTGAAATGGCAGCCGAAATTGCTGCAAAAAGAAACATCACCATTTATACCGTAGGTGTGGGCGCCGAGTTACTTGAACGCCGTACTATTTTTGGTAAAGAACGCATTAACCCATCAATGGATTTAGATGAAACCCAGCTACAAAAGTTAGCAGACATGACCAACGGGCAGTACTTTCGCGCAAGAAACAGTGAAGATCTGGCAAGAATTTATCAGACCATAGATACATTAGAACCGGTTAGCCGCGATCAATTAAGTTATCGTCCCAAGAAAGAACTATTCTACTGGCCTTTATTAATGTCGTTATTACTCAGTATGTTAATTAGTGCCCAGCAACACTTTCAAGCTGGTCTGGTATTACCTGCATTTAAGCGTGGAGGTAAAATAGTATGATCCATTTTATCCGCCCAGAGTGGCTATTAGCTCTAGTGCCACTTATTTTATTAAGCTTACTATTTTGGCGCCGTCATCAGCAGCAATCTGCTTGGAAAGCTTATATTGCGCCGCACCTTAGCCGCATGTTGATCAACGACGGTTCTAAGCAAAGCAATAAGCCTAAGGGATTGCTGGCTTTTTGCTGGATTATTGCAGTATTAGCATTAGCAGGCCCTGCTATCAGTAAACAAAACTTACCGGTATTTGCGACAGATCAAGGTCGAGTGTTGATTATGGACATGTCTTACTCCATGTACGCGACCGATCTGACTCCAAACAGGTTATCCCACGCTCGCTTTCGCGCGACAGATTTATTGTCTGACATAAAAGAAGGCGAAACAGGCTTAATTGCCTACGCAGGTGATGCCTTTACCATTAGCCCTTTAACGCGTGACAATGGCACCTTACTGAATTTATTACCGACATTATCACCGGATATTATGCCTGTAAGAGGGTCTAATTTGTCATCAGCCATTACATTAGCCCAGCAGCTTTTAGCCCAAGGTGGTCACGTTACTGGCGATATTATTTTAATGACTGATGGAGTTTCTGATCAGCAATTTAATCAGGTATATAACGAATTAAAAAATAGCCGCTATCGTTTATCAATATTAGCCTTTGGCAGTAAAACCGGTGCCCCGATAAAGCTATCTGATGGCCAATTAATGCGTGATAGCAGCAATGAAGTGGTTGTCGCTAAAACCGATATCAAATTACTGCACAAACTGGCCAAGCAAGGCTCAGGAATTCTGATAGCAGCAAAGTCGGATGGTAGCGATATTAAGCAGTTAGTCCAATGGCTTGCCGAAGATGGCCAAGCAAAAGCCACTGAGCTTGAGGGTGAATCATGGCAAGATTTAGGCCCCTATTTAGCACTATTATTACTGTTACCTATGTTATTAAGCTTTAAACACGGCGTACTAGCTAACCTTATATTACCCACATCCTGGTTACCTTTAGCTGGGCTAATAGGTTTATTCGCTTTTAGCACAAGTTATAGCCAGCCTGCACAGGCCAATGTTTGGGACAATTTATGGCTAACTGCTGATCAACAAGCCCAGCAAGCTTTTGATAAAAAAGAGTACGCCAAAGCTGCGGCTAACTTCAGTCCACCTAATTGGCAAGCTAGCGCCCATTATAAAGCTGGAAACTACCAACAAGCACTTGAAGGATTCGAATTAGACAACAGCGCCGAAGGCTTATATAACCAAGCCAATAGTTTGATGCAGTTAGGCAATTTACCTGAAGCGATTAAACGCTACCAGCAGGCTTTAGGGTTACGAGCTGACTTTATTGAGGCTGAAGAAAACCTAGCCTTAGCGCAGCAATTACTTGAACAACAGTCACAAAAAGATCAGCAAGATAGCGATAATAATGAGCAAAATGACTCACAGGATAAAGATCAACAAAGTAATGACCCAAATAACAAGCAGGACAATCAACAAAATCAGCAACAAAATCAAGACCAGAAAAACAGTAACCAACAAAATGATCAGCAACAAGACGCTCAAGAGTCAAGTTCAGACTCTGATCAGTCAAACCAGGACCAACAAGGCAAGCAGTCTGAAAATGCTGAGCAAGATAAACATTCTAAAAACAATGAAGCACCAGACAAACAACAGCCTGAAGATAACCAGGACAAAAATCAGCAACAATCATCTGGCAGTCAATCCAATGATAAGCCTGATGATCAAGCAGCACAAAATACTGACAGCGATCAGTCTGAATCAGGTGCTTCAGAAAGCTCAACTGAGGCGGATGAACCCGCGCCAAGTAATGAAGCGAGTATGCAAGCCAATACTGAGCAAAGTGCTAATGCTGAAAGTAGCGATGCTAAAAATGTTGAACAATCAAATCAGCAAATGGCATCAGGAAAATCTTTAGAAGAGACATTAGATGAAGATGGCAAGCCTATCAATCAAGCCATTAGTCCAACAACGATAGGCCAACAACCATTGCCCGAAGATATGGAACGAGCATTAAGAGCAATAAATGAAGACCCACAAGTATTAATCCGCAATAAAATGCAATTGGAATATCAAAAACGTCGTCAACAGGTCAAGGAAAAAGAACAGTGGTAATTCGAATTTTATTAAGCCTAATCCTTATTTTTATGGCTCCTTCGGTTATGGCGCTCACCCAGGTCGAAGCCAGTATCGACAAAAATCCGGTCAGCGAAGGTGAATACTTTGTGCTAAATATCAGTGCCGATGACGATCTCAACGCCGGCGCATTAGATACTTCTTCATTATTAGATAACTTTATTGTAGGCCGTACGAGCGTGGGTCGAAGTACCCAAATGATCAATTTTACCACCACCAAAGAAACCCGCTGGCAAGTGCTGTTGTCGCCTAAATATACCGGTAAAGTCACTATTCCAGCGTTCACTATCGGCGGAGTAAGTTCATCCCCCATTACGCTACAGGTTAACCCCGCCGGCAGTCAGCCTCAAGCGGCTGCTAATTTGTATATTGAAGCCAGCACTAATGTTGATGAAGCCTATGTAGGTCAGTTAATTAACTATAAAGTGAAACTCTATTTAGCGGTGGAGTTACAACGCGGCGTACTCAGTGCACCTGTGGTGAAAGGTGCACAAATAAAACAAATTGGTGAAGATACCGATAGCACTGAAATCGTAAATGGTCGCCGTTTTAGGGTGATAGAGCGTAACTACGGTATTGTTGCAGGCTTACCTGGTGAAATTATTATTAACGGTGCGACTTTTTCAGGTGATGTATTAATTGAAACACAAAACCGTGGCGGTATGTTTGGTTTTAATGAAAGCATTCCAATGCAAACCGAAGCTGATCGTAAAGTGGTTCAAATAAATAGCTACCCACCGAGTTACCAAGGTGAGTGGTTAGTGAGTGATTTAGTCTCATTACGCGAAGTATGGCCAGATGACAAAACCACCTTTGAAGCAGGTAGCCCTATCACTCGAACCATCAGTTTGATTGCCATTAATGTTGATGAACATAGCCTTCCAGAACTGGCGATGCCGACAACAGAAGGGATGAAAGTTTACCCTGAAAAGCCGATACGCCAAACGGGTATTCGTGATGGCCAAGTGATTTCTCAATACAGTTTAACCGCCGCTATGGTGCCCACTAAACCAGGGACTTATATCCTGCCAGAAATAAAAGTCCCTTGGTGGAATATTCAATTAAGGCAACAAGAATATGCCATTCTACCCGCTAAAACCATTACGGTTGTTGCCGGTCAAATGACAGATAATGCACTAATTGTTACCTCTCAAACTCAATCTAATAACAGCGCAGATTATTGGCCATGGTTAACCGGATTATTTGCAGCACTATGGTTAGTCACCTTAGTGTTATGGCGTAAAGCCGCAGGCCAAAGGTATCATATACAGGCTCGTGACATAAACGTCACTTCACGTCCAACAACAGATATGGCTAACTTAGCCGCCATAGTGGATGCCTGCGATCGTAATAATGTCAGCGAGGTAATTAGCACGCTGCAACAGTATTTTTCGGCACGATTAAAGCGCAACGTCACTTTGGCAGAAATTAGTCAGCTTTCAGCATTACTGTCACAAGCTATTGGTGTTTTACAATCAGGCCGCTACAGCCAACATCAAACCCTGGTGAATAAAAAACAGCTTATTGAGGCTATCCAATCGTATCAACCTAACAGCAATAACCACGCTGATTCAATCATCGCTAAATTAAATCCTTAAGATTTATCATATAAGTTGTGCTCCCGCTTTATCGACTAACATAAAACGGGAGCTGTTATTTGGCACCTTGTAACCACTTATAGTTATTAGCTTTTTTCATAACAGCCTCTTGTAACTCTTACGCCCAGCAATAAAATAACATCCACAATAGTAGTTGCACTCTGTCTGCGACCCAGTAAGCTAACGGTAACTATTATGAGAAAAATATAAAAATGTTTGAAATTCTGCGAAAGAAAAAGTCCGACCCTTCGGTCTTATCTGACATGGTAAATAAACAAAGACGTTACGATAGCCTTGTCAGGGCACTTCATACCGACATTTTCCGTTATGCCTATTGGTTATGCGGTAATAAACATGTGGCTGAAGACATTACTCAAGAAACCTTTTTACGGGCATGGCGTGCGTTAGATTCTTTAAAAGATGATAAAGCAGCCAAAGCCTGGCTTATTACTATTTTACGTCGAGAAAATGCCAGACGTTTTGAGCGTAAACAGTTTGATTACAGTGATGTAGAGCAAGAGCTACTTGAAGATGTTATCTCTAGTAGCACTGAAGATGAAACTGAGCAATATTGGCTGCGCAGGCAAATCGGCAAACTTGATCTAGAGTATCGTGAACCTTTGCTATTACAGCTCATTGGTGGATTTAGTGGAGAAGAAATCGCTGACATGCTTGAATTAAATCGCAACACAGTGATGACACGATTATTTCGTGCTAGAAACCAATTAAAAGATGCATTAGACAGCCCAGCAGTAAGAGGTCAATCAAATGGATGATCTACAATTTCGTCGCCAAGCTTATGGCGATCCCAATAATCAGTCAGATGACTTTTTACAACATATTGTAAATAACTCAGATGATGCGAAATTGGTTAAAGAGTTAAAAGCCCTTGATGTTCGACTGACACAAGCGCTTAACATTGCGGTACCTGATGACTTAGCCGACAAGTTAATACTGCGTCAACAGCTAAATCAACATCAACAAACGCAAAAACGTACTCGCTATTTAATCGCTATGGCTGCCTCTATTGCATTTGTTGTTGGGGTAAGCTTTAGTATGCTACGTTTTACCCCAATTGATTTATCTGAGAATGCTTTAGCCCATGTTTACCATGAAACCAAAGCGCTACAGATGGAACAAAACATCGGTTTTAATGACGTCAACTTCAAGTTAGCCAGTCTATCTGGGTTACAACAATCTAAATTTATTCAGCAGCCAGGAAGAGTCTTCTTTACCGCATACTGCGATTTTCAAGGGGTTCAATCTTTGCATCTGGTTATGCAAGATGAAAATGGCCACAAAGTCACCTTGTTTATTGTGCCTGCAGAAAACAGATTAACCTTAGATGAAGCCTTTTCCGATGCGAAATACAAAGGACAAGGGTTCAAGTTTGCTGGAGCCTATATGCTACTTGTTGGTGAACAGCAATCAGATCTTAATTACATTAAACGCGAAATTGAGCAAACGTTTATTTAAGGTAATCGACACAAGTTTAATATAACACTCAGCCATGCTTTACAGTGTGGCTGAGTGTTTTTTTGCTTTCCTCCCTCAGTGAAAGTGTGAACTACATCAATCTTCTGCTAGCATTGCTCCATAAAAATAACCATATGGAACAATCATGGAAATTCAAGCACCTATTTTAATCACTTTCATCGGCTATTTAGCCGTTATGATGGGGATCGGTTTTTGGGCCTATAAAAAAACGGAATCTGTCGATGATTATATTCTCGGCGGTCGCAAAATGGGCCCAGCGGTTACTGCATTAAGTGTCGGCGCATCGGACATGTCTGGCTGGCTGTTACTTGGCTTGCCTGGTGCAGTCTATTTAGGTGGACTGGGCGAAGCCTGGATTGGCTTTGGTTTAGTGTTTGGCGCATGGCTTAACTGGCTATTTGTAGCAAAGCGCTTACGAGTCTATACCGAACTTGCCGATAACTCCCTCACCCTACCCGATTTTTTCGAACATAGATTTAACGATAATAATGGTGTACTGAAGTTAGTGTCTGCGGTAACCATCTTAATATTTTTTACCTTCTATGCCTCATCTGGCATGGTCGGTGGTGCTATTTTATTTGAAAAAGTCTTTGGCCTTGATTACACCCTAGCCTTAGTCATTGGCTCGGTAATTATTGTGTCATACACCTTTGTTGGCGGCTTCTTTGCCGTCAGCTGGACTGATTTTTTCAAGGCTGTTTAATGCTAGTTGCGTTAATTATTGTGCCTATCGCCATATTTAATCACGCTGACACTCAGGCAAATATGGACAGTTTAGATCCTGCCATGCTGTCATTTGTGGGTGAAAACACCACGGTTATTGGTTTAGTCTCGTTACTTGCCTGGGGACTTGGCTATTTTGGCCAACCACATATCCTATCGCGCTTTATGGCGATTGGCAGTGCGAAAGATTTACGCTTATCCCGTCGTATAGCCATGAGTTGGATGCTGCTCGCATTAGCTGGTGCTTTAGCCACTGGCATAGCGGGTACTCTCTATTTTGCCCAATCACCTTTAGAAAACCCTGAAACCGTGTTTATTCACTTAGCCCGAGCAGCGTTTAATCCGTGGGTAGGAGGCTTGCTAATTGCGGCTATTTTATCGGCCATTATGAGCACTATTGATTCACAACTATTGGTTTGTTCAAGTGTCATAACGGAAGATTTCTACCGTAAATGGTTACGCCCTAAAGCCAGCAGTAAAGAATTAATGCTAGTGGGTCGAATGGGTGTTATCAGTATCGCACTCGTCGCGGGCATTATCGCCCTTGACCCACAAAGCAGCGTGTTAGGCTTAGTCAGTTATGCATGGGCGGGCTTTGGGGCGGCATTTGGTCCAGTGGTCATTCTATCGCTGTTCTGGAGAGAATTTAGCCGTAACGGCGCTATAGCCACAATATTAGTTGGTGCGGTAACCGTTGTAGGCTGGGAGCAGTTACAAGGCGGGATTTTCGATTTATATGAAATTATTCCAGGCTTCTTATTCGCCACTATTTTTGGAATAGTATTTAGTAAGTTATTCCCACCCACGGCGGAAGTACAAGGCCAGTTCAATGCGTTTGAACAAAACCTACAAAGCCAGAAATAGTGATCAATTGAAATAACAGCTTAAGCACTCAAATCATTCAAACTGAACAAATAAACAACCTTTGTGTAAAAAAGCGTACATATGTACGCTTTTTTACACTTTAAATTTACCTAATAGCTGCGTTTGAAAGCAACATAGATTTAACAACAAAAACAACCAAAACAAAACATAACAAGCTGTTAAATAACAAGTTAAAATACAAATCCATTAATCACCTCTTAAAATCACAGAAAGCCACCTTTTGAATTAACCCAATGTTAACAACAACTAACAGGTGGTCGGACTTGTTAGCTTCTCCCCTGTTACCTAAGATGCCTGCACATTCAAAGCTGCAAAGTGAAATTGGCTTACCCAGTCATAATTTCAATCATAATGACAGCTCAAAATAGGTAATAAACAATGACTAAATTCAACAAGACATTACTCGCTGCTGCGGTAGCACTTACAAGCACTCAAGCGACCGCTGCAGGTTTTCAACTTAATAGCCAATCTGCTGCGGGTATTGGTCGAGCGATGGCTGGGGATGCCATTATTGCTGACAATGCAGCTGTTTTAGCACGTAACCCTGCGGCAATGGCTTTGTTTGATCAAAAAGCACTTTCAGTTGGCGTGTCATATGCCGATGTTAACGTAGAGGTAAGTGATGCTCAAATGGACTTCATGGGGCAAACATTTGAACTCGGACATATTGATAACGCCGCTGAAGCCAAAGTTATTCCTAATGCCTATTTTATTAACCCTGTTAATGACACCTTTGCTTATGGTTTTGCCGTATTCAGTAACTATGGCACGGGTACAGATTTAACCCCGTTAGCCAATAATCATGGCTCACTCGGCCCAAATACCATTCCAGCACCAGCGGACTTACTCGGTAATACTGAAGTAACCACAATAAACTTAAATGCCAGTGTGTCATATCGCATTAATGAATCACTTAGTCTTGGCCTAGGTTTAGATGTGATTCAAGGCTCTGGCACCTTAACCAGAAACAGTAATATTGTTGGCTCATTGGTCGATGTTGAAGCCGATGGCTGGGCTTTAGGCGGCATTGTTGGCCTAGCATATGAAGTTAACCCCAATAACCGATTTGGTTTAAGTTATCGTTTCAGCCCAGAAATGAATGCCAGTGGTGATGTACGTTACCTAGCTGAAAATTTTGAGGAAATTAATATTCCTATTGCTGATATCGCTCAATTTGCTGGTTTTCATCAGTTAACTGAAAAGTTTGCGGTGCACTATACGGCGCAATGGACTCAATGGAGCAGCTTTGATCAGATTTCACTCAACGAGGGTGACAAAGGCACCGCGTCACATAGCTTAAAAGAATACCACTGGAAAGACTCTTGGTTTCTTAGCTTAGGGGCAACCTATGATATCGATAACAACTGGACAGTAAGAACCGGTATTGCCAGTGATGATGGCGTAGTGGGCGAAGTCTCTTCATTATCGATTCCAGATTCAGATCGCATGTGGTATTCAGCAGGTTTCACTTATAATATGTCACCAAAATCTTCACTTGATTTTGGTATTACTAAGGTTGTTGGCGAAAAGGTACATGTTATTGAGCAAAGTGCTTTAGGTTCCACGGTAAATGCATTTACTGAGTCAGGAGCAACCTATTACTCAGCTCAATATAACTATAAATTTTAATAAGCATAAATTTTAGTAAGCATAAGTTCTGATAGATTATATTGAATATTTAAACCGCTCTTTTTAGAGCGGTTTTTTTATGGCTGCTTTTCAATATTATCTGCCGATAACTTAAGCAATGCCTAATCCATTAACTTTTTCTAATAAACAACTTGCAAGCTTTACTAAAGTCCATTAGAATTTTCTTATAAACATTAATTAGGCTACTCTATATGAACACGTCAGCACGTCGTCTATCCAAATTATTCACTCAGGTCATACTGGTAATAGCCGCGCTTGTTACATCTAAGGTGACCTTAGCGCAAAACACCCATTTTGAAACGATTAAAATTCAATTAATTCAGCAAGCAAGTTATTTACAACTTGATGCAAAAGTTGAACCCGTCAAAGCGGCTACCGTGGCAGCACAAACTTCGGGGCGAGTATTAGCGGTTCATTATGATGTAAACGATCTGGTGCCTGAGGGCGCTGCATTATTGGAAATTACCAATAAAGAACAAGGTGCTGAACTCGCTGCTACAGAAGCGGATCTGGCTAAAGCACAAGCGATGAACGTGGAAGCACAAGCTCAATTTAAACGCTATCAAACACTCTTTCCCAAAGGTGCGATATCCCAAGGTGCAATGGATGAAGCCACGGCCAATGCCAAAAGCACAAAACAAGCAGTGTCAGCCGCGCAAGCTCGTTTAGTTCGTGCCAAAGAAAGTGTTAATTATACCGTTGTTAGCGCCCCATTTACCGGCCGTTTAACCGCTAAAATGATAGAGCAAGGTGAAACAATTAGTTATGGTCAAGCGCTGCTGTCAGGCTATGCCACCGATAAGCTTAGAGCTATTTTTTATGTTCCGCAGCAGTATCGCCAACAACTAAACTCTCTGACGACATTGAGTTTGTCTGATGATAAGCATCGATATATTAGTGAGCAAATCAATCCATTTCAATTTAGCACTCAGTCAGATCACAGTATTGAAGTGCGCGCTATTATCAATAACCCTGATAACACTTTGCAAGCAGGGCAATGGTTAAAAGTCGCCCTCCCCGTTGCAGCTAAAGAGGTGATTAGTATTCCGAAATCAGCGCTATATCAAGTTGGCGAAATGACCACTGCGTATCGCAAGCAACAACAGCGCTACTTACAAACTCAAATTCGCTTAGGTAATGCCTATATAAATGATCAAGGTGTCGAAATGGTGGAAGTCCTCGCGGGTGTCATGCCTGGAGACGAAATAGTATTAAACGCGACCGACTATGTGCTTCATCTTGGCCAAACCACAACTCACTAAGCAGGAATAAACAGATGAACCCATCACATACACCTGTTGTTGGTTTTTCAGGTAGGATAGCCAGAACCTTTCAAGCCAGTGCAATTACGCCTTTACTGGCAATATTAGGTTTATTATTGGGACTTTTTGCGGTCATCGTCACCCCAAAAGAAGAAGACCCGCAAATTGACGTCACCTTTGCGGACGTATTTATACCTTATCCAGGTGCGACACCCAGCGAAGTTGAGCACCAGGTGACTTTTCCTGCTGAACAGATTATTTCCGAAATTAAAGGCGTTGATACCCTTTACTCTTTTTCCCAACCCGATGGCGCATTAATTATTACCGTTTTTGAAGTGGGTATTCCCCGCGACGAAGCCGTGGTCAACATTTACAATCAACTATTTTCTAACCGAGATAAGTTTAATCACGCTGCTGGTATAGGTGAGCCATTAATTAAACCCCGAGGCATTGATGACGTGCCTATCGTTAGCCTGACCTTGTATGCTAAGTCTGCCGACATGACCGCCGAGCAGCTCACACAAATTGCTAACGGATTAGAAACAGAACTTAAACGGATACCGGGAACCAAAGAGATTTATACCCAGGGCCGTCATGACATGGTGCTAAACGTCCGTCTTGATAGTGCTAAAATGAATAGCTTTGGGATCACTATTGAGCAAATATCCCAGCGTTTACAAGATAATAATCAAATCTCTATGTTGCATTCTTTGGTACAGCAAAACCAAGAAATTAAAGTCCGTGCAGGACAATTTATCAATACTATTGATGATGTTAAAAATCTACTTATTAAAGTTAATACCACCGCAAACAAACAAGATATGCCATCAACGGTATATTTATCCGATGTTGCTGAGATCACCTTAAAAAGCGATACACCAAAACACAATGTCAGGCATGTTGACAGCACTGGTGACTACCCAGCCGTGACTATCGCGATAGGTAAACAAGCTGGCCAAAATGCAGTTGATATTGCGGATGCTGTGCTCAACCGAATTGCAAAAGTGGATAACTTGTTAATCCCTGATAATGTTGGCATTGCCGTCTCACGCGATTATGGCCAAACCGCAGGCGATAAATCAAACACGCTTATTTTTAAACTAATATTTGCGACATCGGCAGTGGTGTTATTGGTGTTATTTGCCATGGGGGCGCGTGAGTCAGCCGTAGTTGGTATCGCGATTATTATTACACTAGCGCTAACTTTGTTTGCCTCGTGGGCATGGGGGTTTACCCTAAACCGTATTTCGCTGTTTGCCCTTATATTCTCCATTGGAATACTGGTCGATGATGCCATTGTGGTAGTAGAAAATATTCATCGGCATATGGCGTTAAGCAATAAACCTTTACTTGAAATTATTCCCGAAGCGGTTGATGAAGTGGGCGGCCCAACTATATTAGCCACATTTACGGTTATTGCAGCGCTACTTCCTATGGCATTTGTCTCTGGTTTAATGGGCCCATACATGAGCCCAATTCCCATTAATGCCAGTATGGGCATGCTGTTATCTTTGGCGATCGCCTTTATCTTAACGCCCTGGTTGGCTTATAAGTTACTCGCACACCACCCAAAAGCTGAGCACTCCGAATCCGCTGAGATAGATCAACCAAATGATAAAATGGCTAAATTATTTAGTCGTTTAATGTCACCATTTTTACTTGGCGAGCATGCTGGCAAAGCTCGAAAAGGCCTTGCCGTTGGTATTGTTGCACTGATTGCTGTCGCACTTGCGCTGCCTGTAATGCAAGCTGTGGTGCTTAAAATGCTGCCATTTGATAATAAGTCTGAGTTTCAGGTGATCGTAGATTTACCCGAAGGCACGCCCGTTGAACAAACTCAACGAGTATTACAAGAGATGAGCCTGTACCTTAGTACAGTGGAAGAAATTGACCACCAGCAATGGTATACCGGAACCCACGCACCAATGAACTTTAATGGTCTGGTTCGCCACTACTTTTTGCGTAGCAGCCAGGAACTAGGCGACATTCAAGTTAATTTGGTTGATAAGTCACACCGTAGCCGCGACAGTCACAGTATTGCTTTGGCTGTACGGGCGCCACTTAAAGAAATTGCCAATCGCTATAATGCCAACATCAAAGTTGTTGAAGTGCCGCCAGGCCCGCCGGTATGGTCGCCCATTTTGGCTGAAGTTTACGCGCCGACCACTGCACTTCGTGAGCAAGCTGCTAGCGATTTAGAGCAGCGCTTTAACAATACTGAACATGTGGTTGATGTGGATATTTATTTACCCGCCAAGCAGCAGCAATGGCAAGTTAATATTGACCGTGCAAAAGCCAGCTTACTTGGACTATCTTACACACAAATAGTTAATTCCATTGCCACTAGTATTGGCGGCAAAGATGTCAGCTATTTACATTCTCAAACCAATAAATATCCCACCCCAATTAGGCTGCAGTTAGATGACGCTGACAAAGTGGATTTACAGCAGGTGCTTAATTTAAAAATGATAAACACAGCCGGTGAGCCAATTTATTTATCCTCTGTCGCTAGCATTCATCAAGGCAACATTAACGCCGCTATTGTGCACAAAAATATGCTACCGATGATCATGGTCGTCGCAGACATGGCGGGGCCAACCGATAGCCCACTTTATGGTATGTTTGATATTTCAGCTCAAATTGATGATGCCAATATTGATAAGCCCTACCCCATAGCCCAACATTTTGTTAATCAGCCAGATGGACTATCACAAGTGGCGATATTATGGGACGGTGAGTGGAAAATTACTTATGAGACTTTTCGCGACATGGGCATTGCTTATGCGGTTGGCATGATAGCCATTTACTTATTAGTCGTTGGCCAGTTTAAATCTTATTTAGTGCCATTGGTTATCATGGCGCCAATACCGCTTACCATCATTGGTGTGATGCCTGGACATGCGTTATTAGGTGCACAATTTACCGCCACATCAATGATAGGCATGATCGCCCTAGCGGGTATTATTGTGCGAAATTCGATATTACTGGTGGACTTTATCAACCAGCAGTTAGCTCAAGGCGTCGCATTAGACAAAGCAGTCATTAGTGCAGGGGCTGTTCGAGCAAAACCGATAATGTTAACCGCTTTCGCGGCGATGATTGGGGCCTTGTTTATCTTAGATGACCCAATATTTAACGGCCTTGCTATTAGCCTAATCTTTGGCATTTTTATCTCAACAATTTTAACCCTAGTTGTCATCCCTGTGTTGTACTTTGCAGTGATGCGCAGCCGATTAACAGTACAATAAAGGAGAAACACCATGGTAAATGAAACACTTCACAAAGCGAACAGAATGTCTGTCGAACGTACTATTATGGCCTTTGCTGGCTTTATGGTATTACTATCATTAGTACTAACCACTATTGTTAGCCATCATTTTATCTGGCTGACCGTGTTTGTAGGTGCTAACCTATTTCAAAGCGCATTTACCGGTTTTTGCCTGGCGGCAATGGTAATGAAAAAGCTAGGCTTAAAAACTGAAGCTATGCTTGCCATCGAAAAATAAGCAATTACCACCAAAAATAATGCTTTAACGACGATTACTGCAGCTAAGTTGCCATAGAATAAAGGACATTAAGTTTAATGAAAACCATAAAAAAAACCAATCCTAAAACCTTGTTGTTAACGATATTGACAGTAGGCTTAATAGCATTTTTACCAACAAGTTATGCAAAAGATGTCACGCCCGCACAAGCGTGGCAAATGATTGAGCAACAAGCGTTAGTCATTGATGTGCGTACAGCGGAAGAGTTTGCTGAGGGGCATGTTGAAGGTGCTATTAATATCCCTTTTGAGAACATTGTTGCAGGCGTGGCACAACTCGGGCTTAAGAAAGATGACAATATTGTTTTATATTGCCGAAGTGGGCGTCGAAGCAGCATTGCCGATGATGCATTAACTCAAGCAGGGTTTAATCATACCGCTAACGCTGGCGGCATTGATGCACTAATAACATCAAAACCTTAAATTAAACGGTTCGAATGTGCAGTTTTAACGAACTAGTCGCATATGATTTTAAAATGCCTTTATTTAACCGATGAAGGCATTTCTCTTTAACTCCCCCAATAAAAACTATCGAAAAGTTAACTAAACCAATTGTTTTTGCATCACAACACAGTCTAAATCAAAGCCTCTAGGCGAATGATAAACACTCTTCTTATTACCATTAAAGCCACATTTACGGTAAAAATCGGCTGCATTTAAGGTTGATTCTAATGCAATAAAAACCAATCCAGATGCCTTCGCGATAAGCTCAAGATGATCCAACATGAGTTTACCAATGCCTAGCTTCATGTATTGTGGATGAACAAACAGCGCATCAATAAACCCGGTGCTAACATCAAGCATACCAGTGGCAATAATTAACTGTTGTTCTGGTGCATTTGGCAGCCCGTCAACAACGTAGACATAACCATCATTTAATAGCTTCTCTGCGTATGCAGCAGGCATCTCACCTTCAGTCCATTTAGTCATAGCATCAACACCATAACAATCAACACATTGAGATAATATAGCAAGATTTCTGAGTTCAAAGGCTGGTAATGCATCAGCCTTACTAGCCCGCCTTAATATTCCATTCATGTATATGTTATTCCTTTTATCTATATACGACCCAAGACACAAGATCACATTTTACATTAAGCATAATTGAACACTACATCACCATAGATTTTTTTGTTTCGATCATTAGAGGTCTCTTATGTGGCAGGTATGTTCACTCAATATAGCCGCTCAACAAGATGCATAAAAAATCACAAAAAATACATAAAAGCACAGCGATATAAACTAACAATAACATTATACAAAACAGCAAACGGTAACAATTTGTTTACATATGCAATCACCCTGTTACATTTTAGCGGTTGAACAAAATTCACCCTTGAGTATTAACCCGTGAGTTCAACTCATAAAAAATATAAATAGCAAAACATCACATGGAATATAAAAAATGCAAAATAAACGACCTTTAATTTTACTCAGCCTCTCAGGTATAGCACTTGCTGTATCTACTAGCTTGTATGCTGCACCTCAATCCCTAAACTTAACATCACAAAATGGGATTTCAGCGGCCAGCTTAGACAATACTTCGCCATTACCTAAACGTTATATTGTAAAGTTTAGAAATGACACATCTATGCAATCAAATCTACAACAGTTTAACTCTCAAGCAACCAGCCAATCAGATAATGCCGTTGACTACCAACCGCGTTCACACGAAATATTTTCTCATTTTAGAGCGCTAAACGGTGTTCAAGCTAAAGAAATGAAACGTATTGCTCGTGGTAATAGCTATACCGTTAAATTAGATTCAAAATCAGTGCAGTCGCTTCGTCTTCGTGCTGACGTTGAATATGTCGAAGAAGATATGCCACGCCGTTTACTGGCTGAAACTACGCCATGGGGCCAAACCTTTGTAGGTGCTACAGCTCTTAGCGATAGCCAAACAGGTAACCGTACTATTTGTATTATCGACTCAGGATACGACCGTAGTCACAATGACTTAAGTGGTAATAATGTCACAGGTACCAATAACTCAGGTACAGGTAACTGGTATCAACCAGGCAATAATAATGCCCACGGTACGCATGTAGCAGGTACAATTGCAGCCATTGCCAACAATGAAGGCGTTGTTGGCGTAATGCCTAACCAAAATGCCAAAATTCATGTCATTAAAGTCTTTAATGAAGCTGGATGGGGATATTCTTCATCACTTGTCGCTGCCGTTGACACCTGTGTGAGCAATGGTGCTAACGTGGTGACTATGAGCTTAGGTGGCAGTGGTTCTACTACCACAGAACGTAATGCATTAAATGCACATTATAATAATGGTGTATTGCTGATTGCTGCAGCAGGTAATGCTGGTGACAGCACTCACAGTTATCCTGCATCATATGATGGTGTTATGTCTGTTGCTGCTGTTGATAGTAATCGTGATCGTGCTGCATTTTCTCAATACACTAACCAAGTAGAAATATCTGGACCAGGTGAAGCTATTCTATCAACGGTAACAGTTGGTGAAGGCCGCTTGGCTGACATCACTATTGGTGGTCAATCCTATTTCAATAATGGCGTTGTACCCCATAATCGTTTAACACCATCTGGAACCAGCTACACCCCTAGCCCAGTTAATGCTCAAGTGACCGCTACACTAGCTGAATGTACCGTGAGCGGAACCAGCTTTAATTGTGGCAACATGAGTAACAAAATTTGTTTAGTGGAGCGTGTTGGTAATCAAGGCAGCAGTTATCCTGAGATCAATGCCGCCAAAGCGTGTAAAACAGCAGGTGCTGTTGGCGCAATTGTTTACAGTAATAGTGCCTTACCTGGTTTACAAAACCCATTCCTAGTTGACGCTAACAGCGAAATCACCATTCCTACAATGTCTGTAGACAGAGCAACTGGTTTAGCGCTGCGTAACAAGCTTGGCTTAAGTACTACTATTGCTAACCAAGGCAACAAGGACTACGCGTATTACAATGGTACATCTATGGCAACACCTCACGTTTCAGGTGTAGCCACCTTAGTGTGGAGCTATCATCCACAATGTACCGCTACGCAAGTTCGTGCCGCATTAAATGCAACTGCTGATGATTTAAGTGTTGCAGGACGTGACAATCAAACCGGTTACGGCATGGTTAATGCTACCGCGGCGAAAGCGTATTTAGATGCATCTTGTGATGGTCCAACAAACCCGGGCAATGGTGGCGGAGATTTAGTGCTTGTTAATGGCGTGGCAAAATCGAATCTTACAGGTACAAAAGATGAGGAGCTTTATTTCTCATTAGATGTGCCAACAGGTGCGACAAACCTAAGCTTTACCATGAGCGGTGGTACTGGTGATGCTGACTTATATGTTCAGTATGGCGCTTCACCATCAACCACTAGCTATGACTGTCGTCCTTGGAAAGGCGGTAATAACGAATCTTGCCCGATAACGACAGTACAATCTGGTACCTATTATGTAATGGTTAAAGGTTACAGCGCATTTAGTGGTGTAAACTTAGTTGCTAATTACACCGCAGGTAGCACAGGTGGTGGAAACACCGGTGGCCCAGCAAGCTATACGAATACCAATAACTTTAGCATTCCTGATAACAATACTACCGGTATTACCAGTTCAATCAATGTGGCACGTACTGGTAACTCAGGTACAGTTTCGGTGAACGTGGGGATCATCCATACCTATATTGGTGATTTAAAAGTTGAACTGATTAGCCCTACAGGCCAAAAAGTGACTTTGCATAGCAACACTGGTGGCTCAGCTGACAATATCAATAAAACCTATACGGCAAACTTTAGCGGTGTTGAATCTAGTGGCACTTGGAAGTTAAAAGCAGTAGACAACGCCAGAAGTGATACTGGCTATATCGATACTTGGACACTGAGTTTTCAGTAATTAATCAATAACGTAATCCTGTTTTAAATGGTTAACATAATAAAGCCCCGTGAAGCGATTTAGCGACACGGGGCTTTTTATTGATACTTTATACAACGAGAGGTTGAGGGATGATTGAGATCGCTTCAAAAATACTCGCAAAGCTGGTTGGCGTACTGACATCTATCTCTAACTGTAGTTTTTTAGCGATATCATTTGCTGATAACACACCACGTATTGTGTGATCCTCATGATCTGTCACTAAACAATGTTGTTGGCCTGCTGCTTTTAAGGTTTCAATCACATCACCAATTTTAGCATTGACAATATCAGCATAGGCAATCGCTTTTAATTCAGATTTCGGGATCATAAAATCACTAATTAACAAATTTTCGCGTAAATCGCCTTTGCCTAACTTTTTAACAATTTCTTGGCTACTCAATAAATCATAACTGATTAAACCAATAAAATGTTCTTTCTTATCAACAACTAACTTTAATCTAACGTGTGCTTTTTTCATCAAACGTTCAACTTCAATTGCAGAAGAGTGTGCATCGATAACAAGAGGTTTTACGTTTTTAAAGTCGGTAAACACATCTAAAGCAGATGAATAAAGGGTATGCTCTTGATGATTATCAGGCCAAGCCAACTCATCAATAGCTTCTACAGCATGTAGGGTTAATTTTTTCACAACGACATCCTTAGCAAAAATAAATCTAATATACTGATTTATATGCATTATAAAGAGTTACAACTGTTATTAACTGAAATTTATTATCTGCCCAAGGTAAGCATTTCACAACACATCGAAGGATTAAATTTAGTTCACACTTCGATAATTAAGGTTCAATTCAGCTTTATCAAGTATGGGTTGTGATAGGTAAGAAGGTTTTAAGATAGTTAAAAGAAGGATCACTGACCATAGAAAAGCCAGTGATTATTAAAATTATTGTAGTATTTCAGGTTCCACAAGTACGCTAATATCGGCATTAGATAACCATACTTGGCTTTCATTAATATTGATTTGCACCGCCATATTACGGCCAACAAATGCAGCTAATTGCTCTACCGCTGCTTCAGGGAAATTGACTATTTTTAGGTTTTTGTAACGGCTTAAAGTACTTTGGTTTTGTTGCCACCAAATAGGAACGCTGCGACCACCATAAGTATACAAAATGACATTTTTTGCCCGTCCGCAGGCTTTGCGCAGCCACTTTTCATCGGCCTGACCAAACTCAACCCACAAATTCACCACACCAGATAAATCGACATCCCACAATTCAGCCTCATCATCAACACAAAGCCCCTTACTAAATTGCAAAGATTCACTGGCATTGAGCGCAAATGCCAATAAACGCACCATCATACGAGTATCGGTTTCTGATGGGTGCTGTGCAATCGTTAATGGATGTTCACCATAGTAATGTCTGTCCATATCAGCTATTTGTAAATTGACTTTATAGACGGTAGATTTAGGCGCCATATTGACCTCAAAAATAAAAAACCGAGTTAGGTGCTAACTCGGTTATAAAAGATAAACGCAATCATAAATGAAATACGTTTAAATAGCCCCTGGTCTTAAATGTTTTGCCATGGGAAAGTGTGCTTTAAGTTGATTAATTTTTTCAGATGGCGCGACAAGCAACATCCTATCACCAAGCTCAAACTGTTTTGAAATAGTGCTTAACGCAGGTAATGACTCGCGTGATGCGTCACGCCTTAACAGCTCATTGGTATACTCATCTAAATCATTCTCAAAAAATACTACGTCCAGTTTTTGCAATAGTGGCATGACAGCTATCGGCAATAAGCTTGCTGGGGTTGTTTCATCCAACAATAAAATTTCACCACGGCTAGCATAACTGCTAAATGCTTGCTGATAATGCGCTTCAGTGGTGGTATCGAAACGATCTTGATTAAGATTAAAAAATCGTTCCCAAAATAATCGTCTCTCTTTGCCGTTGGTGAGCTTTTGCTGCACGTCCTCTCGCTTGCTCGCTACATAATCAAATAAAGGGGCTAATGAATTAGGTAGTAAGGTTTCTAAACGTGCACGAATTGTACGAGCAAATACCGGCGCAGCACCTGCGGTGCTTATCGCCACAACAAGTCGTCCTCTATCAACAATTGATGGCGTAATAAAGCGGCAGAATTTAGGGTTATCAACAACATTAACCCAAATACCATTCTGACTTGCTATGACGGCTAATTCAGTATTCAGCTGTTCGTTTGCAGTCGCTAAATAAATGAGGTCATAACATGACATGTCTTCTACAGAAATTTCTCGGCGCGAGAGCTTTATTCTGCCTTTATTGGCATAAGCTTCAATATCTGCAGCCACTTGTGGTGCAATGACATGAATAGTGGCATCAGTACGGGCCAGTAAATCAAGTTTTCGACTGGCCACTTCACCCGCACCAACGATTAAAACAAACAGTTCTTTTGTATCGACAAATAATGGAAAATATTGCACTTAATCTTGCACCACTGGAAATTGATGTTGAACCCAGGTTTTAAAACCACCGACTAATGATCCAACCTGGGTATATCCCATTAGCTGAATATTATAAGCGGCTAATGATGAGCGATGTCCACCACCGCAATACAGCAATAACGGTGTTGATTTATCAGGAAATCGCGTTTCAATATCACGCTCAATAATTCCCTTACCTAAGTGTTTTGCGTTAGGTAAATGGCCTTGTAACCATTCGTGATCTTCTCTAACATCAATTAATACCCATTTGTCATCTGCTTGATATTGTTCAATGCTAACATGAGTGACTTTGTCATTAATTGAATCAACCAATTGCGCAAATGCTGAAGTAGACTGCATAATTCCCCCTGTACTGAATCCTGAATATAAAAGCATTTAATTTGATAATGAATTGCTTAACTTATCGACAAACGGATACGTAAATAAATCGATAAAAATGCAAAAAGGAGCCATAAACTTAGTTGTGAGTCTCACTTTTGGGAGAGCTACACTGCCAACAAAGCTCAAAACTACCTTCATTGGTTTCATGACACTGTATACATTGCCATTGTGGCTGCTCAACATCTAAGTTAGCCAAAATGCTTTGGGCTGTACTTATGTGTTCTGTATCTATCCATAACTCAACACTTTGAAGATCAACAGGTAACTCACCTACACCTCCCATTAATGCCTCACCACGTAAATCAACTTCAATCCCACTGGTTTCCAACAAACCTTTCCAAGTATGTGCTTGAAGTAAATTGCCGCCGGTTAATAACACTTTGCGTTGTTCCATTATTATTATCCTACTACATTGCTTTTCGCGTCATTAAAACCAAAGTTTAATTTATCACTTTAGCAAAATTTTGCATTCATCCTACTGACAAAGTTATTAGCTGTCGAGATGAGATTATGTTGCTTATCCGTCATTCGACAACATCAACAATTAAGACTATAACTTTATCATTGAAATATAGAAAAGAGTGGATGATGGCTTCAATTAAAATAGTTAACAGTACTTCCAAAATTACAGCATGGGATGAAAAGGCTTATGCGACGTTTGAGAATGATGTGAAACACACTCAAGCAAAAATCAGTCAACACTACACAGGCGAACTCAATGGTAAAGCTGATGTAATGTATTTAATGGTTTACCAGTCAGCCACTGAAGCGGTATTTGTTGGTTATGAGACTATCACTGCCACCATAAACAATTTATCCGGCACACTAACCTTACAACACTTGGGGCAGTATAGAAATGGCATTGCTAGCAGCGAATTTACTGTTGTGGCTGATTCAGGTCGTGGTGATTTTACTAACATTGTAGGTAAAGGCCATTTTTCATCAACCACTAATGGCCAAGCTGAATACCATTTCGAGTTAAAAATGTAGTTTGTAGGGATTAAACATAAAAAAGCCACTTCATTAATATGAAGTGGCTTTTTGTGCTTACTCTATGCTTTCAACTCATGCTGATTAAGGCATCATTGGAGGCTGATCGGCACCTTCTTTTTCAATTTCAACTGGCATCATATGCTCACGGTTAATACCCAATTTAATCGCTAAATAACTCGCAACATAAATCGATGAGTAAGTACCCACAAAAATACCACACAGTAACGCGGTAGCGAAACCGTGGATCATAGTGCCACCTTTTAAAAATAGCGCGATAACCACAATTAGCGTAGTACCAGTCGTAATAACAGTACGGCTCATTGTTTGAGTAATTGATTGGTTAACAATTTCTTCAGGCGTGCCTTTACGCATTTTGAGGAAATTCTCACGAATACGGTCATAGACAACAATCGTATCGTTCAGTGAGTAACCCACTACGGTTAATAGTCCCGCTAAAACGGTTAAGTCAAACTCAAGCTGTAATATAGAAAATACGCCCAAGGTAACAATAACGTCATGGGCAAGCGCGGCTACAGAGCCCGCAGCTAATCGCCATTCAAAACGAAACGACACATAAATCAAAATACAGATTAATGCGACAATAACCGCTAGACCACCTTGCTCGGCTAACTGTTTACCTACCTGAGGTCCAACAAATTCAACACGCTTTTGAATCGCGTTGTCATCCATTGAATTAACCACTTTCATAATGCCAATGGCTTGTAGGTCGCTTTTAATGTTTTCACGAACAGGTAAGCGAAATAGCACATCTCGGCTTGAACCGAAGTTTTGTACCACTGCACCTTCCGTTTCTACAGAAGTAAGCTTGCCGCGTAACACATTTAAATCAACAGGGTTTGAAAACTCTACTTCAACAACCGTACCACCGGTAAAATCTAACCCCCAGTTAATGCCTTTTGTTCCTAAAGAAACAAATGAGGCAATCACTAGAAGCATCGAAATAATACTTATCGGCGCAGCATGGCGAAGAAAGTTGACGGTATTATTAACTGAAAATAACTGAAACATGTTCAACTCCTCCCTTAAATTGACAGCGTTTTAAGACGTTTACCGCCCCAAAGCGCATTCACGATTGAACGAGTACCGACAATGGCGGTAAACATTGAAGTCGCAATACCTATCATTAAGGTCACCGCGAAACCTTTCACAGCACCAGTACCAACAGCAAACAAAATGAGCGCTGTCATAAAGGTGGTAATGTTGGCATCAGCAATGGTTGAAAATGCATTGGCATAACCTTCATGAATCGCCTGCTGAACACTGCGTCCAGCCAGTAACTCTTCACGAATACGTTCATAAATAAGTACGTTACCATCAACGGCCATACCTACGGTCAATACCATACCGGCTATACCAGGAAGCGTTAATACTGCTCCAGGGATCATTGACATCACGCCGACAACCATCACTAGGTTAGCAAGCAGTGCCAAGTTAGCAATAAAGCCAAATGCACGATAATAAACCAGCATAAATATCAATACGATAGCCAAACCAAAAATCATGGCTTGCATACCGTTTTGAATATTTTCAGCACCCAAACTTGGACCAATGGTACGTTCTTCAACAATCGTCACAGGTGCAATCAAGGCACCAGCACGTAACAGTAAAGCCAAGCTTTGCGCTTCTTTATGCTCAAGGCCGGTAATGACAAAGTTACGTCCTAAACGTGCTTGAATAGTGGCAACCGAAATGACTTCTTCAATCTTAGTCATTTTCACAGTGCCATCAGGATTACGTAGACCGCTGTCCTTGTATTCAATAAACAAGGTCGCCATTGGTTTGCCAATGTTGTCCTTGGTCACGTTTGAGAAAATATTACCGCCTTTAGCGTCTAAGTTAATCGCCACTTGCGGACGGCTATACTCATCAAAAGTAGGTTGTGCACCTGTAATATGATCACCGGTTAACATCACTTCTTTACGCAGAACAGCTATTCCACCGTCACGTCGAGGATAAACCTCTGAAGCAGCTGACACTCGACCACTTGCCGCAGCAGCGGGATCGGCTTTGTCATCGACCATACGGAATTCAATTGAAGCGGTTGCACCTAAAATCTCTTTAGCACGTGCCGTATCTTGAACACCTGGTAATTCAACAATAATGCGCTCGGCGCCTTGACGTTGAACAACTGGCTCAGCTACCCCTAACTCGTTTACACGGTTACGGATAGTAGTAATGTTTTGTTGTAACGCTTCTTCTTTAACTTGCTTGATATAAGCATCGCTCATATCGGCAACTAAAAAGAAATTGCCATCACGACTGCCATCTGAATAAACCATGTCGTTGCTTTTGGTTTTCAAAAAACGTTCAGCTACGCCCACAGTTTCGGCATCACGAAATTTAATTTCGATACCTTTAGGGGTTTTACGGATCCCCGCGTAACGAATTTTCTCTTCGCGCAGTTGGCTACGAAAATCAGCTATTTTAGCTTCTTCCATTTTACGTAACGCTTCGCCCATATCCACTTCCATTAAGAAGTGAACACCACCACGAAGATCAAGACCTAACTTCATTGGTGAGCCACCAACAGCTTCAAGCCATTCTGGTGTTGCCGGCGCTAAGTTCAATGCAACGGTATAGTTGTTACCTAATGCCTCTGCAATCGCTTCTTTAGCCAGTAGTTGCTGTTCAGGATCACTGACACGCACTAACAATTGGCCATTTTCGAGCTCAGAGCGTTTAATCGCTATGCCTTTGCTCTCAAGTACGGCTGTGATGTTTGATTGCGTGGTGACTGTGACTTCAGCACTACGAGTCGCGACAACTTGAACAGCATGGTCTTCACCAAAAAGGTTCGGCATTGCATAAAAACACCCGACGGCGATAAAAATTATCACCATCAAGTTTTTCCACATAGGGTATTTATTTAACACTCTGACGCCCTCTTGGCTTATAGCGATGCAATAGAACCTTTAGGTAATACTGCCGCAATATAGTCCTTCTTAATGGTGATTTGATTGTTATCATTAATCGCTAATAATACATAATCATTTTCATCATTGATTTTGGTCACTTTGCCTAAAATGCCACCACTAGTAAGCACTTCATCACCTTTTGAAATCGATGACATTAGGTTTTTATGCTCTTTAACACGCTTTGACTGTGGACGGAAAATCATGAAGTAAAAGATTAAGCCGAACATGACCAGCATGAACACTAATTCCATGGTGCCGCCACTTTGAGGTCCGCCAGCTGCGCTTGCATATGCATTTGAAATAAACATAGTTTTCTCTCTTCTTATAAATAAACAATTAAATGAACAAAAAAGCCTAAATAAACAGTAAATTAGCCTTTAAACTCAGGCACTTCACGTCCCAAACCGGTGTAGAAGTCTTTTACAAAGGCGTCTAATGTACCTGTCTGAATCGCACCGCGCAAACCTTCCATCAAAATTTGATAATAACGTAGATTATGAATGGTGTTTAAACGCGCACCTAAGATCTCATTACAACGATCTAAGTGATATAAATAGGCGCGTGAATAGTTTTTACAGGTATAACAATCACACTTAGGATCGAGCGTTGAAGTGTCATCACGATGACGTGCATTACGAATTTTAATCACACCTTCGCTGGTAAATAAATGACCATTGCGAGCGTTTCGTGTTGGCATAACACAATCAAACATGTCAACACCACGACGCACACCTTCAACTAAGTCTTCTGGTTTACCTACGCCCATTAAATAGCGCGGTTTATCAGCAGGTAACTGTGGACAAACATGTTCAAGAATGCGATGCATGTCTGCTTTAGGTTCACCTACCGCTAATCCGCCAACCGCATAACCGTCAAAACCGATATTGGTTAAGCCTTCGATAGATTCGTCACGTAAATCCTCGAATACACCACCTTGGATAATACCGAATAACGAATTAGGATTTTCCAAACGGTCAAACTCATCACGTGAACGTTTAGCCCAACGCAAAGACATTTGCATCGATTTACGCGCTTCATCATGTGTTGCTGGATAAGGTGTACATTCATCAAAAATCATCACTACATCACTGCCTAATGAATTTTGAATTTGCATCGACTTTTCAGGGTCTAAGAAAATCTTTTCACCATTAATTGGTGAACGAAAATGTACCCCTTCTTCAGTGATCTTACGTATATCACCTAAACTGAATACTTGAAATCCACCCGAATCGGTTAAAATTGGCCGCTGCCAATTCATGAAGTCATGTAAGTCACCGTGCTTACGCATGATTTCTTCACCAGGACGCAACCATAAATGGAAGGTATTTCCGAGTAGAATATCAGCGCCCGTCTCGCGGACTTCTTCTGGGGTCATACCTTTTACAGTACCGTAAGTCCCTACAGGCATGAAGGCTGGCGTCTCTACTGTGCCACGCTCAAATACTAGGCGGCCACGACGCGCACGTCCATCGGTTGTATCTAACTCAAATTTCATAAATCACCTTGTCAGATAAACAGTCTGACTCGTTGTTGTTTCAATAGTAATGAGGGCAAATGTTCATACTTCAAGTAATGAACAGTCAAACCCGTAAAAATTCAATAAAAAAGCCCACATATGAGTGGGCGCTTATTTTAAATCAATTTTACCACTTACGGGGCTTTTTTCGTCACAAACATCGCATCGCCATAGCTAAAAAAGCGATATTTTTGCTCAATTGCGTGATGATAGGCCTTCATCACCTCTTCATAACCGGCAAATGCGCTCAATAGCATGATTAATGTCGACTCAGGAAGATGGAAATTAGTCACCATAGCGTCAACGACTTTAAATTGATAACCAGGATAAATAAAAATATCTGTATCACCACAAAACTCGGTTAATGGATTATCGCCACATGCTTTAGCTGCGCTTTCTAACGAACGTACAGAAGTCGTACCGACCGCGACAACACGCTTTCCTGCGGCTTTAGTTTGTGCAATTAACTCAACCACCTCTTTTGGCACATCCGCCCATTCCGAATGCATGATGTGCTCAAGCACGTTATCCACTCTTACTGGCTGAAAAGTACCCGCACCAACATGAAGCGTAACAAACGCAATATTTACGCCTTTATCTTTCAATGCCGCAAGCATTGCATCATCAAAGTGTAAACCCGCCGTAGGGGCAGCAACTGCACCTGGCTTTTGGTTATACACTGTTTGATAACGCTCTTTATCAGCATCTTCATCGGGACGGTCAATATAAGGAGGTAACGGCATATGGCCGATTTGCTCAAGGACTTCTAAAATCGTGTTATCAGATAGCAGCTCAAGCTCAAATAAAGCATCATGGCGAGCAACCATTTTCATTTGGTAGCCAGCATCTAAATTAATTAAACTGTCTACTTTTGGCGATTTTGAACTGCGCACGTGAGCCAGAATACGCTTGTCATCTAACATGCGCTCCACAAGGACTTCTAGTTTTCCGCCAGTTGATTTTTGGCCAAATAATCGTGCGGGGATCACGCGGGTATTGTTGAACACCATCAAATCACCAGGATTTATCATTTGTAATAAATCGGTGAATGTTTTATCCGCTAACGCGCCATTATGGCCATCAAGCGTCAGTAAACGTGATGCATTACGTTGTGCGGTTGGATACCGTGCAATCAATTCATCAGGAAGATCAAACGAAAAGTCAGTGACGCGCATAATGGGATCTCAACTAGGCAAAAAACGGCCGCCAGTCTATGGCTACCATCAATTAATATCAAGTCTAGACTGCCTATTTATGACAATATTATTAGTATGGCCTGGTTATAAACGCTAGTAATTCGAGCAATTAACCTATGTCATGACTTAATCGATTTACTCGTTGATCACTTAATTAAAGAGTCCGGAGAAGAAGCGATATCAGATGCTTCACTTTCACCAGAAGCTAATCCATCTATATTAGTGGCATTGTCAGTATTTGAATGTTTAAAATCATCCATACTAAAACGGTAAGAATGATAATGTAAATCGACCTGTACTTTGCGGCGTACCTGCATAGGTTCGCGACCTAATATTTTATTAATCCAGCTTTTCATCTTCCATGATCCTAAAAATAATATTAATCGTGTTTCTAAATAATCTTAATAGCATCATGATTACGGCTTTATTCATTCAGCCGAGACAGACTCTGTGATACATTAGCTCGATGCGTTATCAATGCATTGGATTAATGCATAACTAACGAATAGATTGATTATTTTTCACCCGCTATCATACTGTAAAATTTTTAAAAAAGAAGTATAAAATTATGAACTTTTTAGCACATTTACATCTCGCAGATATTAGCGACACCCACCTCTCTGCTAATCTTGCTGGTGATTTTGCTAAAGGCAGCATAATCGATCACCCTAAACACTTGCAGCAAGGGATCTGGTTACATAGACAAATTGACATAGTGACGGACTCTCATGAAATCATTAAGGATTTATTAACTCAGTTTCCAACCAGTTCTCGTCGGGTTGCGCCTATTTTAATCGATCTCGCATTTGATCATTATCTGGCTTATTACTGGGAAGAATATCATCAACAATCATTACAAGATTTCACTCAAAAAGCTTATCAATGCATGCAGACAACTGCAGACTTACCAGCCAAACTGCAAACGATTATTCCAAGTATTATTCAACAAGACTGGTTAAGCAGTTATCAATCGAAACAAGGTTTGAACCAGGCCATTACTGGCGTCAGTAAGCGTCTGTCTAAACCTGAGTTATTTAATAGCGCGATAAAAGATGTTGATAAACTTTACATCGAAATTGAAATTGCATTCCGCACCTTTTACCCTCAACTAATGGCGTACAGCCGTATTTATAGTCGTAAAACGCCTGCAGAATATTTAGTTTAATCATTAAGTATTTAGCCATTTATTATAC
Organism: Shewanella sp. OMA3-2; assembly: GCF_021513195.1. Taxonomy (NCBI): domain Bacteria; kingdom Pseudomonadati; phylum Pseudomonadota; class Gammaproteobacteria; order Alteromonadales; family Shewanellaceae; genus Shewanella; species Shewanella sp. OMA3-2. Next base: position 1,672,074 of record NZ_CP090974.1, on the reverse strand, counting down.
GGTAAATAAGATGAAGCTATTAACGCTTAGGATAACAGCTAATGAACAGTAAAATCTCACTTCGCCAACGTATGCGTACCGGCTCATTCTGGCTAAAACAACTGCGCGACCTCGGTATTATGCTAGTGATTTTTTTCGCTATAGCCGCTTATTTACAACGCGACATGATCAATGGCCAAGCGCCCACTTTAACGGCTGTGACGATAAACCAACAGCCTTTTGACTTAACGTCGTTAGCATCAACATCAACTAAGCCCACACTGGTTTACTTTTGGGGCACCTGGTGTTCAGCGTGTAAAATAACCTCACCAATGGTCAACTCAGTTGCTGAGTCAACCGATTATCAAGTCATATCGATTGCCGTTGCTTCAGGCTCTGATGATGATATCGCACAACATATGCAACTGAATCAGCTCAGTTTTGAAGTCATTAACGAAGAACAATTACCACAAGTATTAAATCAGCCGAGTTTATCGCAACAATGGGGCGCAAATGCTTTTCCTTCTATTTATATTATTGATAATAATCAGCATATCCGCTTTGTTACCGCAGGTGTCACCACGAGTTGGGGCTTAAAATTACGTTTATGGCTGACGACTTTTTTGTAAACTCAAACAAGCAATATCATTAGCAATACTTATTGTAGAAACCTGAACTGACTGTAGAGCCCTAAACTGCACTCTGTATTAAGTGACCAAAGAGAAAATCAATGCACATTTTTACTTATCAGCCACCCAGCATTCCTTGGCTAGACATTCGATACGTAGACAGAGACATTATTGTAATCAATAAGCCGTCAGGATTATTATCTAATCCAGGGCGAGCGCCTGAAACTCGTGACTGTGCGATTAATCGGGTACTTGAGCGATATTCTGACGCCATTTTGGTTCATCGACTTGACTGTGACACCTCAGGTATTTTAATTTTCGCCCGTAATAAAAAAGCGGAATCACATTTAAAAACTCAATTTCAAAATCGGCAGGCTAAAAAAGTCTATATTGCAGAAGTCATTGGCCATATCGCCAGCCAAGCAGGCCAAATTGATTTAGCTTTAGGGCCAATGATAGATAATCCGCCTTTTCAACATGTCACCGACCAAGGCAAAACGGCTATAACCGACTATAAAGTCATTGAACTACGTCCCCACTCCACTTTAATTGAACTTAGCCCGCATACTGGTAGAACCCACCAGCTTAGGGTACATATGTTGGCGTTAGGTCATCCTATTCTTGGCGACACATTTTATGCTGATAAAGCTGGCATAGATGCTAGCCCACGATTAAAATTACATGCTCAGTCGTTAACGATTACTCATCCCTATAAGCAAACCCTATTAGCATTTGTTAGCTTGGCTCATTTTTAGCACCTCTTGGTTCGTGATTTAACCTGCTTATTCCAATAAAAATGCCGCCCCTTTTTAGGGGCGGCATTTTTGTTTCAAATACATCAACACTATTACATGACTATTATGACATTAGCATCATTGTATCGGGGTCTGTTGAATATAAAAAACGCAATAACATAGCGATTAAACTAGATTTGCTTTATTCTCCGCCGCTTCACAAGCCGCAGCGGTAAACACCACATCAGTTGAACTATTTAAGGCTGTTTCAGCAGAGTCTTGAATAACCCCAATAATAAAGCCAACCGCAACAACTTGCATAGCGACATCATTTGAAATACCAAATAGGCTACATGCCAAAGGGATTAGCAATAACGAGCCACCAGCAACACCTGATGCGCCACAAGCAGATACTGCAGCAACGACACTGAGTAAAATTGCCGTCATAATATCAATTTGAATTCCTAAGGTATTAACAGCAGCTAAAGTCAGTACTGTAATCGTAATCGCAGCCCCACCCATGTTAACAGTGGCGCCCAGTGGAATTGACACTGAATAAGTATCTTTATGCAGCTTTAACTCTTCACACAAGGCCATATTAACTGGAATATTAGCGGCACTTGAACGGGTGAAAAACGCGGTAACGCCACTTGAACGTAAGCATTTTAATACCAGTGGGTAAGGGTTACGTTTAATTTTAATGTATACAATTAGTGGATTTACCACCAATGCAATAAACAACATAGCGCCAACTAGCACCAACAATAGTTGACCGTACCAGGCTAACGCTGCAAAGCCCGTGGTGGCAAAAGTTGCCGCAACTAAACCGAAAATACCAATAGGCGCTAAACGAATAACAAACCGTACAATGGTCGACACGCCATCGCTTATATCAGATAACATACGTTTGCTTGACTCACTTGCATGGTGCATTGCCACACCTAAGCCAATGCCCCAGGCTAAAATGCCAATATAATTACCTGTCATTAATGCATTAACCGGATTATCAACCACTTTAAACATTAAAGTATTTAGTACTTCGCCAATCCCCTGTGGAGGGTTAGAACCTTCAATACCTGTGGCTAATAATAATGTGGTTGGAAACATGAAACTGAACATAACCGCGGTAATCGCTGCGGCTAAAGTACCAATCAAATACAGCATGATAATTGGACGCATATTGGTTTGGCTGTCTTTCTTTTGATTCGCAATAGATGATGCGACTAAAACGAACACTAAAATAGGTGCAATAGCTTTTAATGCGCCGACAAATAGATCACCTAAAAAAGCAACCTGCCCTGCGGCTTCGCTTGACACAGAGGCAAGGATAACGCCAAAAATGATCCCGCCAATAATTTGTAGTACTAAGCTACCATTAGCAATACGTGCAAACAGTGATGTGTTTTGATTCATTACTTTACCTTAACATTATTTATTATTATTGATTTACTTACTGGGGTCTGTATATCAGGATGCGACGGGCAAAGTCTAGCAAAGACGTTAAATTGATGCAGAAATTACCCTAAACTTCCATGTTAGCCACATAAATTAAACATGCTAACGGGGGGATTTAACCAAGTTTGCTGTATCGCTAAGATATTTTGCACCACGAAGCATGGCTTCAATCAGCTCTTTGGCATCAAACTTAGTTAACGCTTCATTAGCACCAACTTGCTTAGCTTGGCTTAAACTAATTTCACTTGAAAGCGAGGTATGTAAAATAATATAAGCTTTAGCAATGTCGGGATTATCTTTGACCTCAAATGATAACTCATATCCATCAAGACCAGGCATTTCTATGTCACTCACCAGTAAGTCTACTGGTCTGCGCTCTTTTGCCGCATCAACCATCATAGTTAATGCTTCTTGGCCATTAGATGTCACTTGGTAGGCAATATTCATTGAATCTAATGCATCGGATAGCTGCTTACGGGCAACTTTTGAGTCATCAACAATTAAAATACGCAAAGGTTTGAGTTTTTCACGTTGCACATCGGTCAAAATGGCACGGTTAACTGATGGGTCATGCGGGAAGATTTTTGATAGTAATAACTCAACATCTAACAATTGCACTAACTGACCTTCAAAACGCGTGACTCCCGTTAAAAAGGCGTTCTTGCCTAAATTAGTCGCCGGCGGTTCAATATCGCGCCAATTACATTCAATAATTTTGTCTATTGCACGCACAACAAAACCAATCACCATTCGCTGGCAGTCAGTAATAATAATAAAACAATTTTTTAATTCACTTTCATCAATCGGTCTAAATCCAATACCTGCGGCCATATCGATAACCGGAATAGTACCACCACGCACAGCCGCTGCGCCCATAATACTAGGATGAGAATTAGGGATTTTTGTCAATGCAGTAAAAGGCACCAACTCACGAATTTTTAATGTGCCCAATGCAAACAATTGACTCTGATTTAAATGAAACAAGAGCAATCCTTGTGATTGACTTGCTTTACTAACCTTTGATGCCATTGAGTGTCCTCACTAAAAATATAAAATGACTACTTTGACAATATAGCAGTAAATGGTTGTCATTATTGTGCTATCGATTCAATTTTCTATTTGAAAAAATATAGCAAAAAAGAATAAATGACTATTTCAATACCATTTGGAGATAATCGTTAAGTAAAATGGATATTGCCTCAGAAGGTGACATCCAATAAAAAAGGAATACTCAGCAGAACAGTACAGAATCATGAATAAACCGACTCAGCATTGAACTGTTAAGTATTCCTTTATTCTAACCAATACAAATAATTAGTTAGATGAACTTTGTAATCTGTATAACACGTCGTAAACAAACTGGTCCCAGCCTTCAGCGTCAAACGCTAATCCACTGGCATTGCGTACCTGACTCACTGCATGCACAGGTGCAGCACCATTTTCCATTAAATAATACGCCATCATAAGTTCGGTACGATTAATCCCCGAACGGCAATGTAGTAATACTGCTTTATTTTCCGATTCAGCCTGACGAATAAATGCTAATACCTTAGGCATAATTTCAGCACAAATTTCAACATCACTTTCAACAGGTGGAATATTATCAGGTAAGTTAAATACTTGATGCGCTATACCTAAATCAGCCATAGCTTGTGTGTCACACATAGCACCATCATTCAGAGAGGCTATCGCACCAAACCCTGCGGCCTTTAACTCTGTTAAATCCCATGCATCTTTATTGGGACCACTACGTCCTGCAAGTTGCCCATCTATTAACCAAAAAACTTGTTTCATATACCTACTACTTAATTTCGTTTTTAGACCAAACATTTACATTTTCAGGAGGAAGTTTATTACGCTTCTTTTTTCCCGTTCCTGCCGGCTTAGCCATTGGTTTAACGATTTGCGCGCTTAATGGCATTTCTTCATCAGCCTCAAAGCCAGCTATTTGCTCACGTTCAAGGCGAATTTGATTTTTTTCTCTATTACTGAAAAATGATGATAATCATCATGACAAAGCAAGCTAATGGCTAAACCCACTTCACCAGCTCGGCCACTTCGACCAATACGGTGCATATAATCAGCGGGACTACGTGGCAAGTCAAAATTAATCACCACAGGTAGTTTTTCAATATCAATACCGCGAGCTGCTATGTCGGTGGCAATTAATACATCAATTTCAGACAATTTGAAAGCTTCTAATACACGATTTCTTGCACCCTGAGCTTTATCGCCGTGAAACACTTCAGCATTAATGCCTCTTTTAGCCAATTTTTGCGCTAAATGATTACAGGTATTTTTAGCATTCACAAAAATAAGCGCTTGGCGCCATTGATTTTCATTGATCAAATGCGCTAACAAAGCTGTTTTAGATTCACGGTTTACAGTAAAAACACGTTGCACCAGAGTGCTCGCTTCAGCACTTTGCAATTGTATTTCAAGTGGCTTAGTCAGCAATGATGAAGCTAAGGTTTGAACATCTTCGGGAAATGTCGCCGAAAATAATAATGTTTGTTTACGTTTTGGCATTAACGCTAATACTTGATTTAACTCTTCGGTAAAACCAAGGCTTAACATGCGATCAGCTTCATCCAGCACTAAATGCGAAACTGTATTTAACTTAAGTGCATTTGAAGACAGTAAATCGAGTAATCGCCCTGGCGTCGCAACGACAACATCCGCACCACCACGCAAAGCTAACATTTGGGTATTAACTGACACCCCACCATAAATAGCCACGGTTTTAATCAAGCCATTTAAATGACTTGCGTAAGACTGAAAACTATCGGCCACCTGCTTAGCTAGCTCACGCGTTGGCACCAACACTAAGCAACTGACATTATTATTTTTTGAGGTACTTTTTTTGGTGGCAAGGCTTAAATGTTGAATGATAGGTAATGCAAACGCAGCTGTTTTACCTGAACCGGTATTTGCTCCGGCAAGAATATCCTGACCTTGCAATAACGCCGGAATTGTCGCTGCTTGCACCGGTGTTGGGGAGGTATAATTTAGCTCAACAAGCCGCGCTAGCAAAGGCGCAGATAAGCCAAAATCAGTAAAAGTAGCAGTTTGGGTCATGTATCAATTCAATTAATTTGGGTAAACCGCAATTTTACATTAGTTTGTAGGTGAAGTCTGAAATAATTCACTAAGCTGAGTGCGGTTTTGTAAGCTGATAATACCATTCTAAAATTTAGAAAGAGCGACGACATTATCGAAAATACTTTAAATAGGAAATAACAAACCAGATCCCCGATAACAGATCTCGGGGATGACGTAATAGAATAGTCTCAGGTTCACGAAATAGAATAGCCTCAAGGATGGCGCAATGTCTAACTATCGTCATCCCGGTAATATCGAACTATCGTCATCCCGGCAATGCTTCTGGGCCAGGAGCGAGTATTCATACAAAGTATTTAAAACCAGATCCCCGATAACAGATCTCGGGGATGACGTAATAGAATAGCCTCAGGTTCACGAAATAAAATAGCCTCAAGGATGACGCAATGTCGAGCTACCATCATCTCGGTAATGTCGAACTACCATCATCCCAGCAATATCTAGCTACCGTCATCCCGGTAATGCTTCTGGGCCGGGAGCGAGTATTCATACAAAGTATTTAAAACCAGATCCCCGATAACAGATCTCGGGGATGACGTAATAGAATAGTCTCAGGTTCACGAAATAGAATAGCCTCAAGGATGACGCAATGTCGAACTATCGTCATCCCGGCAATATCTAGCTACCGTCATCCTGGTAATGCTTCTGGGCCAGGAGCGAGTATTCATACAAAGTATTTAAAACCAGATCCCCGATAACAGATCTCGGGGATGACGTAATAGAATAGCCTCAAGGATTACGCAATGTCGAGCTACCGTCATCCCGGCAATGCTTCTGGGCCAGGAGCGAGTATTCATACAAAGTATTTAAAACCAGATCCCCGATAACAGATCTCGGGGATGACGTAATAGAATAGTCTCAGGTTCACGAAATAAAATAGCCTCAAGGATGACGCAATGTCTAACTATCGTCATCCCAGCAATGTCGAACTATCGTCATCCCGGTAATGCTTCTGGGCCAGGAGCGAGTATTCATACAAAGTATTTAAAACCAGATCCCCGATAACAGATCTCGGGGATGACGTAATAGAATAGTCTCAGGTTCACGAAATAGAATAGCCTCAAGGATGGCGCAATGTCTAACTATCGTCATCCCGGCAATGCTTCTGGGCCGGATCTAGCTTTTCTATTAATTCATTCCTGACAAAGTCTCACCAGGCGTCTTAGTTTTGATATTTAATCTCTAACGCCAATAAAAACTGCTTCATCGCTAATCCATAGGCATAGCCGGTTAATTTACCACTTTTACCAATAACCCTATGACACGGGACGATTATTGCAATCGGGTTTGCCCCATTTGCGGCCCCAACAGCCCTGACCGCTTTAGGGCGATTTATACCATTAGCAATGTCGCTGTAACTGCAAACCTCACCATAGTGCATGGCTGATAACGCTTGCCAAACTTGATGCTGAAATACAGTGCCCTTAGGCGCGAGTGATAACTCAAACATCTTTCGTTTCCCGCCAAAGTATTCGGTTAACTGCTGATGAACCTTGTTTATGTGTTGCAAAGCCTGATGTTTTTGTTGTGGTTTTAGCACATCTGATTGCTCATTATTGAATTCAAGCTCAATAACCTGCTCAAATATTTCAACGTCAGCTGACTTGCGGTCAATATCAACAACCGTCAAATGAGTCAGCCCTTCGCTTGAGGCTTTTACTGACAACAGGCCTACTGGGCTGGTTAAATTAACTGCTAATACTGGCGGCTGATATTGATTAACCATGGTTATTTATCCCTAGTGTAAATTAAATCTTGGCGAGCTTTAATGAAGCCGCACTAAAACTAAATAGCATCTACATTAAACTGCATCGATATTAAGTCGCCGCAATTTTACTCGGCTGACCATAACTGAAACGTTAAGTAGCTGCCCCATGGTGCAGCTTGCTCAGCAACCTGATCTGCCAACTGTTGATATTGTTTGACGGTTTCAATGCTAATACCGCCCTTGTTACATAATGCGTTTAAGCGGTTTTTGATAACAAGATCGCCAGTTAGCAATATATTAGACTGACTTTCACCGCGCATTTGCGCATAGGCGACAGTCCAGGGGCCAATACCTTTAACATTAAGCCAATCCAGTGGTGAAGATTGCGGATGATCATTCACAAACTGACCGAGCCCATTTAAGGCTAACTTTCTTGCTCCTGGCATGTTAAGTTCATCTAGGCTAGCACTTGCAATAGCTTCAGGTGTCGGGAACAAGCGAAACGTTTGCTGATCAAGCATTATACGCTCACCATAATGTTCAACTAAGGTATTGAGCAATTTAGAGGCTTGTACCACGCTAACTTGTTGACCAAGCACAGCTCGACATGCCGCTTCAAACACCGAAAACGTGGCCGGTATTCTTAACCCTGGCTTTAATACAACAGCATTAATATCGATAGCCTTAATACTTTTCAGTTGGCGTTCAATAGTCAACATGTCTGCATCTAGGTCAAGCATCTTTCTAACAGCATTCACCACTGCGGCTAAGTAACGCGAATCCTCTGGTTGCACAAATTTTACGGTTAGTTCAAACAAAGACTGAGTCTTTATGTGCTTGAGCTGCAATATACCTTTAACACCATTAAGATTAAAACTTCGACCATAAACATTCTCAGCCAACCACTCCATATTGGTAACTTGCCTTAAATGATAAAAATCATGCATTGCAGACCAGTTTAATGGAGGGCGATAACTGAGTTTTAATGTAATGCTTGCGCAAGTGTTAATGTCATCTTTTTGATCATTGCTGTGCTTAAGTGTCGATGCTGTTTGAACTATTTCTTCGCTTTTATTAACAGAGACCTTATTTAGACCTTTTCTAAGCGCAGTAGGCGTTAATTGTAGTGCTTTCTTAAACGTTTCATTAAAACTGCGAATACTATTAAACCCTGATGCAAGTGCAACTTCGGTTATCGGTAATCTCGTTTGGTGTAATAATCTTTTAGCAAACATCACTTGTTGATATAAGGCATATTGCTTTGGTGATGTGCCAAAATATTGACTAAATAATTTCACTAAATAGCGGCTGCTAATACCAAGTTTATCGGATAACTGCTCAACACTAAGCGCCGATTCACCCGACATAGCGCCATTATCAATCAGCTTTATCGCTCGCTGCAATGTGGTTTGAGTGCCAATCCAGGCATAAGAATGAGGTGCGCTATCTGGTCGACAACGTAAGCATGGACGTAAGCCATGATTAGCGGCTTTTATTGAGCTATCAAAGTAACGAACATTTCTCTCATGGGGCGGTGACGCAGGACAAATAGAGCGGCAATAAATACCCGTGCTAAAAACGCCAGTATAAAATTGACCATCAAATCGCGCATCACGGCTAAGCCTAGCTTGACGACAAACCTCTGCCAAAATAGTGCAATCATGTTCGGGAAGAATAGCCACAATGAAACCTGTAGAATTAATAAGAAGCCTACTGTACGTCAGCAAACCACTTTGCACTAGCGGAAATCGGCACTCACGCTAAGCCTAGTTGACTTACCCACCACAAACACAGCCATTTATATTTCGATTCATATTAGCAGCAAATAATACTGAGGTTATTGATCACTTGAGGTATCCTAACAACAAAGAATATTTAAGAATAACCAGAGCCTTGCATGTTTAAATTTTTTGAATCACTCGTACAACCTTTGCCACCAGAAGAACCGACTCAACCGCCAAAAGGCTTATATGCTTTTTGCCGTCATTATACCAAAGGGTTCGGCAGGCCATTAATTATCATGTCAGTGCTAACGGCGCTATTGGCGATGCTAGAAGTGTCCCTTTTTGGCTTTATGGGGCAACTGGTTGACTGGCTGGTCACTAAAGACCCCGAAACATTATGGCAAGATGAAAGTAACACGTTAATCACCATGTCAATTATTGTGTTAGTCATTATCCCGTTTCTGGTTTGGCTGCATGCATCAATTGTGTATCAAACCTTACTAGGTAACTATCCAATGGCTATCCGCTGGATGGCGCACCGTTACCTATTAAAACAAAGTATTTCATTCTACCAAGATGACTTTGCAGGTCGCGTCGCCACCAAAGTCATGCAAACAGCCCTTGCTGTGCGTGAAACTGTGATGAAGCTACTGGATGTATTGGTATACATTTTAGTGTACTTCACTTCAATGTTAGTCATGATAGCCAGTGCTGACTTACGCTTAATGTTACCAATGCTAATTTGGTTAGCCGCCTATGTGGCCATTCAATGGAAACTGGTGCCAAAACTAAAAGCGATCGCCACAGAACAAGCCGATGCACGTTCAACCATGACTGGGCGTATTGTTGACAGCTATACCAATATATCCACCGTAAAACTGTTTTCTCATACCCAGCAAGAAACCGAGTATGCCAAAGACAGCATGATGATTTTTTTAAAAACTGTTTACGGCCAAATGCGTTTGGTAACCGTGATTAACGTATCGGTACAAATTATCAACTACATTTTAGCCTTCACCATTGCTGCAGTCTCTATTTGGCTATGGGCGGACGATGCTATCACAGTCGGCGCAATTGCCATTGCGGTCAGTTTAGCGCTGCGACTCAATGGCATGTCTCAATGGATAATGTGGGAAATCAGTTCATTATTTGAAAATATCGGCACAGTGACAGATGGCATGAATACCTTATCTAAGTCTATTTTGATTGAAGATAAAGTCGATGCCAAGCCGCTCAATGTTAGCCAAGGTCAGATTGATTTTAATCAGGTTAGCTTTCATTACGGGGAAAAAACGGGGGTAATTGAAGGGTTAGACTTACACATTAAAGCCGGTGAAAAAGTCGGTTTAGTAGGACGTTCAGGCGCGGGTAAATCTACCCTAGTGAATTTATTAATGCGCTTTCATGACATCGAACAAGGTGAGATTTTAATTGACCATCAAGGATTAAAGGATGTTACCCAGGACTCATTACGCGCTCATATCGGTATGGTGACACAGGACACATCGCTGTTGCATCGCTCGATCCGTGAAAATATTCTTTATGGTGACCCTAATGCCAGCGAAGCACAATTAGTTGCAGCCATTCAACAGGCACAAGCCACCGAGTTTATTGCCGCCTTAACAGATCCACATGGTAATGTCGGCTTAGACGCGCAAGTCGGTGAGCGCGGTGTAAAACTGTCAGGCGGACAACGTCAACGTATCGCCATTGCTCGGGTGCTACTTAAAAACGCCCCAATTTTGCTTTTAGATGAAGCCACATCAGCACTCGACTCAGAAGTTGAAGCGGCCATTCAAGAATCATTATATGAATTAATGGAAGGTAAAACCGTTATCGCTATTGCTCATAGACTATCAACCATAGCCGCGATGGACAGATTAATCGTGTTAGACAAAGGCAAAATAGTTGAACAAGGTAGCCACCAAGAACTTATCGCCAGCGGCGGTATTTATAGCCAACTTTGGGCACATCAAACAGGCGGTTTTTTAGGGCTAGATTAACTCATTTAAATGACGTCATCCGCACTAACAAATATAGCGGATGACGTTATCCCTACTTTAGACCTCAATAATATTATTACAAGCGCCTCAATCTTGTTATAGACAAGCCCTAAGTCAAATTTATGAACTAACATAAAGGTTAAAGAATAACTTGACCATGGATAGGACTTCATTGCTATGGAGCAGCAATCGTACGTTTATATACTCACCAACAAACCTAACGGTACTCTTTATATAGGAGTAACCGCTTCATTGGTAAAGCGTATATATGAGCATAAAAATAACGTTTTTGATGGATTTAGCAAAAAATATAACACCAAGCAATTAGTTTATTTTGAAGTTTATGATGATATTTATCAAGCTATCACTCGCGAGAAACAGCTTAAAAAATGGAATCGTGATTGGAAAATAAAATTGATAGATAAAAGTAACCCTCGCTGGGTCGATCTTTATTATGGTTTACTTTAAATACTAAAATATTATGCTAAATTAATCATGCAAACATCATAGCGACTAACAGCCCCAAAATAGAGATCCCCGATAACAGATCTCGGGGATGACGATGAAAACATCAACCCTGCTTCCACCTAACGTCATACTGGTAAAGCTTGTGAGCCAGGATCTACTAGGTAACGCTTCCACCTAAGCCCCACCTAACGTCATCCCGGCAATGCTTGTGGGCCGGATCTGCTTTTCTAAACCAACCATAAAACTAAAAACGAGATCCCCGGTAACAGATCTCGGGGATGACGATGAAAACATCAGCACTGCAATTGTAACGTTTCCACCTACTGTCATAAGGCTATTGCCCATCTTACGTCACCTAAATCCCAGTATAGCTACCACCTAACGTCATCCCGGCAAAGCTTGTGGGCGGGATCTGCTTTTCTAAACCAACCATAAAACTAAAAACGAGATCCCCGATAACAGATCTCGGGGATGACGTGATGGAGCGTCATACCCGTATCGCTTCCACCTAACGTCATACCCGTATCGCTCCTACCTATCTTCATCCCGGTAAAGCTTGTGAGCCGGATCTACTAGGTAACGCTTCCACCTAAGTCCCAGCAACGCCCCACCTAACGTCATCCCGGCAAAGCTTGTGGGCGGGATCTGCTCTAATCAAACAACAAGTGGCCTAATATCTTTAAATAACAGTCCGTGTTGATCTTTTACCGATAATAAAGGCTCTGCGTGTACAGGCCACTTAATATCTAGATTAGGATCATTCCACAGGACCGTTTGTTCTGATTGTGGATGATAATAATCTGTACACTTATAAACACATTCTGCCGAATCACTTAATACATAAAAACCGTGAGCAAAACCTGCCGGGATCCACACTTGGCGTTTATTGTCAGCAGATAACACTATCCCAACCCATTGGCCATATGTCGATGAATCAATACGAATATCAACTGCAACATCAAATATCTCACCAGATATCACTCGAATTAACTTACCTTGAGCCTGCTGACGCTGAAAATGTAATCCGCGCAGGGTGCCTTTTACCGATTTTGAATGATTGTCTTGTACAAAATGAGTCGGCTTGCCTGTCACTGATTGCTCAAACTGCTGCTGACTCCAGGTTTCGCAGAAATAGCCTCGGTCATCACCAAACATCTTAGGCTCGATGATTTTCACATCGGCTATATTAGTTTCAATCACGTTCATTTATTGCTCTTTTTCGGACTTAATTGGAGGTATAAATCTTATCTGCGAAGCATCATCTTCTAATCCAAGTGGCGCTAATATTGTCACCACCTTAGATAAAGCCGACATCCAATCACTGGACTGAATACCGAATGTATCTATAATTTTTTGACAAGCTAACTTACTGTTTTTAGGTCGTTTAGCGGCAACAGGATATTGTTCTGTGGGAATAGGCTTTAATTTAGCAAGATTTAACTCTGTTGCTATTCGATGATTTTCAGCCCGCTTATGATGATTCAAAGACTTTTGTTGAAGTATCTGCTGAGCAAGTTGATACCAACTAACATGTGGCAAACCCGCAAAATGATATACACCGTAAAGCGCATCATTAATGGGGTTGTCTTGATCATTGTTAACATTTTCAGCATCTTTACCAAGTGCCGTATTATTAGCCAACTGCAGCATTATAGAAATCAAAGTTTGCGCCACATGCCCAGCATAAGTTGGCCCGCCAAACTGGTCATCAACAATAGCTAAAGTGGGGTTAGGCTGACTTAAACGTAATATAGTGCGGACAAAATTATTACCGTATTCGCTGAACATCCAGGCGGTACGTAAAATAATATGTTTAGGATTTGTTTGCATTACAGCAACTTCACCGGCGAGTTTACTTTCGCCATACACACTTAAAGGAGCGGTAATATCGTTTTCTTGGTAATCGCCCTGCTTATCACCTGCAAAAACATAATCCGTTGATATATAAAATATTGTCGCGCCAATATTATTCGCAGCCTTAGCAACATTCGCAGCACCATCACAATTAATTGCAAAAGCCAATTCAATATCATCTTCAGCCTTATCAACTGCGGTATAAGCTGCTGTATTAATAATATAATCGGGCTGATATTGAGCTATTACCTGTTCAACGGCATCAAAGTTTGAAATATCTAACTGCTGCTTTGTTAACGCTAATACTTCAACATGAGGCATCATAACGCAGTGCAAATATGCGACTAGCGATCGCCCCAGCTGACCATTGGCCCCAGTGATCAACAAACGCATTATCTTACTTCCTCAATCAAACGTAGTAGGTATTGGCCGTATTCATTTTTCAATTATAAAACGCACTAAGGCCGAGCCAATAAAACCTGCTCCACCCGTCACTAAAATCTTCAAAGACATTCACTAAGCCATATCAAAATCATTAAGGTTAATTGTAAGTGACAATACAAAGTCTACCAAGGGTTAACGATTAAGATGTACCACCGGTATTACGGTAACACCGTCACCTCGGTATACAAAACCACCGTAATCCCAGTAATGCTTCTGGGCCGGATCCTGTCCTCATACAAAATATCTAAAATCGAGATCCCCGATAACAGATCTCGGGGATGACGAAGAAAAAACATCAAACCGGCAGACATATAGGTAATGCCGCATCGGCAGTCATAAAGGCAATGCATCACCCATCGTCATCCCGGTAATGCTTCTGGGCCAGGATCTGATTTATAAAATCTAAATGCCTTAAATAACAACTCGCGAAATGACGTAGACCCTAAGCTTTACCAATCACCACATTACAGTCTGGTAGCATTTGGCGATACTTGTCTGCAAGTGCTTGTTTAGCGTCATCATCACCATGCACAATACGTATATGTTTAGGTTTATGGTGCATACGTTTGACGAAATTAACTAAATTAGACTGGTCTGCATGAGCCGAGTAACCACTTATAGTATGAACACCAGCTTTAATATCAATACGCTCGTCATCTAACAGCACATAGCCGGCTTTCGGACCATAGGTTTGAATATCTCTACCGGTGTACCTTGAGCTTGATAGCCCACAAATAACACATCAGCGGTAGGCTCAGATAAAAAGCGTTTTAGGTAATTCATAATCCGACCACCACTGCACATACCAGAGGCAGCAATAACAATGGCAGGCTTTTTACGGGAGTTAAGGTAATTTATCACCGCTAAATGGTCTTGATGACTATCGATAGTATAAAGTTGTTCAAAATCTAATGGGTGACGGCCTTTATTGACCACCTGTTTAGCTTCATTGTCCCATAGGGCCTGAAACTCAAGGTACTTTTGTGTGAACTTAGCAGCCATAGGTGAATCGACAATTATATCAATATTTTGCCAAATAGAATTATGCTGGTTTTTAGTTATTATCTGCTCGAATTCATATAGTAACTCTTGAGTTCGGCCGATACTGAATGCAGGAATAAGTACGACGCCATTGTCTGCAACACACTTTTCAATAATCTGCTTAAGCTGCTTGCTGCGATCTTTTCGACCTTGATGATTCTTATCGCCATAGGTTGATTCAATCACTAGCGTATCTGCACGATACGGGCTGCGGGGACTGGCTAACAAAGGGGCATAAGTTGCACCTAAATCACCCGAAAAAACCACTCGATGTTTTGCTTTACCTATTAGATCAAATTCCACATATGCTGAACCTAAGATATGCCCTGCGGGTTTAAACTTAAGTTTTACCTCAGTAACTTCATGTTGTTGAGTATTGGGATCAACTAAAGGTAATGATACCCATTGATGATAATCTATTGGCCGTATTAAAGACTCAAGCTTTAATAAGAAAGCATCTATCAACTTTTTATCACGCGTCACGCCGATTTTTAACGCATCCTCAATCACTAGCGGCAACAACGCCGCTGTTGCTCTAGTGGCATAAATCGGTTTATTAAAACCAGCAGCGATTAAATAAGGGATTCGACCAACATGGTCAATATGGCAATGAGTAACAATTAATGCTTGAATAGCACTAATATCAAACTCAATTTGCAGCTGTTGTGCAGAAGATTTACCAGCTGTTTCTGCGCCTTGAAACAACCCACAATCAATAAGATAACTCGATACACTGCTGGTTTCATTGATATCCAATTGATGACAAGATCCAGTCACGCCATTAACCGCACCATGATGAAGTATCTGCATAAAAAATCCTTTTTATATTTTAGATGGATTTAACTTAACACAAAAACTAAACAATAGTCATTTAGAGCATGTCACACATATCGCCCCCCAACAATGCACAGTAATGATCCCCTAACCCAGCGATCATGATCCCCCAAAACTTTACCTAACGTCATCCCACTAAAAAACCTCACCTACCATGATCCCCAAAAACTTCGCCTAACGCCATCCCGGTAACGCTTCCGCCTAACGTCATCCCGGCAAAGCTTGTGGGCCGAGATCTACTTCTCCAAACATTTATAAAACTAAAAACGGGATCCCCGATAACAGCACTCGGGGATGACGAGATGGAACGTCATACTTTATCGTCTTCTTGGAAAGCAACTTTAGGAAAGCAACATCATCCTGGTAACGCTTCCGCCTAACGTCATCCCGGCAAAGCTTGTGAGCCGGGATCTACTTCTCCAAACATTTATAAAACTAAAAACGAGATCCCCGATAGCAGAGTTCGAGAAATAAAAAAGGGATAAAATCAGAGTCAGATAGGTGAGAAATAAAATCCAATAAAAAAGCCTTGAGTTTTCACTCAAGGCTTTCAATATTTTTTATATAAGTAAATAAAGAACAATAAGCAACTAATGCGGTCAGTTATTTAAGTCCCAAAGTTAACAACTTTGCCTTGAGAAGCCGAATTCTTTGCTTTTTGTTGGTACAGCAAGTCACATATACCATCAGTCGGTGCAAAACCTGTTGGCGTCGTTAACAAAATATCTCTAATTGCTTCATGATTAAATTCATGGCAAGCAATGTCTAAGCGTTCAAGGATTTTAGAATACTCAGCCCAAGTTAAATGTAGCTCATTAGCAGTCATAATTCGTTCATGTTCAGTGCCCGTTACATCATCGCCAATAAGTAACTCTTCATAAAGTTTCTCTCCGGACGTAAACCACTAAACTCAATATCGATATCGCCGTCTGGGTTTGTATCGCTTCTAACTTCAAAGCCACTCAAACGTATCATTTTGCTTGCCAAGTCAACAATTTTAACTGACTTACCCATATCAAGTACAAAGACATCACCACCTTTGCCCATGGCCCCAGCCTGAATAACTAACTGTGAAGCCTCTGGAATTGTCATGAAAAAACGAGTGATTTCAGGGTGAGTAACGGTAACTGGGCCACCGTTAGCTATCTGAGTTCTAAATAATGGCACAACAGATCCCGATGAACCGAGCACATTACCAAAGCGCACCATACAAAAACGAGTGCTGTGTTTCTCTTTAGCAAAAGCTTGCAGTACTAACTCAGCCATACGCTTAGTTGTGCCCATTACATTTGTTGGACGAACGGCTTTATCGGTAGACACTAACACAAACGTTTCAACCTTAGCTTCAACCGCTGCTCTGGCCGTATATAAAGTACCAAATACGTTATTTCGCACCCCTTCAACAACATTATGCTCAACAAGCGGAACATGTTTGTAAGCCGCTGCATGGTAAACCGTTTGTACACCAAACGACTCCATTATAGCTTTAACACGATTTTCACGTTGCACCGAGCCCATCATAGGTAAAATTTTAACATCCAACCCTAACTCTAATGCCGTAGCACTTAATTCTCGCTCAATGGCATAAAGTCCGAATTCTGAGAGCTCGAACAAAACCAACTTTTTAGGTTGTTGTTTCAAAATTTGGCGACATAATTCTGAGCCTATAGACCCACCGGCACCGGTTACCATAACGACTTTGCCTTTAATATTCGCAGCAAGTAAGTCCTGGCGGGGAAACACCGAATCACGCCCTAAAAGATCGTCAATCTCGACTTCTTTTATATCAGTATATAATTTTGTACCACTGACTAAGTCTGACATTGCTGGAATAGTTAAAACCTGAATAGCTAAAGGCTCGAGTGAATTTAAAATCTGTTGGCGTCTAGAACGACTAGCACTAGGTATAGCAAGCAATACTTTTGTAGCAGACTTTTGCTTAATTAACTTGCGAATAATAGAAGGAGAATGAACATGAACCCCCTGAAGTACAGTGCCA
Organism: Shewanella sp. OMA3-2; assembly: GCF_021513195.1. NCBI lineage: Bacteria > Pseudomonadati > Pseudomonadota > Gammaproteobacteria > Alteromonadales > Shewanellaceae > Shewanella > Shewanella sp. OMA3-2. Next base: position 1,654,082 of record NZ_CP090974.1, on the reverse strand, counting down.
TGAAGAGTTTTATCATCATCAACAAACGCAAAAGGATAATACTCGTGACTTTGCACTAAGGCGGTAAGTAACTGACGCCCGCTGACTCCCGCACCATAAATAATAACGGGTTCACCAACTTTTTTAATACCAGTCCCCACTAAAGAGCGTAATAAAGAGCGCGAACCACCAATTAACACTAAGCAAAAAGCCATGTAAATCAATGGAACAGTACGAGGAATGTTAGTATCGGCATAAAAAGATACTGTGACTAATGCGATTGTTGATATTACAACACCAACAAATATTGCCATAAGAGCCTGCAATCCCATATACCTTAACACTGCACGATATAAACCCAACCGAGTAAATGCAACCAAGCTGATAGGTAAAATTGTCGCAGCCACCATCCAATAGGATGTGTCCCATAACAGTGAAACGTTATCTAATCGAACAAACAAAGCACACCAGAAGCTAAATAAAATAAACAGAGTGTCTATTGACAAACTGATCACTCGTTTGTGGGCACGTGGCAAAGAAAAGATGCTTTGCAAAAAGTCCATTTTTCGCTCCAGAATAAAATTATTTTTCATCAAAACTACTATAACCTAAAAAATAGGTACATCAATTGAATTTTGTATAGTTAAAGCAAATAGCCATTGGAAACAAAAATTACGCTTAAACTACATGAAGTGTGACTAGTTTACATATACGAGCCAGTAAAGAATAAACACAAAAAATAAAATTTAATACTTACACTATAACTTTTACTTCACTGCATCACCGGAACCACTACCAGTAACGGTCATCAGAATATATTTAAAATATTTCGAAATAGTTAATCCATCAATCATTTGTCTATCTGTTTCGGCCAGAAGTTGTGGGGTGGACATATCGATATTCTTCACTTGGGCCAACCCTGTCACACCCGGCAGTACATTGTACACACCGAGAGCATCACGCTCGTTAATCAGATCCTCTTGGTTAAACAAGTTAGGGCGAGGACCCACTAAGCTCATTTCACCTTTAAGTACGTTAATCAATTGAGGGAGTTCATCAATTTTTGTCTTACGTAGAAAACTACCGAATTTAGTTATCGCTGCATTACTCGCTAAATGACTCGCTACAGATTGAGTATCGCGTGACATCGTACGGAATTTAATGAGTTTGAAGGCTTTTTTATTTTTACCTACTCTGACTTGTATGAAAATAGGCGAGCCAGTATCAAATAAACCAACAATGGTAACAATTAACAAAACTGGCCAAAGCAACAACAGGCCAAAAAAAGCGGCGAAAAAATCTAATAGTTTAATCATTTTTTTTACTCAATAAAAAAGCATCTGCAGTCTTTTTAAAGCCTTCATCAACGGATAGAGGCGGACTCCAACTTAGTAGTGTCTTAGTTTTTGATATATCAACGGTCAAAGAACCCGACAAACGATCTATAAAATCTTTTTTCCTCAGAATTTTAGCACAAATAGAAAATACACTAACAGGAATAGGCAACATAAAGCCTGACTTACCGCAAGCTTTCGATAACCGGCTGATTAAGTCTGCTGTAGATAAATCTTCATCGTCAGAGACTAAAAACACTTGATTTGCAGCATTAGGATGCTCAATGCAAGTAATAATCAAATTAACCAGATTATCAACTGACACCATGCTGCGTTTATTTTGGTTAAAGCAGGCAAAAGGTAAAGGTAACCCTTTTGAAGCCAAATTGAGTAAGGAGGCAAAATTAGCTTTTACTCCAGGACCATATACTAGAGGAGGTCGAATAATTACAATCTCCATCCCGGTTTGTTGCCCTAGGGCTAACAATTGGGTCTCAGCTTCAGACTTTGAAATACCATATGCATCTTGAGGATGATGGACATCATCAGCTGTAAAGGATTTGTCTAATGAAGTGGATTCACCATTAACTTTAATACTGCTGATAAAAATGAAACGTTTAACTCCGAAGGAAGCTGCTTGTCTTGCAAGTTTGAGAGTACCATAAGTATTAACGAGCCTGTAAGATTGAAGAGGATTAATCGTAGAGTCTTTCATAACATGTGCCCTAGCGGCCATATGTACGACAATATCTATTCCAACCAGAGCATTTAGAGCTTCAGTTTCATCATCAAATTCAACAGGGAAAAACTTATGGTTCAGTCCAGAAAAACGACGACCAATTTCCGTTATAGTGTAGCCCAGTTCATTCAAAGCTAAGCTTACAGTTGTGCCGACAAAACCGGTAGCACCTGTTATTAAAATATTATCTGACATTCGACACACCCTCTGTCAGTTCTCGATATAAATCTAAGTGCTTACTGATAACAGTTTTGATATCAAATTCCGATTCTGCTAGCAAACGACCTTCTTTTCCCATAGCTGAACGCATCTGATTATCCTTACAAAGCCGTCGTATCTCAGTAGCAAGTGATACGGCATCCTTAACATCAACTAAAATCCCTGTAACATTTGGAGTTATAGCGTCACGACAACCAGGAACATCAGTAGTAATTACTGCCCGACCTGCTGCACCGGCCTCAATTAATGACTTGGGTAATCCCTCACGATAGCTAGGAAGTACAACAATATTGGATTTTGCATAAGAATCATTAACGTTACTACTAAATCCCCAATATTCAACCAATCCGGAATCAACCCATGCCGCAAGCTGATGCTTAGTAATTGACTTGGGATTTTCGTCGAGATTACCTACTAGCACCATACGACAAACTACATCTTGTTCTTTTAATAAACGAGCAGCCTCAATAAACTCCAAAACGCCTTTATCTATAAGTAAACGTGCCAAAAGCATAACCACAGGAGCACCTTTAGGCTCTTCAATAACTTGATACTTATCAAGCTCAACACCTGAACCTCTAATAATTAAAGCCTGTTCTGCATCTATGATGTTATCGGACTCAAATAGCTGTTTATCGGTAGGGTTTTGGAAAATAACTCGAATATTTATACGTTTTAATGCCAAACGATAAAGGAAAGCAACTAACGTTCTAGTAATAGTAGCCTTTACTCCCTCAGATATAAAAATATAACCTAACCCAGATATTGATGCCACTAGCGGGATTGTTGAGAACCTTGTGGCTAATCCACCATATAAAACAGGTTTTATTGTAATAGCATGCATTAGGCTAGGATTAATTTTTCTAACTAGCTTCCTTATAGACGAAAACGTTTTATATTCCTGAAGAAGAGATGTCCCATTTCGCACAATAGGCAATTCATGAAGTACAAAACCATGATGATGCAATGCTTCACCTTTCTTAGTCATTTGACAAGCTACATGAACTTCATAACCCTGCTGCTTAGCAGCAAGAGCAATAGGAAGACGATGAGATAAAAAAAACCAATCGACGTTTACGATGAACAATAGCTTTTTTTTCATTTGTGATGTTTCTCGTACCAAACCTGAAACATGAGTACATCCCAAAGCAAATATTGCCAGTTACGTTTACCTGATTTGTGCTCATCCCATTTATTAACCACAAGATCAGCATCAAAAAAACCTTCATTTATTAATCTATCTTTATCGAGTAAATTATCAGCCCAATCTTTTAAGGGGCCTCTTAGCCAGCTATCCAAAGGTACACCAAAACCAACCTTAGGCCGTTCGATTAATTCTTTGGGAACATATTTGTAAAGAATTTTTCTCAAACAATCCTTAGTAACACCATTATTTAATTTTGTTTCAAAAGGCATTTTCCAAGCATGTTCAAAAACGGTATGGTCCAAAAAAGGAACTCGAGTTTCAAGGGAGTTTGCCATGGCTGCTCTATCAACTTTAACAAGAATATCATCGGTCATATAAGAAATTGTATCTAATGCCATCATCTCGCTAATAGGATTCGACAAATGTGGCTTTCTGGCAGGATCGGTTATTGCTGTTAAAGGCTCTTGTGATTTAAGCACCATGTCTTCAGGGTTTTGCCAATGAGAGACTAAACTTTTATATAACTCGTCTACACTACTACAAGTAATAACACCAGCAGCTTTATGGAGTTTATCGCCAAAATTAGCCATTCTCCAACCACTTGGAAGTAATAAATTAAATTTATTCCAGTTATCAGGAGTGACTAACAATAGTCCTTTCGACAAAAAATTACGCATAAACAATGGTATTAGACTCAACTTACTCCAAAGCTTAGCAGTCATAAGATAACGATTATAACCACAGAATAGTTCATCACCAGCGTCACCAGAAAGAGAAACTGTGACATGCTTTCTAGCCATTTTAGAAACTAAAAAAGTTGGGATCTGCGATGAGTCAGAAAACGGCTCATCATATATATCCGCTAATTGTTTTACTACATTGAGCGCATCTTGATCGCTGACATAAAGTTCAGTATGTTCGGTACCAAGATGCTTAGCAACACGTTTAGCATGTTCGGCCTCATTAAAAGCCTCTTCAGTAAAACCTATAGAAAAAGTTTTAACAGGTCTATCGGACAAAGATTGCATCAAAGCAACGATCAATGAAGAGTCTATGCCTCCGGAGAGAAAAGCACCTAGCGGAACATCAGCCATCATTTGTCTACTAATAGCTAGCTTTAACGTTGTTTCTAATGAATCAATCGCGACAGTATTTGATTCGAAACTGTTACCTTCTTCAACAAACGAATCGCGAATATTCCAATATTCTTTAATTTCGAGTGCATGACCTATTTTCTTTAAGAAGGTACCAGGCATCAACTTAGAAACACCTTCATATATGGAATAAGGCGCAGGTATATAATTATGGCGCATTAATAATGCGAGCGCGCCCCTTGATATTTCAGTTTTAAAATCAGGATGAGCTCTCAAACTTTTAAGTTCTGATCCGAAAATAAACATATTATCTAAAGTTGAATAATAAAGAGGCTTTTCGCCAAATCGATCACGAGCAAGATATAGTGCTTTTTCATGTTTATCCCAAAGCGATATGGCAAACATACCTATAGATTTTTTTAATGTAGTTTCTAAGCCCCAAAGCTCAATACCTGTTAATAACGTTTCAGTATCTGAATGACCAAACCATTGAACGGGTTTCTCTTTCTCAATTTCTATTCTAATATCAAGATGATTATAAATTTCTCCATTAAAGGCGATTACATAGCGTCCGGAATGTGAAACCATGGGTTGGTGTCCAGCAGGAGATAAATCCACAATGGCTAAACGACGATGTGAAAGGCCTATCATATCTTCATTGCAACTCCAAACCCCTGAGCTATCAGGCCCGCGAGATAATATTGACATCCCCATTTCATCTAGAATTGAGTTAACATTCTCAGGTAAACTTTGCTTATATAAAAAGCCAGCGAAACCACACATATCTAATTACCTACCATCATTTTTTTGTATAATTTATTATACTGGGATGTTGTTTTTTGAATACTAAAATAATCATTTGCTCTTTTCTTAGCTAAACGACCTAACGCAATACGTTGTGCACTTGATAAAATAAGTAGTTGATTTATGGAAAAAGCAATACTTTCTGAAGTAATATGTTCAGATAAGACTCCTGTGTTACTTAGAATAAATTCAGCATCACCGGCTTTTGTCGATGCACAGCATAAACCGTGACTCATTGCTTCCCCTAATACATTAGGGAAACCTTCAGTTCTGGAATGCAGGCAAAAAATATCGAATAAACAAAACCATCTAGAAATATCTGATTGCTCACCTACTAAAATAAACTTGCTAGAAAATCCACTTTTTTTAATAGGGTTCATTAAGAGTGAATTATTGATATCTATCTCTCTCCCTACCATTAAGAACTTTACATCAGGATTATTAGGAGCAACTAACAAAGCTGCTTGCACAAATAAATCTTGAGCTTTATCTTGACTGAAACGCCCTACAGACCCGATTACAATATCAGAAACAGTAATACCTAAACGCTCTCTTTCACGAAATACCTCTAATTCGGATAATTTTTGAGGATCACATGAGAAACCATTTCCAATGACTATCATTTTTTTTCTGGAATACCCAATTTTCACATGAAAATCACGAGCAGCTTCTGCAACACATACTATTTTAGAAGGAATGAAATAAGAGAGAAAAGAAAGAAGTTGGCGAATGACAACTGTAGAAAAAGAACCTTTCTTTAAATGTGTAGTACGGACCCCCCAAATAACGTTTTTTACCCCAGCTAACTTAGATGCTATCCCTCCAATAAGGTCTGCATGATAAAGCCAAGAGTGAATAACATCAGGCTTATCCATAATAAATATATTTTTTAACAGATTGATACTTTTTATTACATTTCGAAGTGTCTTAATATTTAAAGAATAAACATCCACCCCCTCCTTTATTAACTCACCAGCAATTTTCCCAGATGTAGTTAATGAGAAAATCTTAATATCATAATCATCTTTTGTATCAATAACTAGTCGTTTAAGAGCTGTTTCAGCTCCTCCAACATCTAAACTAGTTATTATATGATAAACTTTCATCATTACGACCCTTTATGTCTATTACAAACAAATAAACAACCAAAAAAATAAGAGCCCTTGATAAATAATTTTGATATAAAAAAGGCTCCTTTATTTCAATAATAAAAATGAATAATATCATTACTTTCCAAAAATATGAACCATAAGGTATCCTTTTAGGTAACCATGAATAAAGAACAAAGAACAAAAATAAATAAACAAGCATTGTTAGAGGAAGACCAATAGCAGCTAATGTTTTTAAATAACCAGAGTCACTCCGATAAAGTAAGCAACCTTCGAAGCAACCGAAGCCTAATGTTAAATATTGAACACGGTCAGGAAATGTCAACATACTCATAAGTTCTTTTGTTGACTCGCTACTTGCACCATCACCTGACATCAAATTATAAAAAACCTCGAAAGCAAAAGGAAGAATACGTTGAATTTCATTTTCAAAATAATAAAAACAACCAAATAAAATCATTAACAATAAAAAACTAAAAATGACAAACTTAGGTTTGAACTTAAAAAACTCTATAGCGAACCAAAAAAAAATAAAAAACATACCTAACATAAGTCCAGTTCTAGCTATAAACATTTGAGATACTAATATTATTAATGAAAAACAAAGTGCTTTAGTGGGGATAATATACTTTGCCCGACTAGCAATCAAACCAAGTACCATACAGAATGCCATAAAAACTGAGGTGCTAGCACCACCAGCTGCGGCCAAGCCTCGTAATCGCCAGTCCACACTTTCATAGTCTATATTAGAATTTATATTTTGATATAAATATGACTCCAAAAAAACTCTGAAATCAGGAATAAGAAATGAAAAAATAACAATCATTGCATTTAATGTAGCTATATAAAAAAACATTTTAAAAACATGATACACGTTAAAATTAAATTTAATAAGAAATTTAGAGAAAAAATAAGAAAAAAACAAAGAAGCCACTGCATTAATAGCGATCTTAAAGAATACAAAACTACCATCAGAATAATCAAAAAAAATTTCTATAACCGCAGAATAAAAACCTAAGAACAAAATTATAAATGCACACAAATAAATATGAAATTTTACTTTAAAAGAGACCTCACAACAAAAAAAATAAGAAGCCGCACCCAATAACATAGAGAAAATAGCTAAAGGAACCTTTTTAGAACTTAAATCTAATCCTGTATTAAGTAAGTAGAATAAAAAAACAAAAAAGATTAATGAGTATAAAAAGAAACCAAATTGAACATTATCATTATTTTCAGAAGTCATACTTTACTCACGTTTAACACTAAATTAATGAACTTTAACTAACTAGAGGCAGTTGATCTTTCACATTGGCAACAAAATTATAGAGCAGCTAGAGACAGCAGGCTTTCAAAATTAATTTTCAATTTATCATAGCGGGTCGCTATAGCTCTAAAATGCTTGAGCAGAGCAAAAGCATTTTCAACTAAATGCCGATATTTGTATAAACACCAATCTATATCGCCATTTCCTTGCTTCGAATTTTGTCTTCTAGGGATCACTGGCATTGAACCACATTCACGCACTTTATCTCTAATAGCTTCACTGTCATAGCCTTTGTCTGCAATAATGAAATGACTTTGTGGCAATAGCTCAATAAGGGCATTAGCTGCTTTGCTATCATGAACTTCTCCACCAGTAACAATGAATTCTATCGGTAAACCATAGCTATCTACAGCGAGATGGATTTTGCTTGTATTACCACCACGACTTAGCCCAATTGCTTGCTTTTCATCGGATGATGCACCTGAACTGTGTTGATGGGCTTTTACATAAATTCCATCAATAAATTCCCATTCAGTATCACTATTAGTCGATAATGTTTTGAACAGTCTGAGTAAAATATCTTTTCTTGACCACAGTAAAAAGCGACGATAACTGGTATTCCATAAGCCAAAATTCAGGTAAATCTCGCCAAGGGCAACTGACACGCAATCGTTAAAGGATCCCTTCCATCGTAAATCGATGCTCTTACTTGTTATAAACTCTATCATCAAGCAGAATAGCTTTTAGCTTAGACCACATCTCATCAGTGAGCATTAATCGGGGCATGGAAATCCCGTTGTATTTGTTTTTGGCGAAGTGAATTATACGAGATTACCTTCTTAGCACAAAGTTCAAACAAAGATCAACAGCCCTAAACCCCACAAATCAGGTTTGATGTAATTAGTTCAGCAAAAATAAAATTTGGTAATTTCATTTACCACTTTAATAATAAATAACTCATGTATTAAAATGGCATTTCAAATAAATTAAAATGATTTATAATAAAAGCCACTGGTCTTGAAATTAAACTATTATTAATAGCTAAAGCTTAAAAAAATACAAGCAAGTATTCTGTTAATGCTTACATTTGTAGTATTGAACTACAAGCATTGCAGATTTCATCCTTTGATATATTATTTTTACAATAAAGAGTGGCTAGATAAAACCCTATATACAGAAGTGAATTTAATTAGAAATAAAAACTCAAGCCGTTATTACCTAAACTTAACACTTTTCAATTAGAATCACTTGGAAGTTTCAATTTTAAAATAAATTCTTTGTTTTTTAATAGCTCATAAAAGGAGCTAACATGTAGTAATTTATAATTTATTTGAAGCATAAAAAATAGATCTCGGTATTTTTTACTTTTCAACAATAATAGTAAAATTAGTAATGATGCACAGGAAAGCTCTCTTTTATATCTTGGGTATTTCTCATATAGATACTCAATTGTTTGCCCCATAATTCTTTTCGTCGTACCTCCTTCACTAGCGATCCCAATACCTGCTCGGTAAACGCCATAAACTTCATCATTACAAAATGAAGCATATCCATCACGAATAATTTCTACATTTGCTAAATAATCTAATACAGGAAAAGAAGGAGAATGATTTAGTCTACACTCGGAACGATACATTACAGAACTGTGTAAACCAATAGTAATATATTTCATCAGTTCGCTTTGAGTATACTTTTTTGAACAGATCGATTTATTTAAATTATCATATTTTATTTTACCTGTTGTTGCGCTTAGAATACCCATCCTATGCCAAACTAAATTAACGTCATGGTTACTATCTAAATATGAAGCCTGCGACTCTAACTTTCCAGGTAAGCAATAATCATCACCATCAACATGGCAAATATAGTCCCCTACTGCTTGCTTATGCACTGCTAAGTAATTCTCAGAACCTCCGACGTTGATTGAGTGGTAAATCGGCACTATCACGTGAGGATATCTAGAATAAAAATCAGCAAGGATTTCCTTAGTGTCATCGGTTGAGCAATCTTCCCCGACAATAATTTCAAATTTAAAACTAGTTTTTTGATCAATGATACTTTGTAAACATTTAGCCAAATATTTACTATGATTGTATGTAACAACACAAACAGAGACCTTGGGTCTTACGGATAACACTTCATGATTAATCAAAATTTATTCCCAGAACACAATTAGATATAAGTTACTAATAAAAACATGATAATCTATAGCTTCTAATAAGACATTTTATACTTTGATGAAATAAGTCTAAATAACCCAGTTCTAAAATAACAAGAACTTAGCACTGCAAGCATAAGAGTAATTAAAGAAACAATAATAATTAACACGAACTCTGAAAACCTCGAGGTTGATATATAATACGTATTAATTAGATATTTTGAGAAATATACAGTCATCGCAGGTGCTGCGACTACTTTAATGATGTCTGATAACATCCACTTATAATGCAAGCCTGGCTCTAACTTATGATGTACGTAACCCGCCCAGCTCACTAAATAAAGCACGTTAACGGCTAGCCATGCATACCCAGCTCCAACCGCACCATAATAAGTAGCGGCAACGATAATACTCGGGATTAATACAACAGCCATTACAGCATTACCAATTAAGTGATAACGTAAGTTACCCTTAGCATACTGTAAATAATATGGAAATGCAGACACAGCTAAAAATCCATTGCCAATAACATATAAAGTAAGTGTCAATGAAGTGTTTCGGGCTAGTTCACGATCACCTGTCCACACATATAACAAAGACTCAGCAAAAAAAGCGATTACAATCGCTGCAGAACCACATATTACGCTCACTAGTTGTGTAGCGTTTCTATAAACGATCAAGAGTTCTTGGTGTTTACCCTCAGCATGAAGGCGTGCCATTCTTGGCATTATAGAGCTACTAATTGGACCGCTTATAATCATTACACCGCCAGCTACAAGTACCGCCATGGTAAAATACCCATATTCTGCAAGGGGCAAAATACCAGATAGTATTAACTTATCTGTTTGTGTAACCAATACCCACACCGCGGATGTAAAAGCGATTGCTAATGAGAATTTTAAAACAGGTTTGATTGGTGAAAATGAAAAACCTATGGCTTGCGGTAATTTTTTTTGCTGGGTAGGGTAAGTGTCGCTTTTGCATAAAGAATTAGTAACTCTAAAATGGCTACAATGAGTTGATGTACAAAAAAAACGGTCGGCGTAAAACCGTATATCCACATTGAAATAAATACGCCGATAAAACGTAACGTGGCAATAATCGTATTTACGACACTAAGCCACACCAATAACTCACACCCAGTAATAACACCACGGTATAAACCAGTCATCCACCTTAAAGCGACACTTACAGCCATAATTTGGACTGAAAATATAACCTCATCAATTGGAATAGTATCAACTTTTAACCATTTAACTGCTATTGAAGCTGCTAAAAACCACAGTATAATTCCGCCAAGCAATGCTATTGTAATAAATATACCACTTAGAGCACGGAATAACTGCCGATAATCAAGCGCACTCATGCTGGCACCACAATAACGGGCAGTCTCTCTACTGATAGTAGGCGTTAGACCAAGATCAAGTAATGCAAACCAGGCTTGTAACATAGCAAAAAAACCGACTAAACCATATGCTTCAGCCCCCATGTACTTTACATAAAGAGGAAGTATTAATATACCAACTCCGGTAACATAAAGTTGACTAACATAGTTTGCAATTATATTTTTTTTCAGCGACATAAACTATCAAACTTTACCAACATAAAAAAGTTCACTTAATAAGTATAAAAACCTTGGCTACTTTTTCTGCCTAGCTTATTAGCTAAACACATTTTTTTTAGCGTATATGATGGTTTATATCTATGCTCACCAGTTTCTGCGTACAAAGTATCTAAAATTGCATAGACCACATCAATACCTATTAAATCAGCAAGCTCCAACGGCCCTATTGGATGGTTAGCTCCTTGCCTCATTGCGGTATCAATACCTTTTAATGTCGCGACACCACAATCTAGTAAATTCACAGCCTCATTAATCATAGGCATAAGTAAACGATTTACGACGAAACCAGGATACTCATCAACCACGATTGGTGATTTCCCTAAGTCTTTTGCGAGATTTAAAACGAAATCTACTGCGCTTTGTGATGTATTAAAACCTTTAATAACTTCAACCAACTGCATAATTGTTGCAGGGTTAAAAAAGTGCATCCCGACAATTTGTTCAGGGTATAGGTAAGAACTGGCCAATTCAGTTATAGACAAACTTGAAGTATTTGTAGCGACTATCGTCGTATCTTTACTGTAAATTGCTATATTTTTGATGATATCTAATTTGACATCGATATTCTCAGATACTGCCTCAATAACAAACTGTGCTTCGTTTACACTTTTATAATGATCAGAGAAAGTAATCCGGTCCATCAAGTCTGTCGCAGTATCGCCATCGGTCAGATTATTACGCTTTTCATCTTTTTTTGCTAGACGCTCTAAAAAGGCACGCTTGTCAGTCTCTTTGGCTAAATCCTTAACAATTACCGTAACATATCCTTTGTTTTTACTTAACAGGTAACAAATACCTAGCCCCATTGTACCAGCCCCAACCACTACACTTTTCAGCATCTTTAACTATCTCCAATAATCATTTTCTATCAAGAACTCTTTATAACGATCAGCTGTAATACCTACAACTACTTTGTCATGAAAGGCTCCTTTTCTAAAGAACCAGCTTTTTTTGATACCTTCGATTTCCCAGCCGCATCTTTTTTGAAAAAAGTTTATTGATACTTTATTTGTTGCTATCATATCGCCATCTAAACGTACTAAGCCTAGCTCGTCGAATGCATAGCGCATAATCGTCATGACTGCATCTAAGGCATAACCTTTTCCGCGAGTATCTTTATTCCCAAGGCTAACACCACTAAAGGCGTTGCGATTTTTCCAATCTATGTTGACTAAGTTTATTGTACCAATCAAACCGTGTTCAGGTGTCTCAATAGCAAAGTTTTGGTTTTTTGGATCATTATTATTTATATTTTTTATCCAATTTTCAGTACTAGTGCTAGAGTAAGGAAAATGCCACCCTCCGAGACCTTCCCAAATTTCTGGTTCATTAGCCCATTGATGTAATAACGCTAAATCTTCCATTTCTATTGCTCGCAAAGTGACTACTTTACCTTGAATATTCATTTTCTATCCTCTGCTCTATAATATCGGATAATGCTTGCACATCATCTTCTTCTAATCTTTCATCAATGGGTAAAAACAAGGTATTTTGAAACATATCTACCCCAACCTCACCACTGAATTCACTTTGCCAGTAACGAGGTAAATAAATAGCATTATCAATAAGCTGTTTGTAAACACTTTCAACGCCATGGCTAATTTTTAATGGATAACACAGCGGTACTTGATGATTAATCGGGAGTTGTAATTGGTTTAGTGATTTAAATTTGTTATATAAAATCTTATAGTTACGCTGTCTTTTTTCTTTAATTAGATTAATGTCAGCACAGTTGATCAAGAATGCAGATATTACTGACATTTTTTTTGGTATAAAACATTCAAGCGCTTGCTCTGCCTCTAAAAACTGGCTATATCCTGCTTGCACATAGCCTGCTGCGCGCAGCAGTAAGTGACCACAATTTTTACTTGCATCATAACAATCATCAGGCATATCAATATTGATTGACGTTCGTAGTAAACCACCATCTGGTATACCTAAAAATTTACGTGGTGAATAAATACTTGTAGTGCCCTCTATGTGTTCACAAAATAAAGCTTGTGAATTATCAACAATAAAAAATTCGGGTTTTGTTGTGGTTAATATTTTAATCTGCTCTGAAAGCAAGCCAAAATAGTTCACGACTAATATTTTACTCTCATGCGTACTTATACATTCAGAGATATTAGCAGGCAGCAACAGCTCATTAATAGAATAAAATATAACATTGATATTTAATGATTCAAGGGCTGGAAAAATACTGTCGCAAATATAATTTGGCACATACAGCGTTTTAATTTTTACGGTATCTAAGTATGCATATAAAGCAGAACGTGCTGATTGAAACCGATATGCTTTAACATCTAACTGAGTGTTCAAACTTGTCAGTGAAAGTTGGTTGTAGCCACCTATAGCCATTTATTAGACCAACTTATATTTAGACAGCATATCGATAACATCAGCTTTACTGTTATACATAAGTACATCAATCATAGATAAATGAGGAATGAATTCGTTTGTATTCTGTAAGTACTCGTACTTTTCAATTTCAATAAACGATAAACGAATTTTATTTTCAGCAAAATATTTTTTATCGTAAAGTGATTTTCCGCCTGGGCTATTTATATATTCATTTGATTTTAAAACATCAGCCATTGCTATCAACTTATCAGCTGCAGACAAATCACGGTTATACTCAAGTTCACTTGAAAAATAAAAGTCTTTATTAATACCTAGATACTCAAATACTACTGAAATGCTTTTTGCACAAATATGATCTATACGCCTATTCTCATCGCTCAATACAGATACAATAAGTGGAAAAACATGCTCAAAATAAGGTGTTTTCTTATAACTCTGTTCGATTGTTTTAAGCACTTTTTTAATATTCGAATCGAAATTGAGTTCATTAATCAGTGTGTTTGATGATAGGCCTGGCACTGGAATAGTAAAACGCTGAGCTTTACCATTAGATAAAATATTATTACGGTTTATATAGCCACCTTTTATAAAGGTAACATCATCGTAAAAAACAAATTTTTCTACAGCATTAACCAGTTGGTAATAGCCCAAATAAGGAAATAAATAAGGCTGCATTACGGCAAAACTCATAGTACTTCCTTAATAACGTCAGTGACCGCTATCACATCATTAACACTCATAAAGTTATGCAAAGGTAAACAAATTACCCCGCCAGCTATCTTCTGGCTATTAGCGCAGCCGAAACTTTTTTGTTGGTCATAGGCTAAATCAAGTGAAGGTGTAAAATAACGGCGGCATTGAATATTATTTTTAGCCAGAGCTTGCATTACATCTTGCTGTTTTTGCACACACGCGATGAAAATAGGCATATAAGCACCATTAAAATTGGCTTGCGCATGCCATTGAGGTAATTCTACAATACCATTTAGCTCATTGGTGTAAATTTTAAATAACGCTGCGCGATGCTTTATTACACCGTCTATATCATCAAGTAGCGTTAGTCCTACAGCACATTGGTATTCATTAAGTTTAGCATTAATTCCTGGCTCACCTAATGAACCATCTGCTTGTATTCCAAAATTAATAAGTTGCTTTGCTTTATCAAAATCTGTTCTATGCTTAAAAACTATTGCTCCTCCTTCAACGGTGTGAAACACTTTGGTTGCATGAAAGCTTAACGTACTTGCATCGCCAAAATTCAGTACAGACTGCTCACCGACGTTAATACCGAAGGCATGTGCAGCATCGTAAATCACTTTTTTATTGTGTTTATTTGCCACATCTGCAATACCATTAACATCACATGGATTACCATAAACATGAGTTGCAACTACGCCATCATAGTTATTATTTTGCTGCAGCGCATCATCAAGCGCTATTGGACATAAATTATAACTATTCATGTCAATATCACTAAATGCCATATCAATACCTTGCCATAACAATGAGCTTGTTGTTGCTACAAAGCTAAATGGAGTCGTAATTGCGGAGTTAATATTTAGTGCTTTACATGCAACTTGAAGTGCTAATGTCCCGTTTGATACAAGCAGTAAGTTTTGAACACCTAAATATGCTTCAAGGCGTTTAGTTAATTGCTCATGTAATGGGCCGAAATTTGTGTACCAGCTACTATCATTGACTTGAACTAAATACGCGTTTAGTTTTTCTAAATCTGGGGGAAGTGGTTTATTGAGTGCTATCATAATTTACTCTTTTATGAGTTCCATTAAATAGTGGCCATAGCTATTCTTTAAAAATGGTTTGGCTAATATATTAATTTGTTGCTTACTTAACCAGCCATTATTAAATGAAATCTCTTCTAAACAAGCTATTTTATAACCTTGACGTTTTTCGATAGTCTCAACAAACTGAGCTGCTTCAAGTAGGCTTTCATGGGTACCTGTATCTAACCACGCAAAACCTCGTCCAAGTATTTCAACATTCAATTTATTTTGCTGTAAATAAAATTCGTTAACACAGGTAATTTCAAGCTCTCCTCGTTCTGAAGGCTTAACCTGTTTCGCTATTTCAACGACAGAGTTGTCGTAAAAGTATAAACCCGTTACTGCAAAGTGTGACTTGGGTTTAGTAGGTTTTTCTTCAATCGAAATCGCTTTTTGATTTACATCAAACTCTACAACACCAAAACGCTCAGGATCTTTTACTTGATAACCAAATACGGTAGCACCTTGTCCACATTTAGCATTTTGGACAGCGTGTTTTAATTTTGATGTAAAGCTTTGACCATAAAAAATATTATCCCCAAGCACTAAGCATACATCATCGTTTCCAATAAACTGTTCACCAAGAATAAATGCTTGAGCTAATCCATCAGGGCTAGGTTGTACGGTATAGGTAAGCTCAATTCCAAATTGTGAGCCATCACCTAACAAACGCTTAAATGAATCGCAGTCCTCTGCTGTAGTAATGATTAATATCTCACGTATACCGGCTAGCATTAACACTGAAAGTGGATAATAGATCATGGGTTTATCATAAATGGGTAAAAGCTGTTTTGATACGCCCATCGTTATCGGGTAAAGCCGAGTACCAGAGCCCCCAGCTAAAATAATGCCTTTCATAAATAATCCCTAAAATAAACTTTTTATCTGTAATCGTTCAACAACATAATCAATTATCGATTAGGTAGTAATACCTAGCCGTTCACGCTGGTAACTTCCGTCCTGTACATGTTGGCACCATGTTTGGTTATCCAAGTACCATTGAATCGTTTTGCGTAAACCCGTTTCAAAGGTCTCAATAGGGTTCCAGTTAAGTTCATTACTCATTTTGCTGGCATCAATAGCATAACGACGATCGTGGCCAGGTCGGTCGGTTACATAGATAATTTGCTCGGCATAAGGGCTATCTTTAGGCACTAAAACATCTAAAATACTACAAATAGTTTGTACTACCTCAAGGTTTTGTTTTTCGTTATGGCCACCTATATTATAGGTTTCTCCGACCTTGCCTTCGGTAACCACTTTGTATAATGCACGAGCATGATCTTCAACGTATAGCCAGTCACGAATTTGATCACCTTTGCCGTAGATTGGAAGTGATTTGCCTTCTAATGCATTTAGAATTACTAAAGGAATTAACTTCTCAGGAAAATGGTACGGACCATAGTTATTGGAGCAATTAGTTACAAGTATCGGTAAACCATAGGTACGTAGCCAGGCTCTGACTAAATGGTCACTTGATGCTTTTGATGCCGAATAGGGGCTGCTCGGAGTATATGAGGTCGTTTCTGTAAAGAGGGTTAGCTCATCTGAACTGTTCACTTCATCAGGGTGAGGTAAGTCACCGTACACTTCATCTGTAGAAATATGATGAAAGCGGAATGCTTTCTTCGCTTCGTCTGACAATTCGTTCCAATATGCTCGAGTCGCTTCAAGTAACGTATAAGTGCCTACAATGTTGGTTTGAATAAAGTCAGATGGCCCGGTGATTGAACGGTCAACGTGAGATTCAGCGGCGAGGTGCATTACGGCATCAGGCCTGTATTGTTTAAAGACTCGATCTAATTCAGCACGATCACATATATCGACTTGCTCAAAAACATACCGGTCACTTGACTCAATATTGACCAATGACTCAAGATTACCGGCATAGGTCAGTTTATCAACATTGATGATGCAGTCCTGAGTGTTATAAATAATATGACGAACGACAGCAGAGCCGATAAACCCTGCGCCACCTGTTATAAGTATTTTCATTATTTAGAACCTAAAAACTCTATGTACCAAGGCATTGCTTTAGATATTCCTTCAAGAATCTTGTATTCTGGTTGATACCCTAGAGCATTTTGTGCTTTTGATATATCAGCTTGTGAATGACGAACATCACCAGCTCTAAAATCTCTGTATATCGGTAATTTTTTACATTCAATACCGTTGGCCATTAATGCTTCGCTAATACTTCCATATAAGGTATTTAGTGTTGTTCTATCTCCCACCGCAACGTTATATACTTGATCTTTAGCTGTATCAGCAGCAGTAGCAGCTAGAATATTCATTTGAATCGTATTTTCAATAAAACAAAAATCACGACTAGTTTCACCATCACCATTTATAAACACGTTTTCATCCATGATCATATCTGCTATCCATTTCGGTATAACTGCAGCGTAAGCACCATTTGGATCTTGACGTTTACCGAAAACGTTAAAGTAACGTAATCCGATCGCTTTAAATCCATAAGTACGAGCGTATACACCTGCATAAAGTTCATTTACGTATTTGGTAACGGCATAAGGAGAGAGTGGATTACCGATATTCTTTTCAATTTTGGGTAATGCTGGATGATCCCCATAAGTAGAGCTAGAAGCAGCATAAATAAAACTTTCTACTTGCTCCTCTTTTGCAGCGTGAAGCATGTTCAAAAAACCAGTGATATTAACTGCATTAGTAGTTATAGGGTCAGAAATTGAGCGAGGCACAGATCCTAGTGCGGCTTGATGAAGCACATAGTCAACGCCTTTCAAGACTTTTTCACAAACAGAATAATCGCGAATATCTCCTTCAATAAAGCGAAAACGTGCCCATTGCTCTACTGTAACTAAAGACTGAACTTCATCAAGGTTGTGTTGATGACCTGTCGAAAAGTTATCTAATCCTACAACCGTTTGATTTAATTCAAGCAATTTTTCTAACAAATTTGAACCAATAAAGCCAGCAACTCCCGTTATTAACCATACTTTTGGGGTGGTTTGTAATTGTACTTTTATTTCACTATAAGGAGACATTGATATTCCTAATTCTTTAAGGTGTTAGGTTTTATAATTCAAAAATAAGTTAATAAGTTAATAAGTTATAAACGCATATCAACGTCTTGTTTATCAAGAACATATTTTAAGTCATATAATACATGTTCAGATTTACCTAGCGCACGTATTGCCTTAGCCCCCATAGCACGAAACTCATTATGTGCAACAGCAATAATAATCGCATCATAATGATTCACTTTCGGCTCATCACATAAAGAAAGCCCATACTCATGCACTGCTTCGCGACTAGCACACCAAGGGTCAATAATATCAACGTTAATATTATATTCTTTTAGCTCTGATATAATATCTATAACTTTGGTATTGCGTAAATCAGGGCAATTCTCTTTAAAAGTAAAGCCCATAACCAATACATTGGCCCCCTCAACATGGATACGCTTTTTTAGCATTTTTTTCACTAGTTGAGAAACCAAATACTGCCCCATGCCGTCGTTTAAGCGGCGGCCAGCTAAGATCATTTCAGGGTGATAACCCACGCTTTGTGCCTTGTGTGTCAAATAGTAAGGGTCTACGCCAATACAATGTCCACCGACAAGTCCTGGGCGAAAAGGAAGAAAATTCCACTTAGTTCCAGCCGCTTCGAGCACCTCTAGAGTATCAATACCAAGTTTGTTAAAAATAATAGATAGTTCATTGATGAGAGCAATATTCACATCGCGCTGAGTGTTTTCAATAACTTTTGCCGCTTCTGCAACTTTAATACAAGACGCTTTGTGCGTACCTGCAACAATAATTGTCTTGTATAACTGATCTACATATTCAGCGACTTCTGGTGTCGAACCACTAGTAACTTTTAAAATGTTGGTGACACGATGTTCTTTATCACCAGGATTAATACGCTCTGGTGAATAACCAGCAAAAAACTCTTGATTAAATTTAAGTCCAGAAACACCTTCTACAACAGGTATACAATCTTCTTCAGTTGCACCAGGATAAACCGTAGATTCATAGATAATTACATCACCTTCCTTAATTATTTTACCTAAAGTCTCTGAAGCTTTAATCAAAGGAGTAAGATCTGGCTGTTTATGCTCGTCAATTGGTGTTGGTACTGTGACAATAAAGACATTACATTCTTTTAGTAGTTCTAGTGATGTGGTATAAACTAGTTCTATTGCTTCCGACAATTCCGCACTTGAGCATTCTAATGTGCTGTCATGACCAGCACTGAGTTCATCTATGCGCGCTTGATTAATATCAAATCCAATTGTAGAACGCTGTTTACCAAACTCAACAGCCAGTGGTAAACCTACATAACCTAAGCCAATAATGCCAACTTTGGCATTTGCTATATCAAACATCATTACAAATATCCTTAAATAATAAAATTTTACTTTTTCATATTAAATTTTCAAACTCACGTGAGACATTTTTAATTTCTAAGAAGAGTGTCGTTGTGTGAATTTGAGGCTTTAGGTTCTAGCAAACTGTCGTTATTAAATACAGTAATGAAGTACTAACTTCCTTTTCTAGAAAAATACCTAATTAATACCAACATTATAGCCAACATACCACCTAACATGGTGCCTAACACAACAATCAATGCACGCTTAGGCTTAGCTTTTTCTTCAGGTACTAATGCAGGGTCAATCGTTTTAAATACATATTCATCACGCACTTCGGCAAACATCACTGTTTTAGCTTGCTCTTCAACTAATTTGTATAGAATAGTGCGGATATCTGCAACATTGGTTTGCTGAATTTGTTTCTGTAAGAAATCAATACTACGATTTGCTTCAGCTACCTCTCGCGTTTTCATTTCTTTATTAATATCAGCGATTAACCAGCTTACCCATTGCTGAGCAATCACTGGGGACAAATGCTCTACTGATACAGTCACCATACCTGTGTCTTTTGCTGCATTAACTGTCATGATTTTACTGAATTCTTTATACGCTTCTTGCATAGAAGGTTCTGACTGAAAAGGTGCTTGTACTTGACGAAGCCACTTTTGTTCTGCAGCACTATATAACTCTTGATCATAGATTATGGCATTATTTGCCATATCCCATTTTTTAGCGGCCATTAAATCAGCAAGAATATTATGCTTTTGAATAAATGAGCTAGCGAATTGACGTGATTTCATTACCTCGATGGCCATTTGGGTTTTGTCTACGCCACCGCCGCCAGCTAAATTAATCCCTGCCATGCTTGCTAAGCCGCCAAACTGTCCAGCAAGCGCCGCTAAACCACCACCGCCTTGCTGGGTATCAGCTGGCGACAATAATGCTTCTGACTTATAAATATTTGGCTGACTAATAGCAAAAAATACCGAGCCAACTGCAAAAACAAAAGTAATGGCAATAATTATCCACTTGCCTTGCCAAATCACTGAGAATAGCTCTCGAAGATCTATTTCATCTGAATTATTCTGCGATGAGTTTGGTGAAAAGTTTGCGTCGGGATAGTTATGTATTTCTGTCGACATTAATGAATTATCTCTTTAAATGATTATAAAATTAACAGTGATAACTGTTGTAACAGAGTACTGAAAGTAATGATTAGTGCATGTCTCTAATCATTACTCTGTTGTTTATGATGTAAAATTACAAGCCAGAAATAGCGGATATTGCTACGGCGGTGTTATAGATAATTCCGGTAACTTGAGTCCAAAGAGTTAAGTTATCTTTATACTCTGTGTCTAACGGCATTATTACAGTGTCACCTGGTGACATTTCTGTATCACTGGCAAACCAAGCGCTGTTACTCGGTAAAGTCACTGAGCCATCGGCTTTAATGATATAAACACGGTCTTCATCTGCACGTTCGCGTGGCCCACCTGATAATGCAAGATATTGTTCAAGCGTATAACCAGATTTAAACCTATGCGTTGATGGGTGTTGAACTTCGCCCATGACTGCGATTGTTTGTTTTATGGCTGGAATATAAAGTACATCGGCATCTTCTAACTGCAAATCGGCTTCATCAATGCCTAAGCTAATAGCATTTAAATCAACGACCAATCGACCTACTGCTTTTATATTCTCTAAATCAGTTAGCATCATTTGAGCATCAGCATAATTGACTTGAATACCATCTTTAGAAATACCACGACTGGCAATATCACGGCGTAACTGATTGGCAAGCTTTTTGATTTCTAACTCTTCTTGCTGTCTTACTGATTCGCGTACAAACACAGATGCGTTTTGCGCGGCATACTCAGTAAAACCTCCCGCACGCTCTAACAATTTGGCTAATGTTTCTCCACGGGCGATATTATAAACGCCAGGAAATTTAACTTCGCCACGAAGCTCAACGCTTTTACTTTCTTGCCAGTCTGGAATAGTTTGAATGGTCAAAGCATCGCGACTTTGTAAAGCAAAATCAGCCGACCGGTCGCCCATTAAGGCCGACGCGACATCAACACTTAAATGCGTGATACCTGAACCATTAGCATTAATTTGTGTCCTGGTTAGTTCAGCTTTTTCAATGTATGCGCCTTCAGTTAAGCCACCAGCAGCTTTAATTAAGTCACTCACAGTTGAATTTTCACTTAAAGGATATAAACCAGGGTGTCTAACCTTACCCGCTGCAGCAACAACTTTAACATTAGAATGACTATTACCCTGTTGGTAAAGCTTGCTAATGATTGGATAAAGTAATTCGCCTCTGCTCATTGCATAGCTGACTTTAATAAGTTCAATATCGTCAAATAAGTTAGCTAACATTTGTGACACTTCAGTTTTTACAGCACTTTGCTCTTTCGACGCCTCAGTGCCTGTAATGATGACACCACCAATGTTTGTTTTAGAGACTTTTTTGTTGCCTGAAAAGTCTAATGATTCAAAACCAGATTGAAATAAATCGTTGCCTAAGAGTGAGTCACCTTTAAGCTCAGCAACTTTTGCAACTCGTTGCTTAACCAATTTATTTAACTCAAAACGGTTTTGAGTAGCATCGTCGTAGTTAAAAACCAGAATTTTATCACGTGGCGACAAAGCTAGATTATCAGTTAAGCTACCACCTGCAATTGCTGCACCTAATGAAAACTGCAGCACATTGATGTCACCATATTTATTCACTTCACGAATAACTAAGGCGTAGTTTAAATCGGCACTCGGTGCTAAATCGCCCCACACACTCGGCAAAACATCGGCGATAGTAATTCCTTCTCGCCATTGATATTTACCAGGACGAACGACTGCACCAGCTAACGTAATGGTGTTTTCAAATTGGCTAGATGAATTTTTAACTCGAATAAAATCGCCATTTTTAGCTAATAAAGTTTGATCTTTGGCTGATGTTAAATCAAGGTTAATAAGACTTTTCAATCCGTTACTATTAAAGCGTTCCAAACTGGTGGCTTTAGGGTATGCGCCGGCTTTTACGCCTGCTGCCATAGTAACAATGTCTGAGATAGTTTCATTGGGCGATATTTCATAGATTGCAGGTCTTCTGACTTCCTGGTTACACTTACTAACCCACCAACGGCTGGAATGAACACAACATCACCTGAACGCAGATTAATATCACCAGATGCATCACCTCGTAATAACAAATCATACAAATCAAATTTGCCGACTAAACGCCCACCACGTTTAATTTGAATGTTTCTTAAACTGCCTATTTCATTAATACCACCCGCAACAAATAGCGCTTGCGTGATAGTTGATAAACTCGACACTGTATAAGAGCCCGGTTTATAAGCATCACCCGCGACAAAAATACGAATAGAACGAAGCTCACCCATGCTGATATTAGATTCAATACCAATCATTTGTTGCTTAATTCGCTCGCTAATTGACTCTCTGGCTTCTGAAAAACTCATACCACTTAAAGGTATAGGCCCAAGAGATGGAAACTGAAGGTTACCATCGCGACCCACTGTTAAACTGTATTCCTGATTTTCTTTACCATACAATTGAACATTAATGACGTCGCCAGGGCCTATCATATATTCGCTTGGTACTGGAACATCTGACACCGGAGCAAACGTTGAAGGTTCACCTGCAAACATTTCATAACCAAATCTAGTTAGCTCATTACGCTTACTATCTCGTTTAAAATCGTATTCAGATTCAGAGTCTGATTTTCTTGTTGCTAAAGATTCCGACTCACCGGCTCGTTCAGTAACCACCTCAGGATTTTCAATTCTTGACGCCGTGCTACTGGTTCCGCCAAAAGCGGATGGATCGATACCATATTGCTTTGCAATTCTTGCTTGCTCTGATTTAGGCAACTGTTTAAATTGCTCAATCATTTGTGGTGATGGGGTAACCGCGTCTACTGGCGTAGTGAGTATAATAAAGGCAGATAAGCCTGCAATGAATAATGTTTTGGTTTTATGAAACACCAGGTATCTCCAATATTATTAATAGAATTAGGGTGGCATCGAGAGCCTAGAACGGACTTAGTCCGGCTAGAGGGCTTCGCTGCTATAAAAGCGGTAAATAAAGCGATTACAGGCCGTATCACTTATGGATGACGGAATGTTTCGGTAAAATAAGTAAAGCTTTTGGTAGCAAAAGTCAAAACGGATTAAATCGGCAGCATGCTGAACTTTCAAGATCTATGCTATCGCTCCGCGTAGCGACCGAGACGGTCTTAGACGCGCTCTAAAAGACAGAAATTTTTCTGTATTTTGCCTTCCAGACACGCTACCGCCCATAGATTGCGGCTTCTATAGTGCCCTTCGCTTCGCGAAACTTCTTATTTTTAATTATAGATTCATTAGTCCAAAGTGAACCAATGAAAAATTTGGCTCGTATTATAACTGAAGTGTGTTGTTAAATATGTAGAAAAATCAGCCAGTCGGCACTTAAAAACCATTTTATTAAACTGATAGACCAAACCTAGCAAAAAAAACATAAAGAAAATACAGTAAACCACTGATTTTAAATGCCATAACGCAAAAACATTAAACGGGTTGATTAGTCGCTACATCTCTTAAAACTAAGTTGTATAGCCAATATCTTACAACATTATAAGTACATATCTAGTTAACTGACCAACTTTCGTTCAACTCGTTTAATTAATACTCATTATCTGTTGTACTTTTTTTGATTGCTTGCTCATCAATTAAAATACGTTTCTGTTGACCCATAATATTAAACAACACATAACAACGTTTTTCAGCGTTCCGCTCTTCAAAAATAGCTTCTAGATTAATAAAGGGACCATCTATAAATGTCACTTTATCGCCTTTAGCTAAACATTTTTCCTGCTCAGGTACAAATGCATTAACCCGCCTTTTAAGGCTATTAATAAGTCTATCGTCTATAGGCGTCATGACTTCTTTGCAGCCAATAATCCGACTTGCACCTCTTGTTGAGTGAATTTTACTCACGCTGAACTCGGTAGGGTCAAAGTAGATAAAGAGATAATTAGGGAATAAAGGCACGTCGACCATTTTGGTGGTAGATTTGGATTTTTTTGATTCTTTAATCATTGGTAAGTAGCTTTCAATTTGTTGAAGCGCTAAATTTTGCTGCGCGCGTAATTCTTCACGCGGTTTACAATATAAAAGATACCAAGATTTCATGATGACTCACTTACATATGAAGGGTGAATTTCCTTATCACAGCTAAGAATTTTATCAAATGGGTGAGAATGGGTAAAGATAAAAAGCAGAGGATGCTTACTTATATGGCTGGTCGATCATGTTTATTTGAGTCTGCTTATCCTGGTAATACTTATACTTAGGAAGAGCTGCTCACAGAACTGTTAACAAATAAAGCGCAGTCCAAAAGAAAAGCGCTTTATAACCAGTATCAATTTTATACTATCATTTTGTTTGTGGAGGGAAAGCTGACATCACATGTCCAATGGCACTATTGATAATATCGACACGCTCTTGTGGGGTGTTTTGATCACGGATGGTGTCTGCAACACTGCCACGCCATACTAACTTACCTGTTTTGTTGTCAATTAGATCAATAATTAATGTACCCACTTCATATTCACGTACAGTGGTTTGAGTGTGCATTGAACCACTCCATCCCCAACCTGGCCCATAGTATGGGTTATAGCCAAAGTTGTTATTAAAAGTATCAATATTAATTTTCTTATCTACTTTGGTCAGGTAATTAACTAATAAATCCGCTTCAGCGGCAACTTTAGTTAATCCTTTGGCTGCCATTTGATTATCAACAGCATCTCTAACACGCTGATCAAGCAGTCCATCTAAGTGATAACCTTTGTCTGCTTCTTTTGTCGCAACCCAAGTGAATGTTTTATATTGATCAAATGCTACAGCAGGGTCAAAATCGGTATTGGTTTTTAGTGTGCTACAAGCACTTAAGGCTAATACCGCTATCGCTAAAACTAACTTTTTCATAGAAGCTCCAAAAACATTTAAATAATCACAAGGTTATAGACAGTAAAACGATTGTCAAGTTCAGTATTTAATCAATAAATTAAATATTGTTGAAGCTAACGAATAGTCAGATTTAAAATCACGATACAACCGATTAGTCTCCGAATTGGTTTTCAAAATAACTTTCAACAATCAGTACTGCTGAAACTGCATCAATTTGCCCTTTCGATAATGCTTTAAATCCACCAAACTCAAACAACCGTGCTTTAGCATCTGCCGTTGTTAAGCGCTCATCTTGAGTGGCGACTTTTATACCAAAGCGACCATTAATTCGATTAGCGAATTTACGCGCACGTTGGGTCATTTCTTGCTCGGTACCATCCATATTTAACGGTAACCCTACTACCACTAGATCTGGCTGCCATTCGGCTATCAATTTGCCAATGTCATCCCAATTGGGAATGCCGTCAACCGCTTTAATCGACATTAACGGGCTGGCACTGGCTGTAATAGCTTGTCCGATTGCAATACCAATGCTTTTGGTACCATAGTCAAAACCTAATATGGTTTGAGGTTGCATGATGTTCCTTCAGGAAGTAATTTGGTGCTAAAGTGTATATTCTAAACCTATCGTCAGCGCTTAAGGTTAATGCTGTCTGACTGGAACACGACTCTGCTATAAACACTGTTGGCTATATGTACCGTGACTTCGGCAGTTAATAAAGAAATGCCAACAATGAACAGTGCGGCAGTTTTAGCGATTAACCATTCCAACTTATCACCTTAAGCATGACCTACCTGGGATGAAATTTGCCACATATCAAATCCTAACTGTTTAGAGGCAATATCCCATAAATGCTCAGGCTGTTTGGTATAAAGTAATTCAGGAGTGGCTTTAATGGTTAACCAGGTATTATTAGCTAACTCTTGTTCCAATTGGTCTTTCCCCCAACCGGCATAGCCTAATGCAACCACATAATCTGCCGGCGATTTTTGAGTACCAATTGCTGATAACACATCGCGTGATGTGGTGAGCATGCAATAGTCTGTTACTTGATGGCTATTCATCCAATTCGACTGTGGACTATGAAGCACAAAGCCACGATCTGGTGACACTGGGCCGCCCGACAATACTTGAGCGTTAATATAAAAAGCCGATTCAGGTGAAGGATTCAGTCCCATTTGATCTAACAAGTCTTCAAGATCAAGACCAATAGGGCGATTAATAACCAATCCCATAGCACCTTTTTCATCATGCTCACAAATGTAGATAACACTACGCTCAAAAAATGTTTCTTCAAGCGATGGCATAGCAATTAATAGATGTCCTTGAAGACAGTCACCAAGTAGACGGCCTTTTTTAGTAACACTGACTTCTGAACCATCCATAATATCTTCCCTTATTTGAATACTAGGCTTTATATTAATAATTTTTTGATGTGAGAGCTTTAATATTTAAGGCGTTATCCACCCGCTAGCTTTACCGTATAACTCATTTTTTCTAATAATGTTTTTAATTGTTCACGGTTATCGGTTTGAACTTCGATATCGAAGTCTTTCACAGTACCGCCACAACCGCACTGTTTTTTAAGTTTTTGTGCTAAGGCTTTAAGTTCAGTTTGCTCTAAAGCCAGGCCCTTTATCACACTGACACCTTTGCCTTTTCGACCTTTAGTATCTTTATGGATCCGAACTATGCCATCACCATCAGGTACTGCTTCAACTTGTTTTTCTGGCTCAATACGGCCTTTATCGGTACTGAATACCAACCTTATATTAGGATCTATTCTCATAATTAATTTTTGATTTGTAACAGTGGATTTAGTCTATCAAATTGAAATAGAACAGGCGAGAAAGTAAATTTTTATACTGTAGGGTTGGTACTAAGTTTCAACAAAAATAGATCCCCGATAAAAGCTCTCGGGGATGACGTATAGGCAGGGCTAAATTACGAACATTTTACGCACAAATTAAGTGTATTTTTAAAACTACAATTATTCAGATGTTATCTCCTCATAAAAATTGAAGAGATTCTGTATTGAAATGATTAACTGTGAGCAACAAACGCAAAATCATTCCGGCATACTTCTACACGTCATCCTGGCAATGATTCTACACGTCATCCCGGCAATGATTCTACACGTCATCCTGGCAATGATTCTACACGTCATCCCGGCAATGCTTCTACACGTCATCCCGGCAATGCTTGTGGGCCGGATCTGTTACTAACAATAAGGTTTTACAATGTTAGCCATCATTTGAATGTGGTCATCATTGTCATTTAAACATGCAATGTATCTAAAGTCTGTACCACCAGCACCTTCAAATACATGCCGATTTTCACCTTGAATTTCTTCTAAGGTTTCTAAACAATCAGCGCTGAAAGCAGGACAAATAACGGCGATGTTACTAATGCCTTTTGCGGGTAATGCTTCAATAGTTGCATCTGTATAGGGTTGCAACCACTTAGCTTTACCAAAACGAGATTGAAACGTTGTAATGTAATCGTCTTCGGTCAACCCTAGTTTTTCAACCACTAAACGAGTAGTTTTCATGCAAAAACAATAGTATGGATCGCCTAGATGCAAATTGCGCTCAGGCATACCATGATAGGACAAAACTAACTTTTGCGGTTTGCCATGTTTAGCAAAATCTTGTTCGATAGAATTGGCCAAGGCTGAAATTAGATCAGGATGATCATGATAGGTATTAATAAAATGTAAAGCAGGTAAGTAGCGCCACTTATATAATTCTTTAGCTATCGCATCAAATGCTGATGCTGTAGTTGGCGCGGCGTATTGAGGATATAGCGGCAATATCACCAGGTTATCAATTCCTTGCTTGTGCATTTTTTGCAAAGTTGCAGCCACCGAGGGTGAGCCATATCGCATAGCAAGGTGTACGCTAGCATCAACGCCGCTGGATGCTAATAATTTATCTAATTTAGCCTGCTGTTGCTGACTGATTGCCAGCAGAGGTGAGCCATTTTCAGTCCAAATCTGTTTATATAAAGCAGCAGATTTTGCAGGGCGAACCCGCAAAATAATACCGTGCAATATAATCATCCATATGAGTTTAGGAATTTCGACTACACGAGGATCGGCTAAAAACTCTGCTAAATAACGTCTGACGGCTGAGGCAGTTGGTGCATCAGGTGTACCTAGGTTTAATAGCAATACGCCTGTTTTACCGCGAGCACTGTGCCCTGTCTCTTTATCTAATCCTGAAAATCGCGCCAAAACTCGCTCCTAATATAATAGACTGATGATGCACTGATGATTATGTTTCTTTATAACGAGAGGATATTTGGAAAATATTCTCTTGTCTCAATTTTTTATTAAAAATGCGACTGAAAGTAAATAATTAAAGACTTAACTGCTTGTCGATAGCCTTTTTAAGCTCTTCACTATCAGGTTTTACGCGCGAGTTAAACTGGGTCACAGTCTCGCCATCACCAGATACTAAATATTTGTAGAAATTCCACTTAGGTGCAGTGCTTTTTTCATTCAAGTGTTGAAACACTGAGTTGGCATCGTCACCACGCACAGGTGAGGTGGCAACCATAGTGAATGTCACCCCATAATTGATAAAACAAACATCCGCGGTTTTAGCCTCATCTTTTTCTTCTTGGAAAAAATCATCAGATGGAAAACCAATAACCACTAACCCTTTGTCTTTATATTGTTTATGTAAAGCTTCAAGCCCTTCAAATTGTGAGGTAAAACCACAGTTGGAAGCCGTGTTTACAATTAACACTGTTTTGCCTTGGGTTAACTCACACAAGTTGACGTTATCGTCTGAATGCAGTTTACGTGCTTCAACATTGAGATAGTCAGGGCAACTTGCTGCACTGACATTAGCATTAGCATTAGCATTAGCACTGAAAAATGTCATACCAATAGTCACTACCACTAGCGATGATAACACCAAAGAACACTTTGCCATCGAAGGAAGAGCCTTTAAAAACATTTGCGATAAACCTGACATAAGTAATCCTTATTAAATTGATGAACACGTGAAGTTACTACTATATTTAACTCAATATACTGAGATCCAACGTACAAAACCTTACTTAATATACTCTTACTTTTCAAACCCGAGCTAGTAAGCACTAACTCACAGGGGCTAGCAGCGATTGAATCAACACGAATAACGGGTTGTACATGTTGTGCATACGATTAAACTGCGGGCTTAGATCATTGTATAAATACGATTAAAAATAAAAGCCGACATTAATGTTCAAGCGAGAGCGCCACGAAGTGTCACCATTATCAATACCAACACCGTCACCGCCCACAAAATACATATTTTTACCCGCTATCCAATCGACGTATGAATAAAACTTACCGGCAGTAATAGCACAACCCGTGACATTTTGAACCGAGTCAGCCAGTCCGTTACCAGATGCAAGGACGGTACTGTAGTCGTTATAACAATTAATATTTGAAATAGGCCCCCACTTAACATCGATAGATTTTGATACGTTAGCCGTGACTACATCTGCTTGCGCCGCTATTTCAAATGGATATGAAAATGCAGATAATGCGATACGATTAGCCTGCTTAACATCATAGTTATAATGTAAGTATTGCAATTGAAGTTGCCAGGTTTGCCAATCTGCTTGCCAATGCACTGCACCTGCGAATGCGTTTATATCATCTGCATTAGCAAAGGTACTATCAATGCCCCCTTCACTGGCAACATAATCTAGCTGGCCATATTGAATTGAACCGCCCACTTTATGGCTAAAACTATTGTGGCTTATCTCATATTCTACCGGGCATTTAATTGGCCAGATTCTTGATAAGGTGACTGTTCTGTCGTCGCAACATCAAAAGAGTAGCGATCAAAGCGGCTACCGTTACCGTATTCGTCATTGGCAAAATAAGCTAAATCAACACGCAAATTTTCGTGCTGATACTGATAATGTATTCCGGCATCATAATCATCTTCAAAGCCTATATAGTATGTCGCACCAAACCAAAAAGAATGTGCTGCATACGGCAATAGTCCAAATGGCACTTGGGT
This sequence comes from Shewanella sp. OMA3-2, assembly GCF_021513195.1. NCBI lineage: Bacteria > Pseudomonadati > Pseudomonadota > Gammaproteobacteria > Alteromonadales > Shewanellaceae > Shewanella > Shewanella sp. OMA3-2. The sequence goes on along the minus strand of NZ_CP090974.1, from coordinate 1,623,115 downwards.
AACACCGACTTGTACTGATTGCGCCTCATCAAATTGATAGCCCATATAGGCATGATGTACGACATCCATATCCTGGTACCAACGATATTGAGCAGACGCAAACAAGCCATCATCAGTTTTATAATTCACATCGGCGCGAAATAACTCAAACTCTAGTTTTGCGTTATTGTCATAGTCTTTCCAGCCATAATTAACGCGAACTGCGCCACCAATATCTAGCTCATCAGTGACCTCAACGGCTTGGGGCTGGAAAGATAAAATAGCGAGCAGTAATGGTGATGATTTCTTGAGGAAAGACATGAAATAATCCTTAGGGTGGTGTTAACGGAATGAATGCAAAGCCCCATTTAATAACTGCTGTAAAGTGACGGCTTAATTACTTATGGGATAAGGTACAGAAAAAAGGGCATCTATTATAACAAAAAACCGCAACGATTGTTGCGGCTTATTTATAAATGAGACTAAGCGCTAATTATCCTCGCTTAATCCATGTCTAGTGTTACACCTTCCAAAAAGCCTGAATTAGACGTGTCATTGGTTTTAAGCTTAATCATTAGGCGTAAATCATTAGGAGAATCGGCATGGTGTAATGCATCGGCATAACTGATTTCACCTTCAGAGTACAAACCAAGTAGGGCCTGGTCAAAGGTTTGCATGCCCTGCTCATTCGACTTAGCCATGGTTTCTTTCAGTAAATGCAGTTCATTTTTTGCAATCAAACTACCAATACGCGGTGTATTGATAAGGATTTCAATTGCAGCACGACGGCCTGAACCATCAGATTTAGCAATGAGCTGTTGGGCAACAATACCACGTAAGTTGAGTGATAAATCGAACAACAACTGAGTATGCTTACTTTCCGGCACTAAATGCATAATACGATCAAGTGCTTGGTTAGCGTTGTTAGCATGCAGAGTTGCCATACATAAGTGACCCGTTTCTGCAAACGACAGTGCAAATTCCATGGTTTCTTGGGTACGGATTTCACCAATCAAAATAACATCTGGTGCCTGGCGTAAAGAGCTTTTAAGCGCCGCATCAAAAGACACGGTATCAATACCCACCTCTCTTTGGGTGACAATACTTTTACGGTGGTTATGCACGAACTCGACAGGATCTTCAATGGTTAAAATATGTCCACGAGCATGGGCGTTACGATAACCCACTAACGCTGCTAACGAAGTTGACTTACCCGTTCCCGTACCGCCAACCATAATAATTAAGCCACGCTTGCTCATGACTAAATCTTTAAGAATGGGCGGCAGCTTCAAATCATCCACTTCAGGAATGTTGGTTTCAATACGGCGCATAACACAGCCTGCGGAGTCACGCTGCCAAAACGCACTCACACGAAAACGCCCTAAGCCCGATACCGCATAGGCAAAGTTACATTCACGAGACTCTTTAAACTCTTTTTTCTGCACATCTGTCATTAAAGATTCAACAAACTCTAATGACTGGGCAGGTGTTAGCTTTTGCTCTGAAAGAGTATGTAACTCACCATCAATTTTGGCACTGGGTGGAAACATAGCTGTGATAAATAAATCAGAAGCTTTTTTTCAACCATAGTGGCTAAAAAAGGGCGGACATCCATTGTACTATTCCTTAAAAGTTGGCTTGTTTATTACCGCTTTTCTGCATGGCATCTTCACGTGTAATCAAACCACGATTGACTAAGGTTTGTAAGCACTGATCTAATGTTTGCATACCATGAGCCATACCGGTTTGAATAGCTGAGTACATTTGCGCCACTTTATCTTCACGGATTAAGTTACGAATAGCCGGTGTCCCCATCATAATTTCGTGTGCAGCAACACGTCCTCCGCCAACCTTTTTAACCAGCGTTTGTGAAATAACCGCCTGTAATGATTCAGACAACATAGTACGTACCATGCCTTTTTCACCGGCAGGAAATACGTCAACAATACGGTCAATGGTTTTTGCCGCTGAAGTGGTATGTAAGGTACCAAACACTAAGTGACCAGTTTCAGCTGCTGTCATAGCTAAGCGGATAGTTTCTAAGTCACGCATCTCACCCACTAAAATAACATCGGGATCTTCACGCAATGCACTTCTAAGCGCGGCATTAAAACTATGGGTATGTTTGTGCACTTCGCGTTGGTTGACCAAACATTGCTTGTTTTGATGCACGAATTCTATTGGGTCTTCAATCGTTAAAATGTGCTCATGGCGATTTTCATTAATATAATCGACCATTGCCGCTAACGTAGTTGATTTACCCGAACCTGTTGGTCCAGTTACTAACACTAACCCACGGGGATAACTGGAGATCTTTTTGAAAATATCTGGCGCACCGAGTTGTTCAAGTGACAAAATATCTGAAGGAATAGTACGAAAAACAGCACCTGCACCACGGGATTGGTTAAATGCGTTAACACGAAAACGTGCTAAGTTGGGTACTTCAAACGAGAAATCTATTTCAAGATGTTCTTCGTAATCTTTACGCTGCTTGTCGTTCATAATGTCATACACTAAGCTGTGTACGCCTTGATGATCTAACGGTGGCAAGTTAATTTTTCTGACTTCACCGTCAACACGGATCATAGGTGAAACACCTGCAGAAAGATGTAGATCTGATGCTTTATGTTTTACACTAAAGGCCAGTAATTCAGTGATTTCCATTATAGAGACGTCCATTTTAACAACATGAATACAACAATAGCAGACAGATTATCAATCGCCCAGAGTAGAATGAATCAAGCGGCGCAAAAATGTTCACGCTTGCCCAGTGAGATAAAGCTGCTTGCGGTGAGTAAAACCAAACCAATTAGCGACATTATAGAAGCTTATCAGGCTGGGCAACGACTTTTTGGCGAAAATTATGTCCAAGAAAGTGAGCAAAAAATTATTGCATTACAGCAGGCTTATCCTGATATTGAATGGCACTTTATTGGCCCATTACAATCAAACAAGACTAAAATCGTTGCAGAGCACTTCGATTGGATGCATACCTTAAGCCGTGAAAAAATCGCTCAACGGCTAAGCGATCAACGCTCGGCACAAAAATTACCGCTGCAGGTGTGTATTCAAGTTAATATTAGTCAAGAAGACAGTAAATCGGGTATTGATCCACAGGCGGTTATTACATTAGCGGAACAAATAAACCAAATGCCTAATTTAGCATTACGCGGGGTTATGGCTATCCCTACCGCAACCGATGACCTTCAGGTTCAGCAATCTGAGTTCAGTCAACTGAAGCAAATATATCAACAGTTACAACAAAAGTTTGCAGGAATTGATACCCTTTCAATGGGGATGAGTGGCGATTTAGATATGGCCATTGCTAATGGTTCAACCATGGTAAGAATTGGCAGTGCGATATTTGGCGAAAGATCGTAAACAAAATTAACAAATATCATTATATGTCGTCTCAAACTAGTCGTTAAATGTGCTTTAAATAGCAATACCTCAAGCACCCAAGATTGAAAATGACGTTTTTGCCCTCATATAGACAATATTGATACACAATTGAATTAAAAGTTGGACAATACAATGACACAAGCAAAAGTATGTTTTATTGGTGCGGGCAATATGACTCGCAGCATTATTAGCGGACTGGTAAAAAACGGTTACCCAAGTGAATTAGTTCACGCGACCAACCCAAGTCAACCCAAGCTTGATGCCCTGAGTGCTGACTTTGGTATTTTGGTGTCTAACGATAATATTCAAGCGGCAAAAGATGCCGATGTGATTGTACTCAGCGTCAAGCCTCAATTGATGCAACAAGTTTGCGAGTCGATGCAAACGCTCGACTTATCAAATAAGTTAGTCATCACTATTGCTGCAGGTATTCCAGCATCTAGATACCAACAATATTTCAATCAGCCCATTAAACTTATTCGCACTATGCCTAATACGCCTACACAAATAGGTTATGGCATGACTGGTATTTTTGCTGATAACAGTATTACTGAAGCACATAAAGCCATATGCCAAACTTTGATGGAAAGTGGTGGCAAAGTTATTTGGGTCGAAAAAGAAAGTGAACTGAATCAAGTTATCGCCCTTGCTGGCAGCTCGCCAGCTTATTTTTTCTTGTTTATTGAATCAATGATAGAAACAGGTAAAAGAATGGGGATGGATGAAGCCAAAGCGCGGGCATTAGCCGAGCAAGCGGCATTAGGTGCGGCGCAAATGGTGATTCAGAATCAAGATTTATCTTTAGCAACATTGCGTAACAATGTCACCTCAAAAGGAGGCACAACGGCCCAAGCTGTTGAAACCTTTGAAAAAGGTGGCTTGCGTGAATTAGTCGATAGCGCGATGAGTAATTGTGTGGCTAAAGCTGAAGAAATGGCAAAAACATTTTAAGTCTATAAATTAAGTGTGTTATCAGTTTTGAGTGCTAAAATCACTCATACTATTTTTACAGCATTGGTTTAATTTGATAAATAAGCACAATGACTACACCCAGTTCACTAAAACGGTAAAGGCAACATCATGAATGCGATGAGTTTTTTAGTTAGCACCTTGTTTGATTTATATTTAATGGTGGTTATTTTACGTTTTTGGCTACAGCTAGTTAAAGCCGATTTTTACAACCCATTTAGCCAATTTGTTGTTAAAGCCACCCAACCGATTGTGGCACCAATGCGCAGAGTTATTCCTTCTATAGGAAGCATTGATACTGCATCGCTAGTATTAGCTTTAATCGTAGTAATAGTAAAAATGTTATTGCTGACATTTATTGCTGGCGCGGGAATTGATATTGCGACCTTATTACTGTTTTCGGTAGTTTCGGTATTGAAAAACGCTGGGGTATTACTATTTTGGATGTTGCTGATCCGTGCGGTATTAAGCTGGTTTAACCAGGGCAACAACCCTATTATAATGATAATGTCTCAGCTTACCGACCCAATTTTAGCGCCAATTCGTAAGATTATTCCGGCAATTGGTGGGTTAGATTTATCCGTATTAGTGCTGTTTATTGCGATGAATTTTATCAATATTTTATTTTCCCAATACATTCCATTTTGGGCGATGATTTAGTTACAAAAATATCACCTTGTGTAGGCAGGCTATTTATAGCCTGCCTTTTTTATATCAAAAAACGACACTAGATTGTGGTAATCAGTGACGTTACGTTTATTACAACGCTTAACGATAGATTTAACCGCGACACACAATTTATAGCGCTATACTTATCGTTCAGACATATGGCAGTTTGCCCTGCTGTTAAAAAGGATATTAAGATGTTTAATAAAATATTTCCATTTGCACTCATCATGAGCTTAATGCTGTTAATAGCACCAGCCCAAGCAGAACAGAAGCAACAAGTCGGTAGTTTTGACATTCATTATATGGCGCTTAGTAGCACCTTTATTACGCCTGCTATAGCTAAAACCTATGGTATTGAGCGTAGCCGCTATAACGGCATTATCAATATCGCTGTATTAGATACAAGCCAAGCAGGTAATCCAGCTGTTGCGGTTGAAATATCAGGAATAGCTAATAATTTGCTTGATGCCAAAATGGCGCTCAACTTTAAAGAAATTCGTGAAGGTAACGCCATTTATTACATTGCTGAGGTCCCCTATCGTGACGATCAAGAAATTAATTTTTCGATTGTCATTAAACACGCTAAAAAGTTAAATACCTCGTTAAAATTTAAACAGAAATTCTATATTGATTAGCATTAGCCGATTAATCCTAATCAATAAATAGCGGTTAAATAAACAGTAAATAACACTATATATCAGCTATTTGACGCACTAAACGTTAGCTAAGCATTACCTAAATATTGATTAAACTTTACTGGTTAACATAGCTTGCCAAACTGTAGCCTTTTTTTAGCGCTTGCTTGAGGTATAATGCCGAACTTTTGAGATGACAAGATAAGGCAATATCATGCAAGCACCCATTTCACAACAAATTGTGTTAGCCAGTGGCAATAAAGGTAAACTTAACGAGTTTGATCAAATGTTGGCCCAATTCAATATTCAAGTGCTTGCCCAAAGCCAGTTTAATGTCTCTGAAGTCGCTGAAACCGGCACTACATTTGTTGAAAATGCCATTATTAAGGCTCGCCATGCTGCTGAAATTACAGGTAAACCTGCCATAGCCGATGACTCTGGTATCGAAGTTGACGCGTTAGATGGTCAACCGGGTATCTATTCGGCACGCTATTCAGGCCAAGGGGCGACAGAAGTAAGCAACTACCAAAAGCTGCTAACCGAAATGAAGCCTCATCAGAATCGTGCTGCTCGTTTTCAGTGCGTGTTAGTGTATATGCGTCACGCCAAAGACCCTACGCCAATTATTTGCCAGGCTGCATGGGAGGGTACTATTAATGTAGCCCCCCAAGGTGAACAAGGCCACGGCTATGACCCTATTTTTATTCCGCACGGATTTGATAAAACCGCCGCAGAATTAACCAGTGATGAGAAAAATGCCCATAGTCACCGCGGTAAGGCATTAGCCATGTTAGTGACAGCCATGCAGGATAAAGGCATTATCCAAGTATAACAATCACTTACAAAGCAACCACTTGAATAGAAGTTTTAAATCGTTTCCGCTAAACGAATAATGTAATCACACCCAATTAAATAGGCTATCCATCGATGTTGTCATTACCACCACTCAGTTTGTACATCCATATTCCGTGGTGCGTGCAAAAATGCCCTTATTGCGACTTTAATTCCCATGGTCAAAATGGCGAGTTACCCCAGCAGCAATATGTCGATGCCTTATTAGCTGATCTTAAAAATGATTTGAGATATGTCCAGCAAAGGCCTATTCACACCATTTTTATTGGTGGCGGTACTCCTTCATTATTCGACGCCAGCCAAATACAACGTTTACTCGAGGGGGTTGAAGCCATGATCCCTTTTGAAGAAGACATTGAAATTACTATGGAAGCTAACCCTGGCACGCTTGAGCACGATGATTTTGCTGCATACCGCGCCGCTGGTGTGACGCGTTTGTCTATTGGGGTACAAAGTTTCTCTAAAGAAAAGCTTAATCTGTTGGGGCGCATACACGACCAAGATGAAGCAAAAACCGCAGCAGAAAAAGCGAAACAAGCTGACTACTTAAGTTTCAATTTAGACTTAATGCATGGTCTACCAAATCAAAGCTTTGATGAAGCTATGCATGATATTGATACCGCAGGCGCACTAATGCCACCGCACTTATCTTGGTATCAACTCACGATTGAGCCCAATACCTTATTCCACTCTAAACCACCACAATTACCCGATGATGAAAAGTTGTGGCACATTTACGAGCAAGGACAACAAAGACTTGCAGCGTTAGGCTATGAGCAATACGAAATATCTGCCTACGCTAAACCTGGGTTTCAGTGCCGACATAATCTTAATTATTGGAAATTTGGAGACTACTTAGGTATTGGCTGTGGTGCCCACGGTAAAATTACTCAGCCCGATACCGATAGCATTACTCGCACCGTAAAAATTAAGCACCCTAAGGGCTACTTAGCAGCCAGAGATTACACCTCAGAAACCACAGAGGTTATTACCGAAGATAGGGCCTTAGAGTATTTGATGAACCGTTTACGCCTAATGACGCCAATCCCTAAAGCGGAATTTGAAGCACGAACAGGTCAAAGTGCTGAAGTGGTTAAAGAAGGCATGGTTAAATCGATTAATAGAGGCCTATTAACTGAAACCGACACTCATTGGCAATTGACTTCAAAAGGCCATATGTTTGTAAACGATCTTTTATCGCAGTTTATTTAATCTGCCTGATATTTATTGTTATCGTATACCTGCCAGCGTATTTATTGATAGACGTTCATTAAATCCTGGCCTCATTGTTATCAATTTGCTCATGCTAACTTATTAACTGTAATAGGCATTAAGTTAGCATGAGGTGGCTAGTTGGATTATTCTAACTCATCTGCAAATAGGCTAATACAACATCACCACGCTATGTCTTTTCAGGTTAATTTCACAATATCGAAACACTTACTAACACTTCAATTTACACTTTTACCTTCAGCTTTATTAGGATAGCGTTTTTAAAAATAAGATTGGAATGTCTGCAATGCTGATAAAAACTAAAACAACTCTACTTGCGTTAACTCTTTCTAGCCTTTTAAGCGGTCATGTTTACGCCCATTCACAGTCAATGCCTGTTGATAGCACCAAAGAAAGTGTTGAGACAGTCAGTACCCCACAAACAGAGTCTCAAAAAGCTAATGCATTGTTTGATGAATTATTCATGCAAAGTATTATGGCTGACCCTATCAATCAAACCTATTTAGGCATAAAGCAAGATTATGATAAATGGAGTGATATTTCAGATGCTGGTGCAGATAAAAAGCTTGCACTGGCTAAAGCACAGTTAGCTCAATTACTCACGTTAGATGTCAGCAAACTCGATCAACAAACAACCTTAAGTTTTGAGTTATTTAAAGCAAGCTTAGAGCAAGCTATCGCTGATGATAAATGGCGTTACCATACTTACCCGGTTAATCAGATGTATGGCATGCACTCAATGATTGCTTCACTATTAATCAATCAACATCAAATTACCGACATCAGTGATGCTAAAGCTTATATTGGTCGTTTAGTGGGCGTAAAACCGCTGCTAAAGCAACTTGAAACTGAATTGGCCATACGTGCAGAGAAAAACATTATTGCACCTAAATTCGTATTCCCTTACATAATATCAGACAGCAAAAACATTATTACTGGTGCACCTTTTGATGCAACCGGTGAAGACAGTGCGTTATGGGCTGATTTCAATCGCAAAGTAGCAAAATTATCTATTACTGAATCAGAAAAAGAGTCATTACTTGCTGATGCAAAATCCGCTTTAATAGCCAATGTAAAACCAGGCTACGAAAGCTTAGTAAGTTACCTTGTTAAATTAGAGAAAAAAGCAGACAACAAAGATGGCGCATGGAAGTTTCCTGACGGTGAAGCTTATTACAACAACGCTTTAATCCGCACAACAACGACTAACATGACCTCTGATCAAATTCATGACTTAGGGTTAAGTGAAGTCGCGCGTATTCAAGATGAAATGCGTATTATCATGAAAAAAGTAGGCTTTAAAGGTGATTTACAAGCGTTCTTTGCCTTCATGCGAGATGACAAGCAATTCTACTACCCAGACACACAAGCGGGTCGTGATGCTTACATCACTGATGCTAAAGCACTGATTGATAATATGGAATTGCGTTTAGATGAAGTATTTAAAATTAAACCTAAAGCCAGTTTAGTTGTCCGCCTGGTAGAAGCATTTCGCGAAAAATCAGCCGGTAAAGCATTCTATGACCAGCCTGCACCAGATGGCTCACGACCAGGTATATATTACGCTAACCTGTATGACATGAGCGCTATGCCTAACTATCAAATGGAAGCATTGGCTTACCATGAAGGTATTCCTGGTCATCATATGCAAATTGCCATCGCACAAGAATTAGAGGGTATTCCACAATTCCGTAAGTATGGTCGTTATACTGCTTATAGCGAAGGTTGGGGGTTATATACTGAATACTTCCCTAAAGAAATGGGCTTATACGCAGATCCTTATTCAGACTTTGGTCGCTTAGCAATGGAATTATGGCGTGCTTGTCGCTTAGTGGTTGATACCGGTATTCACACTAAAAAGTGGACCCGTGAACAAGGTATTGCTTACTACACTGATAACACACCCAATGCAGAGTCTGATGCGATCAAAATGGTTGAGCGTCATGTAGTCATGCCTTCTCAAGCCACCGCTTATAAGGTTGGTATGTTGAAGATCCTTGAACTGCGTGAACACGCCAAAAAACAGTTAGGCGATAAGTTCGACATTCGTGACTTCCATACATTGGTGTTGAAGAATGGACCGTTACCATTAGATGTATTGGAAACTAAAGTAGACCTGTGGATTAAGTCGATTAAATAACCACCTTAGTACAAGATAAGTATTTTAACGATATGCAGCAACCATAGGTTGCTGCTTTTTTGCACAAAAAAATAACCCCAGACAAAGTCTGGGGTAAACCAATTAAACTAGGATGATGGTTTCAAAGCTGGCATTGTTTTAGTTATAAACCGTTGCCAGCCGTGACTCAAAACTTGCGAAGTGGCTGATTTGTACACGCTAATGAAAAGGGGTCATTTCTCAAAATCGTACTTATTCAAATCATTTCGAATCAACTAACACCTATTGTATTCAAATAAGAACAGACTGCAACACCCTTACAACAAGAAACTCGTAAACCATTGATTTACCACTTTAGCCCATACCAGACAACAAAACCCCTAAGTCAATGAAAATAAATGAAAATAAAAAAGCCATGCTATTCAGCATGGCTTTATTCTATTTAAAGAACAATGTTTCCAAAATTACTTACGTAATTTATACAAGTGTTCGAATTTAGTATCCCAGTATGGCGATGTACCAATATGACCTTTAATAAAGTCAATAAAGGCACTGACTTTTGGGGCTAAGTGTTTACGTCGTGGATACACTGCTTGCAATGGTAAATTGTTGGTCAATTGCCAATCGGTCAATAAAGGCACTAATGTGCCTTTTTCAATTTCATCTTCCATTAAATAACTGGCAAGATAAGCAATGCCTAAGCCACTGACGGCTGCTGATTTTAATGCAGGAGCGTTATCCACTCGAAAATTACCAGATACACCAATTTCGCAGTAATCGTCACCCTTCTTGAACTGCCACATGCTGTGCTCATGCCACTCACCTTGATACACAAGGCAATTATGTTCAACAAGCTGTTCTGGGCGCGATATATTACCGTGTTTAGCAACATACTCTGGTGATGCCGCTAATAAAAACTGACACTTCATTAATGGGCGCGCTACCATGCCTAAAGGTAGTTGCTCTGACATGGTCAGTAACAAATCTAAACCTTCGCTAACGACATCAACTTTATGGTCCAACAAACTTACCTGTAACTCTAACTCAGGGTGTTTAGCCATAAATGCTGGTAAGGCAGGAATAAGATGCATTGTTCCGAAAGACTGTGAAATACCCACTTTAAGTACACCACGTGTGGCATCATTCAAATTATGCACACTAGAAACCGCTTGTTCAGCGTCGCGAAGCAACTCTTCACCTTGTAAATAAAGTAAATTACCCGCTTCAGTTAAACTTAAACTACGCGTGGTTCGCTGAATAAGCTGAACACCTAGTTTATGTTCTAAATCAGCAACTTGAGTGCTAACTTTAGATTTAGATATTCCAAGGCGTCTTGCGGCAGCACTAAAACTGCCTGCGCGAGCAACATGGGTAAAAATGGCAATTGGTTCTAACAGTTCTAACATGAAAGTCGCCTTAAGCTGTTACGACATTGAAAACGATTTTCGGCAATTTCTTTACTCACTTTATCTTCCACGAATGTCATATCAATGAAAAACAGTGGATTAAATCGCATTATTAAACGCTAATTAACCACGAATAAGTTGTAAGGTTACGCCAATTATCCGAAAAACTAACAAAAATTTAAATAGAGTGTATTTTTCTTATAATTTTTATGAGTATAACAAAAAACTATATCATTGCTCTATATTTATAATTGAGAATTTTTTTATCAGAACAAACTGAGGGTTCAACTAAGGCTGTTAACATTGAGGAGGAGCACTAATATAAAAAGCCCCTGCAAGGTAAGCACAAGCAGGGGAAAGTCAGGAGATGAACATTAGACCGGTAAACCAATGACTTACATGGTCAAACCTCAAGTTAACACGCTTGAGTTGCTTACAGTATTATGGGTCAGGGAATAAATAAGCTTATTTAGATGAAGATTGCACTTCTAAACTCGCTAACTTGTAAGGTGCTAATTGTGGAATATCTTTTCTAAGTTGATTCTCAAGTACCATTAACTTTTCAAAATCGCCACACACTTTGTCAGCTCGCCCCTCTAAAGCCTTAGATTGTGACTCCATTTGTAGCTCAATATCTTTACCCACATTGTCCATTTTAGCGGCAAAGGCATTCATTTTCTGTTCAAATGTTCCACCCTCAGAAGACATTATCTGACTTCCCATGCTCATCATTAAGCTACCAATTGAGTTTGAAACAATATTTTCCATTTCTTGCTCAAATTCATCATTAAAGGTTTGCTCTAACGATGACTCTGTTGAGCCAATAAAATACTTATCACCCTGTTGAAAAGCCATAGCATCAACACGCTGCTCAATGCCATTCATCAATTTATTAATTTGGCTACCTGCTGCATCTCCGAGTAATGGAGTCAGCGCCATTGTCACCGCCTGGGTCGCCAAGGTAACAACCTCACCGACAAGCTCTACTACCTCAGGCACCTGACGAGAAACTTCATCAGAGTATTGAGTTAATGTTTTTTGCTGTGCTGGCGTTAATGCTACCGCTTTACCTTCAACGTATAACTGCCCTACCTCAACACGATATTTTTCTAGCCCCTTTTCGCTAACCTTAACGGATTTAGGCTCAACGGTGACATCATAGTGTAAGGTGACGTTGCAGTTTTGATCGTTTAAAGACATTTTAGCCATTGCTGGAGTATAGGCTCCGGCAGTAAAAATCAGTCCCGAGAATATCATCCCTGTCAGTAGCTTTTGGCCTGTAAAAATGGTCTTAGTTGTTTGATTATCTTGAGTCATTTAATAAATCCTTTTTAAGTATGGGATTACAATTGACTAACAATAAACAGTCAATTACTAACAATTATTTGTATATTACCAATGATAAGCAGGTAATATGCCAACAAAAATAAACAATTTAATTTCAATGCATTACATGAAAACACAAATATGATTAGCCGACACAACCAAACTAACTTAGTAAAATAAACTAAAAGTTAGTTAAATTCATTATCATTTATTAAAACGGCAATTAACTTAGAAGATCGAACGACCTAATTTTTGACAAAGATGCTCTAACATCGCGGTACCGGCTAAAGAGTTGCCATTTACATCCAACTCTGGCGACCAGACACATACAGACATATCTCCAGGGATCACGGCAATAATGCCTCCGCCAACGCCACTTTTTCCCGGCATACCGACTCTATAAGCAAACTCTCCCGCACCGTCGTATAAACCCGAGGTGGCTAACAGGGCATTGAGCTGTCTTGTCTGAATAGGTGTTATCCATTGCTCACCTGACAAGGTTTTACCACGATTAGCTAAGTAAAGCATCGACTTAGATAAGTCAGCACAATTCATTCTTAAGGCGCAGTAATGGAAGTAGTTTTTAAGTACGTTTTCAACGACCCCGTCAAAATTACCAAACGATTTCATTAAGTAAGCAATTGCCGCATTACGGGCACTAAAGGCAAATTCTGAATCAGCGACGACTTTGTCGTAACTAATTGAGGGATTCATGCTCAGTTTACGCACCACTTCTAGCATTTGATGTTTTGGTGCGCCGCTTCGAGTTTGTAACAAGTCAGCAATGACTAACGCGCCAGCATTTATGAATGGGTTACGCGGTTTACCCCGCTCTAACTCCACTTGGACTAACGAGTTAAATGAATGTCCTGAGGGCTCTTTACCTACTCGACTCCATATTTCATCTTCACGATAAAGATTAAGCGCGAGGGTAAGGCTAAACACTTTGGAAATAGATTGGATGGAAAAGGGCTCTAGATAATCCCCTGCTCCAATTGTTTGACCATCGACTGTGGTTACCGCAATAGCAAGCTTAGTGTTATCAACATTGGCTAATGCAGGTATGTAATCGGCTACTTTACCTTTACCTAAAAGCGGCCGAACACTGTCGACCGCCTCTTGCAATAATGCTTGGCTTAGCAATTAACCCCACCAAATATCATATAAGGTTGTCGCTTCTACATCTTTTACTGGCTTACTTTTCCAAAAATCAGTAATCACAGCAATATCTTCATCGGTACATTTACCAATGTGTTGAGTGGCGATAATACCTTGCCATTCTTTATGTCCGCCGCCATGGAAGCCTAATTGGCGAGGCTCTATCACTTCATGAATAAATTGATCGATTAAACTATCAATGTCTTGCTCTGACACAGACTCTTCAAACGTCCATTGAATGTCAAAACCGAACTCTTGGAATTCATCAACACGTAATTTCTTACGTAAACGACGGCTACGATTTGTTGCCATGATACTGTCTCCTAATTTAGACGTGATTAACTAATACGTTCGAACATAATATCCCAAACACCATGGCCTAAGCGATGACCCGGGCTTCAAATTTTGTTAATGGACGATAATCTGGTCGCTCGACCACTGTGCCATCTGCAGATTGGTTTTTATAACCGTCAGCAACTTGCATCACTTCAAGCATATACTCACTGTAATTTTCCCAGTCAGTCGCCATATGGAATACGCCGCCGATTTTAAGTTTACGGCGAATTAGTTGAGCAAACTCAGGCTGAACAATACGGCGTTTATTATGACGTTTTTTGTGCCAAGGATCCGGGAAGAATAACTGCACACGTGATAATGAACCATCGGCAATACTGTGCTCTAACACTTCCATTGCATCGTGATGATATACACGTAAATTAGTCACGCCAGCTTCACCAGCATCAGCTAAACATGCACCAACACCAGGTTTGTGTACTTCTATGCCTATGTAGTTTAGCTCTGGTGCAGCGGTAGCCATTTGCACTAAAGAGCCACCCATACCAAAACCAATTTCTAATACGGTATCAGCTTCACGGCCAAATACTTGACTTAAATTCAATGCTTCAGGACTATAATCAAGCCCCATTGCCGGCCAATGTGATTCAATAGCTTGTGATTGACCTTTAGTTAAACGGCCTTCACGTAATACAAAGCTTCTGATTTTACGAAGGTACTTACCTTCTTCATTAAATTCAGCTGTGGTAACGTCGCTCATTTTTGCCTCTTTATTACAATGGCGCAATTTCCAACGAAACGGCCCTAATCATAATAGTTAATCTTAAATTTTTATTTCAGCGACACAGTATACCTAATCTACTCAGAATTGTTTATATAAACCTTGTTTGATTATATGCGTATCGCTACACTGCCCGAATGAAAATAACAGCCACTTTCGCTGAGCGAATTATCGCTTGGTATGATGTTCACGGTCGTAAAAAACTACCGTGGCAGATCAACAAAACCCCTTATAGAGTGTGGGTTTCTGAGATAATGTTGCAGCAAACTCAAGTTGCGACAGTCATCCCTTATTATGAAAAATTTATGGCAAGGTTTCCTACCGTTGTCGATTTAGCCAATGCGCCCCAGGATGAGGTACTTCATCTTTGGACTGGCCTTGGCTATTACGCTAGAGCACGTAACCTTCATAAAGCTGCTATTCACATTCGTGATGCGTTTAAGGGCGAATTTCCCACAGAGTTTGAACAAGTGCTGGCATTATCTGGTATTGGTCGCTCAACAGCTGGAGCCATTTTGTCATTGTCGCTTGGTCAGCATCACCCTATTTTAGACGGTAATGTTAAACGCGTATTAGCTCGACATGGCGCAGTTGAAGGATGGCCAGGACAAAAAGCCGTTGAACAAACTTTATGGCAGTTAACGGAACAGTTAACCCCTAGTGACGATGTGCAAAAGTATAATCAAGCTATGATGGATTTAGGTGCGAGCATTTGCAGTAGAAGCAAACCTCAATGCGCATCTTGTCCTGTAGCCATTGATTGCACAGCCCAACTTAGTGGTAAGCAAGCCCAATACCCAGGTAAAAAACCTAAAAAGACGATTCCAACTAAACAAGCCTGGATGCTAGTAATGCTTAATCAAGGCCAAGTACAATTAGTACAACGTCCGCCAGCGGGAATTTGGGGGGGATTATGGTGTTTTCCGCAATTTGAAGACCAAGCGTCAATTGAGCAGCATTTAGCAGTACAATCGATGCAAAAATCGGCTATCGATTTAGTCGGATTTCGGCATACATTTAGTCACTTCCACTTAGATATTCAACCCATTGTAGTCGAAGTGTCAGATCAAAATAACGCCACAGTATCTCAGCAATTCAATGGGGTGATGGAACAAAGCCCAGCACTCTGGTATAACATCAAACATCCAGCCAAAGTCGGATTAGCCGCTGCAACAGAAAAGATTTTAGCTAATCTTGATGCAGTGTTAAATCAACAGTCTGACTCTGTGGTTTTCCCAGTTCATATTAAGGAGTAAACATGGCTCGCACGGTAAATTGCGTTCATTTAAACAAGTCAGCAGATGGCTTAGATTTTCAACTTTATCCAGGCGAATTGGGTAAACGTATCTTTGATAACATTGGTAAAGAAGCATGGGGTTTATGGCAGAAAAAACAGACCATGTTAATCAATGAAAAAAAGCTTAACATGATGAATGTTGAGGACCGTAAGTTTCTTGAAGAACAAATGGTTAACTTTTTATTTGAAGGCAAAGACGTTGAAATCGAAGGCTACGTGCCGCCTGCTGCAGACTAATTCGATACTGACGGCTTTTGATTAAAGGATAAGTATTTACTTATCCTTTTTTATTGGTGCTATGCCCGCTAGAAACCTCCTTCATTTATGTCACCTTAAACTTGCCTGTATCAACAAATCGCTCACAACACATTCCCTAGTGTTAAATATAGTGACTGATAATTATCATCACTTGATCTCTGCAGTCGTGTAATTGTTCAAATAGAAACGGCCTGTAATCTAAATTACAGGCCGTTTCTCACGCTAATGCTGCAAGCTATTACAGATTAACCGTTATATCTTAATTATGGCTTTATTACTTCTTAATGCCTTCAACAACTAATTCAAGCTCGACATTAGCGGATGCAGGGCCTAGGTCCATTTTTACGCCGTAATCTTTCATTTTAAAGCTTGTTGTACCGGTAAAACCTGCACGGTATCCACCCCATGGATCGTCACCTTCGCCAATCATCACCGCATTAATCGCTATCGGCTTAGTCACGCCATTAAAGGTAAAGTCACCATTGACAACAAACTTACCCTCGCCTTTATCTTCTACTGAAGTTGATTTAAAACTGGCTTGTGGAAATTTCTCGGTATTCAAAAAATCAGGGCTACGTAAATGCTTATCACGCTCAGCATGGTTTGAGTCGACACTGGTGGTATTAATATTAACCTGTATATTGCCTTTGCTCACATCCTTACTATCAAAGCTAAAGTCACCAGAGAAATCATTAAAACGGCCCATCACAAAGCTATAGCCTAAATGACTCACTTTAAATTGAATAAAAGCATGCGCGCCTTGAGTATCGATAACGTAATCAGCAGCATTGGCTGTACTTGTGGTAAACGCAGACGTTAACATTGCTGTGCTCATTAATGCTGCTATTAGATGTTTTTTCATGTTAATGCTTCCTTTGTATAAATGATTTAGTCATTATTTGCGCTTAACCCATAACATACGGGTTAAGGTTGAATCCTTATCAATAAAATGATGTTTTAACGCCCTGGCTGCATGGACTACCACCAGAGTGATTAAACTATATGCAGCATATTGATGGAACAATCCGGCTAAATCTGCCTGGTCGTTAAATAGCTCACCTACACCTGGTAGTTCAAACCAATTAAATACCCATATTCCACGTCCATCTGCGGTCGAGATTAATATGCCTGATACCATAATGGCTATCATCAAGGCATAAAGTAACTTATGTGCCAAACTAGCCCCTTTTCTCTCCCAAGTTTTGTGGCTTGAAATAGGGTTAGGTTTTACTGTTACTGCTCGCAAAAAAACTCTAATAAGCGTTAACAACAATAGTATAACCCCTACACTTTTATGAATATCGGGGGCAGTTTTATACCAACTATTGTAATAGGTTAAATCTACCATCCAAAAACCTAGGCCAAATAGACTTATAACAGCTAAAGCGGATATCCAGTGAACTAAGATATTAAGCAATCCATATCGAGTCGGAGTATTGTTTAACATTGACGGATCCTTGATTTTTACTCAGTAACAATGGCTAAAACGAATCCAAACAGTCTACTTACTATTTATTGAAATAAAACCTCTAAAAATTGCTAAAATCATTCTATTAAATAGAACTATCTTAAAAACTTGTCATTAAACCGCTAAATACCATTAGATATCTTTATCTAAATGCTTATTTTACCTAGCACTTGTCTTAAAAAGCAGCGACAGCATTTAAAAAACCACCATCTTGCGCACAAACTAACCGAACGAGTAAAAACTTTTAAAAACCACTTGCACGATAAAAACCATCACTATATTATGTGCGCACTCCAAACGAGACAGGCCTTACTAAGTAAGATTGTTGAGTATGAAGTAGATAACTAGACACTTAGTTTAGTTGCCCGAATAGCTCAGTCGGTAGAGCAGAGGATTGAAAATCCTCGTGTCCCTGGTTCGATTCCGGTTCGGGCACCACAATTTAGCCGGCATAGCTCAGTTGGTAGAGCAACTGACTTGTAATCAGTAGGTCCCGAGTTCGACTCTTGGTGCCGGCACCATATAAACAGAATAACCACTCAATGAGTGGTTTTTTTGTATCTTAATTTTAGCATTTATATTTAACCCTATAGCTTCAGCACCGTACTTTTCGATGCCCCAACGTTATCCATTTCTTAAAATTATAGCTAGCAGGGTGGAATAATAGATATGATGCAAACCTAGGCTATCAAACAAAGCCATTATAGAATATAGAGCATAATACTGGTTAGTGCAGAGTTGATCTCATATAAGCCACTATAGATAGACGCTGTAGCAGCGATTAATACCATACTGCTAATATGGCATATTGAATACATAAACAATCAACTGACGTTAATAAACCTCCCATCGCCCCCCACACGAACCAAAAAAAATTATCTACTGTAATTTCTAGACATAAAAAAGAGCGCGAGTGCGCTCTTTAATCAATTAACTGAACTTAACAATTAACAAGCTATTTCCAGCTTCGCATTTTATACCCTTTAACGGCATAAAATAGAATGAATAAGTAACATGGGAACATCACCATATATCCGCCCTGCATTCCTAATGATGTAGCTGAACTGGTTAATCCCCAAAATAGTGGTCCAAAAGCACCACCAGCAATACCCATGATTAATAATGCTGAGCCAGTACTGGTTAGCTTACCCATACCAGATAATGCCAGTGGCCATACTGCAGGCCAAACAATCGCATTAGCCAAACCTAACAATGCAATCATCAGTAAAGTATCAGGAAGCTGAGCACCGCCAAATGGCACTAATAATACATCAGCGATAACGTAAGACTGACTATCACCAAATACGATGCCAGCGGTTAACATTAACCCTAAAATAGCACTGACCATTAATGCATTCGGCTGTGAAATAAACCGTGGAATACAAATAATACCTAAGGTGTAACCAAGCACCATACACAGCATGGTATATGAGGTCATCATGCTGTAGTTTTCTACCCCAAGCGTTAATGCAAATGTACCAATAGTGTCACCGGCAATCACCTCAACGGCAACATAGACAAATAGAGCTACCACACCTAAAGCTAAATTAGGCTGAGCTAAAGCTTGTTTGATTTGACCTTTATCTGAACCTTCTTCTCGTTCCGCTTTTTCAAGCTCTGGCAACGGTGATTTCTTAACCGCTATAGCCAGAATACCAATGAATATAGCCATGCCTAAATAAGGGTAAATCAAACTATTAGCCATTTCATCTATTTGAATTTGACTTAGTTCAGTACCAACGCGACCTTTAAAGCTATCTAGGATTAACGCTGTGAATACCATGGGCGCAATAACACCGGCACCTTTATTCAAAATACCCATCACGCTGACGCGAGCAGCGGCTGACTCTTCAGGTCCTAAGCGAACCACATAAGGGTTTATCGCTGTTTGCAATAAGGTTTGTCCAGTTCCCATAACAAGTTGAGCAAGTAGAAACAGTATGAATATCTGCGTTTTAGCTGCAGGAATAAACAGTAACCCAGCTAGCATCATAATGCCCATGCCTAAAGCCATACCATTTTTGTAGCCAACTTTACGGATCAGCCAAGCCGAAGGCAGTGCCGTAAAGGTTACCGCAATATAAAATGAGAATAATATGAGTGAAGCTTGAAAAGGGGTTAATTGTAAAATTTGTTTAAGATATGGCATTAAAGAGCCATTTAACCATGTGGCAAAACCAAGAATAAAAAATAGTGTCGCGACAATCGCCATTGGGACAATGCTGCTTTTAGATTGTTGTTCTGTAGTTGTCATTTCCATAAACCTGCTCTTTATTTTTTATTTATAGGGCCTTTTGGGTCTTAACAGTCTAAATATGAATTGAGTCATACATAAACCATCTTGTTCGATAATAGAACAAATCCACCACTAAGACAACGCTGTCATTTAACTATAAAGCAACAATATGCTAACTTTAATTTAAATTCTGATAAATATATTACGACGATGCATCCACAACAGAATTACCCACTGCACTGCGATTAAACCCACTACGCCAACAAGCGGTTGACCTGCAGAAGGAAATGCTTGAATAACACCACCAAACACACTGCGAGTAATATACTGCCAATCAATTAAACTTGAACCTAGGTAAATAATAATGGCATTAGTCCCTATCACGGCAAATACAAATGACCATCTCTGCCATTTAAGCACATCGATAATGGCATAAAATAATGCTAAAAAAAGTACACTCCAACCAGAGGTAACCAATACAAAGCTTGGAGTCCATAAATCTTTATTGACTGGAATAAGGGGATTTAGCAACCAACCTAAGGCTAACAACACCAAAGCTGACAACACCATAGTCACCACTTTTGCCCAATTGCCTTTATGGTGCGGTCTTACAATAAATTGCCCCACAAAAACACCGACTAACGCATTGACCACTGCAGGCAAGGTTGATAACACGCCTTCAGGATCGAGTGCTCTATACTGATATGCAATACTTGGGCGAAGCACACTGTCTATATAAGTATTGATGCTGCCATCCATAGTGAACACACCAGCTTGGCCACCAGGAAAAGGCATAAAGCACAATAATAATGAATAGAAAACAAGTATGCCTAAAGCGGTAAAAATTTGAGTTCGAAGTGAGGTATGCCAAACTAGCAATGCCGCAAAAAACCAAGCAAAACCAATACGGGCTAATACACTAGAGAAACGAATTTGTTCAGCATCGACGGGAATTCCCGTTCCCCAGCCATGGTTATAAAGCACCCCTAAAGAAATCAACAACAATAAACGCTTTATGGCATGTTTATATAAAGGTGCGCGTAGCTTGTAAGGTAGTTTATCTAATCGCTTAGGCGACAAACCTAATGCGACACCTGATAAGAAAATAAAAAGAGGAAAAATTAAATCATAAAGGGTGAAGCCATGCCATTGACTATGCTGCATTTGCCCAGCGGCTAACTGCCATCCAGCCCAGCCAGTTAACGCAAACATGGCGGAAAATAAGCCCTCGCCACCGATAATCCAAAACATATCAAAACCCCGTAAAGCATCAAGAGATTTTAGCCTTGGCTTATCTGACTTGGTTTGTTCAATATTTATTGTCGCAGTGGGCTTAACAGGCATACAGGCCTCTATTGTTATTGTTATCGAGAAGCAAAAACTGAACGGATGAGTCGATTACTGGGCAAAAACTATTTTGCCGCCAATATAAGTTCGACTGACCTGATTTTTTTGATTAAGTAATACCAAGTCAGCTCTATATCCAGGTTTAATCAAGCCTAAGCCATTAGGCGAAACTGAACTTTTTGCTAAGCTAGAATTATTTGCTAAACCAGAGGAACTCTCTAAACCAAGGTCATTTTGTAACCCCAGAAATTGGGCCGGATATAACGATGCCATACGTAATGCTTCACCATGAGATAAGCCCAGCATACTAACGGTGTTATTGACTGCGCCAACCATGTCTAGTACACAACCCGCTAGCTCACCGGTTGTTGCATTGAGTCGGTCCCCCTGACGCACCACTTTTATACCAAATAATTCAAAGCTCGCATCTTCACTCATACCAACCGGTGGCATAGCATCAGTGACTAACATCATTTTACCGCGCGGCTTAGCATTGATTGCTATTTTGGCTGCGGCGCTGTGTACGTGATGCCCATCGACAATAAGACCGCACCAGGCATCTTGGCTTTCCAGTGCCGCGCCAACCATACCAGGCTCGCGTGAACCTAAAGCTGACATAGCATTAAATAAATGAGTAAAGCCAGTAGCGCCAGCGTTAAGCGCGGCAACAACCGTGTCATAATCGGCGTTAGAATGGCCAAGACAGACTCTTACGCCAGCGTTAACTAAGCTTTTAATTACTTGGGCTGAAACGTTTTCAGGCGCTAAGGTAACCACTTTAATGCCAAGATCTTGGCGGCTAAATATAGCCAGCTCCTCATCACTGATACTGCGAATATATTGCTGTGGATGAACACCTTTTTTAGGGATGCTCAAATGCGGCCCTTCAAAGTGAACGCCCAACACCCTGGCTTTATTTTGCTTAATAGCTAGGGCTACCGCATCGGCAGCTTTCGCCATCACTTCAACATCATCTGTGATTAAGGTCGGTAAAAAACCCGTCGTGCCAAATCTTGCATGGGCACGACCAATAGTTTCAATGCATTCAACATTCGGTTCAGCATTAAACAGTGCCCCGCCACCGCCATTAACTTGAACATCAACAAATCCTGGCGTTAGCGTACCCGCTAGCTTAGAGATAGTATTAGGTTCAATATCATCCATAGCGTCAGCTTGTGTCACTGAAGTAATACAGCCAGCTTCGATAGTCACCGCCATATTTTGATGAAAACGTTCTCCATCGAATAATCGCTCAACAATCAGAATTTGTTTCATAATGCTCTCATTTTATTTTAGTTTTATTGAAGGTATTACAGTGTTTGTGTCACTTTCTTTAACCCAGCAGGTTGGTCTGGATTAATACCACGAGCAAGGGCAACCGCTGCAACATCAATATAAAAACGTTGTAATAATGCTAAAGGTGCGACACGAGGATGAATATTCGCTGCAGTTTGGTTTAAATGAACTAAATCTGCACCACGTTGCTTAACGTTATCAATTTGCTCTACATGGCTTGCGTAAGACTCATCATTAATACACACATCTACAATAGCCAGCTTTTTTTCAACTAAGGTGACTGGGCCATGTAAAAATTCAGCACTGCTAAACGCTTCAGCATGGATTGAACAGACCTCTTTCATTTTCAAGGCGATTTCTTTGGACACGGCATAGCCTAAACCACGCCCTAATACCACAAGGTTTTTCACTCCATCTAATGACTCAGCAGTGAGCTGCGGCTCTGCATCAACAGCTGTCTGCAATGCCTGTGGTAGCGAGTCAACCGCTTGTGCT
This sequence comes from Shewanella sp. OMA3-2, assembly GCF_021513195.1. Classification (NCBI taxonomy): domain Bacteria; kingdom Pseudomonadati; phylum Pseudomonadota; class Gammaproteobacteria; order Alteromonadales; family Shewanellaceae; genus Shewanella; species Shewanella sp. OMA3-2. Next base: position 1,599,895 of record NZ_CP090974.1, on the reverse strand, counting down.
AAAGATTCACTTTGGGTCCATTTAGCGGCAACTTGTAAAATAGCAGACAGTGTTGCTAAATAACTTTTCGTTGCTGCAACCGCTTTCTCTTCGCCAGCGCGCAATGGCACCACTACATCGACAATATCTTTAATCGGTGCTGTTTCATCATTCACTAAGGCAACACAGTAAGCACCAGCATTTTTAGCCATTCTTGCTTGAGCAAGAATGTCAGGGCTGCGGCCAGATTGTGAAATCACAATCACTAAAGCACCTTCAAGCTGTAATGTTTTACCATATACGCTTGCAACCGAAGGCGCTGCAGCAAATGTTGGAATGCCCGCTTCTATTTCAAATAAGTATTTAGCAAACACCCCAGCATGATCAGACGACCCTCGGCCAACAATCATGACAAACTTCGGCTTAAAGTCTCGTAACTTTTTACCCAGTAATTCTGTAATGCTTTCATTCGCCTTTAGTTGCTCAGCTATTTTTTGCGGTGCAGTGCGAGCTTCTTGTTCCATTATGGTATTAGTTGTCATAGTAAACCTTCATACAAAATTGTGATGTCATTACCAGTAACTCATTTTTAAACTAGCTTGATTCAATTACATGTTTTTAGGCAATTAAATCGACGCTACTTTATTAAGCTACCGACTGGGTTTTAAATTGTTTTTGAGCAAATAAACACGCGCCAAATTCAGGCGAGGAAAGCGCAGGAGAAACCTTACTAGCAACATCATCATCTATCCAAGGCAGTAAGGGTTCTGCTAGTCCACCAATCATTGAAAATCTGCTCGGATTAATGCTAAAAAGTCGTCGAGCAAGCTCACTGATATAACAAGCGCCATCTTTAACAATAGTTTTAGCAACGTCATCACCGTCATGGGCACTTTCTATCACTAACCTCGCTAATTGGGCATAAACACTTGATGACTTACCAGCAAGATTTTCAACCAAGCCGATAGCGTCTGATACATTGAAATGAGCCAGTAACTTTTGTGTTAGTTGAGTGTTGGCTGCAAACCCATCAAGGGCGAGTAATACATGCTCAGCGGCTTTTAAACCAAGCCAGGCACCACTGCCTTTATCACCAAGGGCAAAACCATGGCCACCTAAACTGATACTCTGATGACCTACATGGGCATATCCGCATGATCCTGTACCAGTAATGATCACCGCACCGTCTTCACCGTTATGAGCACCAATACAAGCGGTATGAAGATCTGTTGTTAAAAACATGCTTTTAAACGGATGTTGCCAATTAATAATCTGCTGATAAAAGTGACCAACATTTACGCCAGCCAAACCTAAACCCGCCACAAGCTGACTGCAAGTCTCGGTAGAGAGACCTGCATCAGCCAGAGCAAGATGAGTTGATTCAGTGATCGATTTAAAAGTTTGCTCTAAACCATGTAAGGGATTAGCTCTTCCCGCAACGCCAGTACCTAACAATTGATGGTTATGACTATAAATAGTGGCACGACATTTACTGCCACCGCCATCAATGCCGATATAAAGCTGCGGATCACTAAGCTGATTTTCACCCATGACTTTCCTCTCGGTATTGAGTTTATGGCTACTGTTTTTTGATTGTATTTGAGCCAACTAATAAGTTAAGGCTATGTTACACTTAAAATGACAGCGTTGTCATTTATTTTTTGAATAAAAATGTTTTACTAAATTAAATTTAAAATATAGTCATTAAAAAACAAGTGGATAGGATGATAATAATGATATAAAAAGTTAACATTATAAAACAAAAAGTCGTCAAAACTGTCGTTATTGACGACTTCATGAGTTAACAAGGCCACAACTAGTTTACAACTAATGTACGTCCTTTTCGCTTGCCATCAGGTGTAATAGCGCGCACTTCAACCTGACCTTTAACCGCAACAGGGCTAAGGTAAGACTGCCACACTTTACCATGCTCTTTGAATTCAATTTGCAGTCCAGGGAAAGCAACATTTGCCGTGAGTACGCCTTCATCATTGATAATGGCGCCTACTGTAGGAACTCGATATTCAATACCCGCTTTATCAAGTTTGGCTAACTCTTTGTGACCCAAATGATTAGCCATTTTTTGCCATTCAGCAGCTTGTTGCTGTCTCATTTGTACACTAAAATGCTGTGTAGTTTGATTGTATACTGCGCCAGCATGCTGATAAGGTACTTCCCATTCAGGTTTGTTCCATGCTCTTTCTGCAAGCATTAGTAATCTCGGGTAAATCATATACTCAACGGTTTGATCACTGCGTAATGTTTCGCTCCATAACTGACCTTGAATGCCATCAAAGGCCTTGCCTGTCATAATAGGCCCACTGGTTTGTTTACCATTCTCATCAACTTGAGGACGATCATCAGCCTCAAACGGGTGACCTTCAATATCTAACCACTGTTCTGCATTGGCAGGTAAATTACCTGGCATGAAACTGAATATATGCTTGCTATTCAATCTTCTAGACGCCCAATAGTAACCGTGTTCTTGTGGGTCTGCTTCATAAGGGAAATCAAAATAAAGCACTTCAGGGTTAGACAGAATCGTTGTCCAACCGTTATTGACTTGCTGATGAGCGCGCTGATAACCTTTATGAGACACCACATCCCACACATGACTTTGTGAGTTAGATGGCATATTAGCTGGCTTTGTATGGCTCATTCCATCACTCCAACCAGCGGGTTGAATATCTTTTTTAGCCAACATATTCGCTACGCGCTCAATAAAGTAAGGACCCACTAACTTTATATCTGTTACACCGTATTGGTTATTGGCAATAAAATCATGACAAATAGGTGACGCTAACCAAGCACCTGCAGTTTCATCTGCACCAATATGATAAGTGGTTAAGGGCTGACCCGCTTGCTTATGCAAAGCCGCTATTTCGGTAATAACCTTATCAACAAAATGATAAGTAGATTCCATACAAACGTTTAACGTGTTGTCGTCATAGTGCTGTACCGACGAATACTGGGTTGTATCGTCAGGGTCTGTTAGCACGAACTCTTTTGCCGCTTGCTCATCCCCCTTGGCCATGAAATTACGGTATCGAGCATCCATTGATTTAATCGCAGCACGTGAATGGCCTGGCATGTCCATTGATGGAATAACCTGTATTTGGCGCGCTTCAGCATATTGAATAATGTCGATATAGTCAGCTTTTGTGTAGTAACCGTTTACTTTTGATTCAGCAAAAGGCCCACTGCCTAGTTGAGGTAAAATGCAGCTTGATTCGGTGACATCATGGCATCGTTTACTGCCAATATCGGTCAACTCTGGTAGGCCATCAATCTCTAAACGCCAACCTTCGTCATCACCCATATGCAAATGTAATTTGTTCAGCTTGTAGGCTGCCATTTGATCAAGCAAATCTAACAAAAACTGTTTACTGTGGAAATTACGCGATACATCAACATGCATACCACGGTATTGATAACGTGGGCTGTCATCAATTTGCATAGCGTTTATGGTTAAATCATTCACATTAATTAAGGAAGCTATTGACGCTATACCATAGCTAAAACCACTGGCATCGGCGGCTTTAATCACAATGCCAGTATCTGCAATCGTTAACTGGTATGAGCCTACTTTTACGCTTTCAATTGGCGATAACACTGCAAATGAGACTTGCACACCATTATCTGTTTGTGGCACACCGATACGTTCAAGACGGGCTAAAGCCGCTTGAATGTCACCAGCATTCAATTTTGCATCAGTTAAACTTTGAGTGTTTAATTGGATCCCTTGAGCTAAAGACACCGCTTTAGCGTTATCTAACAGGGTTTGTTTTTGAGGTGTTGGCAATAAAGAATTAGCCGTTAATGTCGGTTCAACTGATACCGCTTTATTGTGTTCAAATAACACCGCGGGTTTTGCCCAAACCAATTTATCTTTGTCGCTGCGCTGATACTGTCTTTTAGCATCAACAAATGCTTCAACATACGGGCGAACTTCCATGCCTGTGTCAGCATCGACCTGAACTTGCGTGCTAGTTATGATCTGTGGCGCTAACTCAATACCTTTAGCGTCTTTAGCCACTATGTAGTAATTCGGCATAGCGTCAGTTTCTGACAATTGCCATAACTCGCCGCGAAAACGTAAAGTTTTTACCTGCCCAGCTTTAAAACCAGTAAATTTATCAGTTGGTGTTAAACGATGAAGATCACCTTTAACACGCTCGATATGAAACTCATCGTTAAGCACTGCTTGAATTGGACGCAATTGACTGAAATATATTGCCCAACCACCTTGCAACATATCTTTTTCACTTATGAAATCAATTTCGGCAATAAAACAACGCTCATCTGCTTTAGCATCTGCAAGACAGGCTTCTTCCGGTAAGTTGGAGACTAAACGGTATTTAACGATAAGCTGATCTGCAAATTCTGCAAGATGGTTCTGCTGCCAGCTAGCCGCTGTTGGAGAGGTTGGTATCGAAGTTGTCGATGGTGATGGAGAGCATGCAGTCAAACTTAATGACATCATTATGGCACTGAGCGCCCAAGTCGTTTTCATAGCGTCCTCGTTATAAATTTTGTTTTTATTAGGGCTTATTGAGTGTGTCGGTTGATATCATAACCAAAAAAATACTGAGTTTAGGGTACAGCCTATAAAATAGTATCCTGCTGGTTTGATTCAGCTCACCAATTTGTAAAATAAGTGCTTGATAAATGTTCAATGTTAAATTTAAGGAAAAAAAAGCTGGGACATAAATCAGTTAAGACATGTACCCAGCCTATACTCGTTTCTGGGGAGAGACTAAAAGTATATTAAAATGGATAATGATACCTCGCCCGACCGAGTAATCATTATCACCCATGAATTGGAGACCTCTTCCTCTTCATGTTGACCTTAAATAACAACGTTATCAACAACCAATGACAACGCTGTCATTTACTAACTTACCTAATAAATGGCGTAAGATCTACATCTTTTTGACATATTTTTATTAACTCAAGATTAAAAAACGATTAACTTAATATTAATCAGCATGTTAAATTATTTTTGTCATATTTTAAATACTACAAATTATTAACATAGTACGATGACAGGTCATCAACACACTGATAGGATTAAGCCTCTTTCCTTGGAGCAGTAGTTTGTTTTATATGCTAATAAATCGTTTGGTTGCTAAAATGCCCCGTCCCAGCTTGATTGCTGCATTTATCTTATTTAGCTTTTGGTTATTATGGGCTTGGTATACTCCTAATATTGCACAGTTATTAATCAATAATAGCTTTTTTGTTTTGCTAGGCATATGCGGTGCAGTATTTGCTAGTGCTACTGGCGCTGGAGGTGGAGTTATATTTATTCCAGCATTTTCTACATTAGGATTTAGTCCCGAAGAAGCCATATCTACTTCATTTCTGGTCCAATGTTTTGGCATGACAGCCGGCGCACTAACCTGGTGTCATCATTATATAAAACAACATCATCATAATAAAACCTGGCATGGCTTCATAACCATGATCACCTGTTGTTCAATATTCTCTATCGCTGGCCTATGGTGTAGTAAAATAATGCACATCAATGCTCCGGCATCTTTACATACTAGCTTTAGCCTTTTCTCAATCATTTTAGGCAGTATTATCATTTTGAATAGCCTAAAGAAACCGAGCAGCGATGTCACAACTCAATTTGGAGGCAAACCTCTATTAGACTGTGCCATCTTGTGTGGTATAGGCTTTATCGGCGGTATTATTACTGCTTGGTTATCTGTTGGCGTAGGTGAAATAGCGGTTATTTACTTAATGCTTCGAGGGTACTGCACCAAATTGTCAATCGCGGTAGGCGTGGTTGTCAGCGCTGTAACCGTTTGGTCGGCAACGCCAATCACCCTAAGTCCAGACTCATTAGCCAATTTTGAAGTATTACTTTTTGCAGGGCCGGGGGCATTAATCGGAGGGTTGATAGCTAAACGGGTCGCACTGTTTTTTTCTGTTATGAAACTTAAGCTATTTTTTGCGATATGGATAATCTTAACGGGAACGGTAATGCTGTTTATCGCTTAGCTCAATAGGCTTATTGTATTAACTGAAGTCTACTTGCAGGGTTTTAGACAGGTATAAACTAAATATGGCGCCTTAATCTGCGCCATATTATGATCAACATTAAAATTTAACGTCCTAATACTTCCATACGTGCTAAACGATTAACTTGGTTTAACGAACCTAGATGACCAAAAATTGGGCCTAATAACCCACGCTTTTTAAGCTCTAAAAAGTCTTCGTCTGCAAGTTGATTTAGTTTCTGTTCATCAATCAAATATAGACCATTAATATTGCGTTTTTCACCGGCAACATCAACCGTAAGAGTTTGGCTTACAAGTAGTTCTTTTTCTGCTAAGAAACCTAAAATACCACGTGTAGCTTGATCCTCTTCATAATGTGCAATTAGTGCCTTTTTACGTGACTCTAAAAATGGCGTTTCTTGCTCACCTTCAAATAACGCTTGCCCATCGGTTTTACTGATATCTTTGGCTTCTTCACGAACCCCAATCCAGACTTTATCCTTAACATCCGGGTTTAAGATTAAGCCTAATGGATAGTCACGAACCACTGCGGGGATATACAAACCTAACCACTTACCGTCTTTAACACTTAAGTTTTGACCTGGCTTCAAACCTAACATGGCAACAGATTGAAACTCACCGGTATCATTGTTCTTAACAAAAACGATTGGATACTCAGTTGCCGCTCTAGCAATCTCATGTAAAGTGACTGGTACAATATGCTGATCTACAACATGAGAAAAATCGCTAGCAATGATTTTCAGATCACCGTGTTTGGCATGATCGAGTAGAGTAATTTGGTTAGACATCTTGGCTCCTTGAGGCGCTTCTCGTTAAATAGGGTTGTGGTAATAACAACTTTTGTGGCTTGTTATAATATGTTTAAAATAAATGAGTACTTGAAACTACCAAGATACTCAACTTTTTCAAGCGGGAACTGAGCTTATCCAGATAACAAGGTGTTAACCGCTCAAATATCCACCAAAAAGAATTCTTTTTAGATTTTTTGCAATCCATATTGGTGAATTTTTTGCAATAATTCTCTATGCCCCGGTAAACTTTCAGTCAACTTTTGACCTCTTAATGCTATCTGCGCTGCATGCCGTTGAGCTACTTGGACTGATTTAGGGGTTAATTGAGGTGCTTTGGTTATGTACTTCATTCCATATAATACATAGAGGTAGTTTTCGACATTAAATACTTCAAACTTTGAAAATAAATCTTCGCTTAATGGGCTATATTGCTGCCATAAAGCTAACTTTTGCTGTAGGCCTTGTGGAATGGTGTTAGTGTCTTTATTGTCCATCCAAAAGTCAGAATCCGTCCTATCGGATAAGCAGTAATGCATTTTAGCGAACTCTACTACCCTCTCCCAGGCATATATCATCGTGTGATTAAAGCGCACTGATAAACTCTCGCATTGATGACTATCAGTAGGGAAACGACTCGCTAAATACCCAGCAGAAAAATCAGTTAACATAATTGAAGTCGCTTCAATCGGCTCTAAAAAGCCTTGAGCTAAGCCAAGTCCAACACAGTTTTTTGCCCAAAATTGTTGTCGATAACCCACTTGCATCGGAATAGTACGGTAAGTGTATTGATCTAGCCGCCCATTAAGGTAACGATTTAACTTTTGTTCAGCTTGTTCATCCTCTAGATGTGCATTGGAATACACTAAACCAATGCCACGACGATTTGATAAGGCAATGTCCCAAATCCAACCCGCTTGATGTGCTGTTGCTTTGGTATAAGGTGGAATAATCGCTTCAGGTTCTGTAGGGACTTGTACAACAATCGCTTTATTAATAAACAGCTGCTGTGATTTGTCAACAAAGGGAACCTTTAATGCTTTAGCTAGCAGTATTGATTCAAAGCCGCTGCAATCAATATAAAAATCAAATTTCTGCTCATCACATGAATCCAATACTAATTCATCAATACTGCCATCTTGGTGTAAACGGGTACCCAATACATTCGCTTTAATGTGCTTAACGGCGAATTTTTGTTTTGCATTGTCAGCAAGTAGTAATGCAAATTTGGCCGCATTAAGATGATATGCATAGCCTTGTACAGCTTGATACTCGGGAGTGGTGATCAATTTAGGCGCAAGATTAGCTTCACAAACAGCATGTTGGCTTGACACAAAATCGGCATAAGCTTTAGTTGAGCCTTGAAGCCAAAAATCAGATAAGTCATCGCCCATTGGACTAGGTGGGTCAAAAAGATGGTGATAGAAGTTGTTATTTCCATGGTAATTTTTATCTAACCAGTTTTGAAATTTAATCGACTGCTTAAATGTCACATCACAGCGCTTAATAAATTCAGTTTCACTAATGCCAAAGCTTTGTAATGTTTTACGTATGCTAGGAACGGTTCCCTCACCTACACCAATGGTGGGGATATCAGGCGACTCAATTAAGGTAATTGATACATTCTTATTAAGTAATGCCTTACCAAGATGATTAGCCGCTAACCAGCCAGCGGTACCACCGCCAATAATCGCAACTGATTGAATATTCATATTGCACCTCAATATATAATAAAAAGCCCAGCATAGGCTGGGCTTTAAAGTTTTATAATCAACTCGGTTACTTGATTAGAAACGGAACGCTACACCCACTTTATAACGTGCTTCACCTTCAAAGCTCCAAACTGGGTAATCAGCTTTGAACTCAGGGATAACTTCAGCACTTAATGGCGAAACACCTGTTTGAATACTGTCTTCTTCAGTTAAGTTAACTGCTTCAAACGTAATATCCATCCACTCTGTCACACTATAAGTGGTGCTTAAATCAAGTGTGCCATAGTCTTGATGTTGGCGGTTACCATAGAAATATGGTAATTCACGCATCATGTACTCGCTGCGCCAGTTATAAGCTAAACGGGCAGAGAAGGCATCCATTTCATAATAACCGACTAAGTTAACAGTGTGCTTAGAAGAATCAGAGAACACCCCCATTTGATCAGGGTAGTTTTCTGAAGGTGAACCTGCATCAGCATAAGTATAGTTAACAGAGTAACCTAAACCATTGTCATAAGAATCTTGAAGTTGTAATTCAAGCCCTTCAATACGGCCACCGTTAGCATTGTACTTCTCGCTGACAGTCCAGCAGTCATACACGCCAACTCCACAAGCACTGCCACCTTGAGCAATTAAATCATTATCATTAATACCAATTTGTTGATTTAACTTCTGACGAGTAGAAATAAACGAACTAACATCTTTAATAAAGTATGTTGCCGCGGCTAAGCCTGAATCACTGAAGTACCACTCTAAGCTTAAATCAGCTTGAGAAGCTTTAAACGGGTCTAATGACACTGAACCACGGTTAAGCTTTTCATTACTTGGCGTACCATCATTTAAGCCAGGTAAGCTAGAAGTCGCAAACAATTCTGCATAGTTAGGACGAGAAATAACCTGAGATGCTGAGGTGCGTAAAATTAAGTCTGGTGCTAGGTCAAATGCAACGTTAATGCTTGGTAGCACGTCACTGTAGCTTGATGAGTCGGTAGACAATGTATCAGCAAACTGACCCGTGCTGCTTAAATCATAATAATCTGATTCAACATCAGTAGAAATATATCGTAAACCAAAGTTACCACGGATACCTTCAGCCTCGAAGTTAGCCATTGCATACAAAGAAAGGTTCTCTTCGTTCAATGTGCCGTAACCAGATTTATCACGTGTAAAGCCTTCAATTGCGGCTTTAGCATCATTGATCATGTTATCAAAGTTTGGTCTAGGCAAAGTAAAACCTGCACCTGAACTCATAGTGCCATCATAATAATATGATGCATCACGAACCGCGATATCACCCACAATGGCAGCATCAGTTTCTTGAGTTACGCTATGGTCTGCATAGCGTACCCCAGTTTTAATCGATGAAATGGCACCTAAATCTGTTGGTACAGTAATATCAAATTGGGCATAGGTTTCTTCATCTGTGTTAGGCTGTTTCTTTAACGCCCAACCAGCACCTGATAGTTGATCATTATAATCACTGGCATCAAAGTTTTTCTTAGCGATATCAATATCAATAATCTTACCCGTCGCATCATAGTGACCAGCGAAATCACCAGGCTGCCCAATAGAGCCACCGTAGTTAGATGTTAAGCTAGTGCCACCGTCAGCAGTAGTATTACCTACACGGCCTTCAAGTTTAAAATTATCGTTGTTGTAAGTGAAATCAAAATCAATGGTATCTGAGTTCATTTCAGCTTCACGAGCCCAAGCTTGGTTCCAAGCAAACCCTCCAACACCTGAGTGAGTGATGTCTGTACATACACCCGCAGCATTTGTTTGGTTACAAGTACTTTCACCTTGTTGAGTCGGGAATAAAAATATCGAGGTGTTTGTGTTGTTCGCCTTTAAGCTTAAACCTGTATAGGTTAAGCCAAATTCTAATGCATCACTTGCTCTGTATTGAGCAGCAACGTTTAATGCTGTACGTTCACGGTCTTGTTGGAATGTTGAAGGAACAATTTCCCCCCAACCTAATAGTGTTTCAATACCGTTACGTTGATACTGTGTATTAGCACCTGCACCAGAGATTAAGAAACCAAAGTTTTCATCTTCATTTTTCCAGCTATATAAGCCAGATAACTCAGGATCAGTTTCTTCTGAAATTGTACCGTAATCACCTTTAGCGCTGATAAATGCAGTATTGGCATCTAAATCTAACGGTTTACGTGTTTTAACGATAACTGTACCGCCGATACCACCTTCAGGTAAATCAGCTTGTGAAGACTTATATACTTCAATACCACTTACCATTTGAGGTGGTAATAAAGAATAGTTAAAGCTACGGTCAATCGCTTGTTGATCAAACCAGCCTGTTGAAGCAACTGAGTGACCATTGAGTAGTGTACTAGTCAATTGGCTTGATGCACCACGGATTGAAACTTGTTGGCCTTGACCAAACTGACGGTTAACAGCAACACCAGGGATACGGCCTAATGATTCACCTACATCACCATCAGGGAATTTACCGATATCTTCCGCTGTCACAGCATCAACAACTGAATTTGAAAAACGCTTCTCATTAACAGAAGCTTTCATCGATGCACGCATACCACGTACTTCAATTTTCTCAATGTTATCGTCAGTAACAGCTTCATCTGCAGCATAAGCGCCAACAGATACAAGACTGCCAAGTAGAATTGCGATGTTAGTCGCTAGTACATTTTTTTTAAAGGTAGATGGTCGCATCTTTTTTTCCCCTTCCATAACTTTATTATCGTTTTAGAGTTCATAACCATTCCGACGGAATGACAACGCTGTCATGTCTAGAGCAAAGATTACACAAAAATTAACAGTCACGCCACAACAAAATAACTATTCGCGCTATTTTTTACTGTAATTTTGTCTGATAAACAGACTAAACATCAAATAACCTTATATAAAACAAAACAGTAAAGAATGTAAACGTAATGTAAAAATCACACTCTGTTACCCTTTTAAAATAGGACAGATCCTACCCGTTATAAATTGATGATTGCCTATTTATTTAAAAACTCGCACTATTGACAGATAAATAACCTTTTTAGCTGATCTGTTACGGGGGATCAGTTAATTGGATTTCGCCTGAATAAGAGTTAATTTTCACATGAAAGTAACCATTAATGACGTGGCTAAATATGCAGGCGTCTCTATAAAAACAGTATCAAGGGTCACCAACAAGGAACCTTCGGTAAAACAAGCAACAATAGATAAAGTCAATCAAGCTATTAGTGCATTAAATTATCAACCTAATGTTGCAGCTAGAAATTTAGCCAGTACAAGTTCATATGTCATCTGCTTCATCTATGACAATCCAAATGCTTATTATATTATTGATATGCAAAATGGTATTTTATCGGCTTGTAAAGATAGGGGGTTTGAACTGCTCATTCACCCTTGTAATGCTAAATCGGCAACAATTTGTGAAGAACTCACTAGTATGGTGAAACATTCTCGATTAGCAGGATTAGTGTTAACCCCGCCGATGTCAGAAGATCCTAATATTTTAGCGGCACTAGATAAAATTAATGCTAATTACGTCAGAATCATCGCAGGTGAACAGATCAAAGGTGATAAAGGTTTAACTGTATTAGTTAACGACAAACACGGAGCGGTTGAAATAACCCAACATTTGATAAATCTTGGCCATCAACATATTGGTTTTTTAAGTGGCGATCATCAACATGCATCAACAAAAGAGCGACTACATGGCTTCAAACAAGCTATAGAGAAAAATAATTTAACCGTTAACGAAAACTGGGTATTAGACGGGAAATACTCTTTTGAATCCGGTGTTGAAGGCGCGAATAAATTGATCGCTATGAAAAATAGGCCCTCTGCCATTGTTGCCTGTAACGATGAAATAGCGGCTGGCGCGCTGTTTGCTGCACGCCTCGCGGGATTAGATATACCTACCGACTTATCCATCGTAGGATTCGAAGATAGCCCTTTCTCACGTCAAACCTGGCCGAAACTAACGACTGTGCATCAACCCAATATTGAAATTGCAAAAATTGCGACACAATTATTGATTGATAAACGCAAAGATCAGGGAAAAGAAACCTTTAAGGTGTTCACTCCAACTCCAGTGATCCGAGATTCTGCCTCATCACCACAATCTAGAGACAGTTAAGTGTCTTTTACTGCATAAAAAATGCCTTATAAATAAGGCATTTTTTATATCCGCGATTTATAAAGACTAATGTAATTTAAGCTTAGGTCTTTTCCAGCGCAATAACCTTTGCGCTAAGCGATATACAAATGCTGAGAACCAACCATATAAGCTAATAAGGTGACGCTGATAAAGTGATATATACATCAAGCGAGCCAAATGTCCTTCAACAAAAAATGTTCCTGTACGTAAGTTCCCCATTAAATTACCCACTGCAGAAAAACGACTGAGTGATACTAAAGAGCCATAATCTTTATAGACAAACACTTTTTGTTGTTGCTGTTTCATTTGTGCACTGATATTTCTAAAAAGTGCTTCAGCCATTTGTGCAGCGGCTTGAGCTCTTGGCGGCACAGGCTTGCCATTACCCAATATTAACTGGGCACAATCACCTAAGGCATAGATATTGTCTACGCCCTTCACTTTCATATATTCATCGACTTCAATTTGGTTTCGAGCGGTAATCGGTAATGCGGTGAAGTTTTCTAACACTTTAGGCCCTTTTACACCCGCTGCCCAGACTTTGATATTGGCATTTATTGTTTCACCTGTCGCAGTGATAAAGCCTGATTTAGTCACTTCTTTTACTTGCACTGCTAAGTGCAGTTTAATACCCAATTTGGCTAACACAGCTTGAGCACGAAAACTGACTCGTTCAGGCAACTGTGGCAACACTTTATCGGCGGCCTCAATTAGATGGATCTCTAAGTGCTGCTTTGAAATATTGGCATAACCATATTGAGTGACCGACTCTATAACATGATGTAGCTCAGCGGCTAATTCAACACCCGTTGCGCCTGCTCCTACAATACCTATGCTAAGGTGCGTCTGCGTCTCGTTGAGTTGCAATAGCGCATCTAACAACTTGTCATGAAAACGATTAGCACTTTCTAAACTGTCTAAGAAGATACAGTTTTTCTCTGCACCTAAAGTATTAAAACTGTTAGATACACCTCCTAATGCGAGCACTAAGTAATCATATTCAACTTTACGCTGTGGGATAATAACTTCATTTTCATCATTTAATACTGGCGCTAAATAAATACACTTTTGATCTGGATGGCAATTTTCAATACTGCCCCGAATATATTGATAACCATTTTTTAAGCCATGATCGCGATACTGCAGGCCTTCGATAGATTGATCTATCACCCCTACCGCGACTTCATGCAATTTGGGTTTCCAAATATGAATGGTACTTTTATCAATTAAACAGACTTCAAGCTTTTTATTACGGCCAAATTTTCGACCTAATCGAGAAGCTAATGCTAAACCAGCAGCCCCACCGCCTACGATTACAATTTTTTGAGTCATTACATAACCCTATTAAATACCAACAATAAAAATTCATAACAATCTAGAGTGACTAACAGAAAACTCAGCCAATAAAAAAGGCCATAACGGCCTTAATTTACACAGCTTCTTCGTTTTCTTCACCGGTACGAATTCGGATAACTCGCTCTACATCGGTGACAAATATTTTACCGTCACCAATTTTTCCTGTTCGAGCCGTATCAACAATTACATCGATAGCTTGCTCAAGTAATTCATCTTGTATAACTAGCTCAATTTTTACTTTCGGTAAAAAATCGACCATATACTCAGCACCACGATATAGCTCAGTATGCCCTTTTTGACGGCCAAAGCCTTTGACTTCAGACACTGTCATACCTGTAATACCAATTTCAGCGAGTGATTCGCGCACATCATCTAATTTAAATGGCTTAATAATGGCTTCTACTTTCTTCATTTAATCACTCCTAAAAGGGCTGAATAGGTTAATTTAATTACCTAAGATGATGTAACTTTTACAGTTTATATTAATTTATATCGCTATCGAATATCTTACTCGAAACTGAGGTAAGTTTCTGCTGCATTTTAGACTTATTTTTAAATTGATTTATTCTAAGCAAAAAGCCATTTTTTGACTATAGTTTAGCCAGACGTCGCAGGGAGCGACATACTGATAAATCAAGGATGAGTTTATTATGATGTTATATCAACGCCATTTAGGTTTTAATCTTATTGAATTAATGACCACTGTCATGATCACTAGCCTACTATCTGTTATCGCCTTTCCCTCGTTTAAATCACTACAGCAACAAATAAGAGTCGACAGTAATATCAGAACTATTCAGCAATCTATGCAGTTTGCTCGAAACATGGCGATTAGTTATGGCGTAAGAATTACGGTTTGTCCTTTATATCAAGGAAAATGCGGTAATAACTGGCATACCGGCTTTTCAATCTTTACTGATTCAGGAAAAAAGAATGAGTTAGATGGCCAAGATATCATCATTCAAGAAGTCAGCCAGTTCCATAAAGAAGATATCATACAATATAACCGAAAAGCCTTACGGTACCAGCCTGACGGTCTAGCATCAGGAACAAATGGTACACTAACATATTGTCCTGAAACATTTGATAGCCCTTACTCTAAAGCAATTATTATCAATCAAGCGGGCAGAGTCAGATTTTCCACTAAGAAAAATATTGCCTGTAAACCCTAACGTTCAACTTAAATTTACGTGAATAGAATAAATCGCTGAATTTCATTGATCTCTTGGTTATACTGAATACATATGACCAAGGATAATAAAATGAAATTAGCCACTAAAGGATTTACCCTCGTTGAACTAATGGTGACTGTCGTCGTCGCAGGCATACTAATGACTGTTGCAGTACCATCATTAGTATCCATGTACGAGGGACAACGCGCCAGAGGCGTTATCAGTAATATTGAATCCACTATATTATTCGCCCGTAGCCAAGCCGTTAGCTATGGTAGCAGAGTCTCAATATGCCCATTTAATGGTACAAGTTGTGGCTCAGACTGGACTAAAGGGTTTAGTGTATTTATTGACAATGGGGTATTGGGAACACTGGAAAATAATAATGGTGTACAGGACACTATTTTACGCACCGTCGATGCTGTAGACAGTAATGACTTTATCAAGTCAACGTTATCACGTTACACATTTAATGCCGATGGGTTAATGAATCAGGCTCAAACTGGCAGTATTATTTATTGCCCAGGGGATAAAAGCAATCCGGACTCTAAAGGGATAGCTATTGGGGTTTCAGGTCGTATTTCAGCTATTACTACTAGTGTAAACTGTAATTAAAAAGGTAACCAAGTTAAACTCTGGTTACCTTATCAAATCATACAGTTAACACTATAAACTATTGAGTGATTTCTTGATCTATTTTATTGGCTATTTTAGACTTGAACTTTTGATCGAGTTTTACACATTCGTCAATATGCCTTACAACACCGCGCTTACCTGTCATAGTGCTGACATCCTGAGTTAATATAGCAGCCTGCTCTTTTACCAAGTCATTTTCTAACCAACTAAAATTCGCAATATCTGCACCGTGCTGAGTTTCAATAAAACATTTATAGGTTATAGGTAACTCATCACCATACGCAGTAATACTGAATGTTAAACCAACGATAAATAAAGGTAATAACTTCATTTCCAACACTCCTTAGGTAATTTATTTCCTGTAGAATTTAAGGTAATTGAAGCGCAAGCTGAATCTCGAGTAGCCTGGGTTCCCAGTGCTGTTGCGGTTAATGTAAAATTAGTATTATTTACCACAACAGCGTCAATTGAATAAAACTTGTTATCCACTATCCAGGGATCAGCTCCTAAACCTAACTTACTCATATCATCGGTATACTTTTTATTATCCAGATAATATTGTTCTTGCCTGTTTGCTGCACTCATCAGACCCGCTACACCGTCAGCTCGCGCGCCCTTAGCGACAAACTGAGTATAACTAGGGTATGCGATAGATGCCAAAATACCCACTATAACTACGGCAATCATGATCTCTATAAGGGTAAAACCATTTGTTATTTTCATTAACTTTACTCGTCAATATGGTAATAAATCTTGTTTACGCCTGGTCCTGCACCAATGCATTTTTCATCACCAGCTTGGCAGCCGTCTGGATTAGGGTTTAGAGGATCTTTTATTTTCTCCATTTGCTCTCCCGCGTTGCCAATACCGATAAGGTACATGTAACTGTCATCTTCACCATTAGGTGGAATAACCAGCTGTGGCGTATCCGGAACACGAGCGCCCATTTCCATAAACTCTTTCGTATATGAGCGAGTACCTTTATGCAAATCAAAACCATATAGGCGACCTTTACCTGATACTAAACATTGATTAGCAGATGTTGTATCTCCTGGTACGTATGATGTGAAGAACACGCGCCCTTGAATAATCGTTGATGCAGACAAACTCTTTTCACCCGTCGCACCAAAGTTATAATACCAACCCCGCATCTTACCAAACGCAACATTTTCATCTTCTGTTACAGGGGCTGCTGAAGACACATTGTAAAGGTTCGATAGCCCTAAAGTAACAGGAACCGTATTACCTGCTGTCCCGGTAAAAGACTTACTCACGACATTTCTATCCTGTAGGACAAAAAACTTATCTGAACGCGACTTATCAAGAGGATGTGGTCGATGACCGCTACCAATAGTAACAGCGTCATAAGGTACGTTTTGATAGGTACGTGTTGTCACTGACGGTCCTGTTGTTGGAGTCACTGTGACTTCAGATATATTAGTAAATACCGTTTGAGCGACTGCTGGTTCTGCAAAAAAACGACGGTCATTGGCTTGAGAGGTTCCACCTAAACTTGCAAACTTAAATGCGGTCCAAGGCACTGTGGTGCTGTCTGGTGAGGCACTGGGAAGATCCATTCGCCACACATTAGCACCAGTGTCGGTTGCATATATTCGGTCTGTCAATCTATCATTATTACTATCTAGCACAGCAACACTGTTGGGAATACTATCAACAATACCATCAAGTTTAGTTTTATTGGTACCGCCCGCTACGCCAAAGTGATGTACCAGCGCACCTGTTTCTGCATTCAGAATATACACTCCACGACCATTAGTATCATCCTGGCCAACGCCTGCACCATCTTTTGTTGATGGATTATAGCCGCCACCAATTATAACTACCGGTAACGCATTAGCAGGAGTTGTATTACCTGCAGGCAAACCTGGAATAAACGTAACAACAGGCTCAGCCCAAGACTGGCCCATATCACTCATACCCGCAGAATCTGGACTGACTTTCCACATAAATGATGGCTTATCTGGGTCGGTGATATTAAGGGCATAATATGACTTACCACCACGGCGCATACCGGTAAATAACCAGGCTTTTTCTACTACACCAGAAGCATTGCGTTTAACATAGGCAACTGAAGGACTATCCATTCCGTATACAGAGTGGACACCTGTTGGAATATTGGCGCGTAACTCTCTTAAATTAGGTAATAGCTCTTGCGGCATAAATGCCCAAGTCTCTTCTACTGTATTACCTTTATCTTTAAACATATGAATAAAACCCTGGTTTGTCCCCAATATAACACGAACATCAGGAGAACCAGCTGTACCGTAGTTTATTGCCAAAGGTTTTGAATGAAGAGGGTCACCCATAATATCAACACGCGTATCTGAGGTGGATTTGTCTTTATCCTCATCATCGACATCAATGCCCTGGGTCCATTTAAACAATTTATCTAACTCGGATTTGTCTACTCCCATAAAACGAGCGAGTGCATCTTCATTACCTATTCCTGCACCATTTATTGCATTCGCTTTAGTTAATGCCTTTAATGCACCACCGGAACCAAAGTTACTATACAAGGTTCTAGTGGTTGTATTTTGAAGCATTAATGAAGCACCACCAATAGCAACATTATTGCCATCGCCACCACCACTTGTCGCATCACAAACAGCTTTTGAAGTCCAATATGAACAGGCTGAGGATTTTAGATTACCATCATCATCAATGGCGTTATTTCCTGATTGATCAACAACATCACCACTGCCAGTTACTTTGAACTTTTTCAAGTTACCTAACCAACGAGGCCCTTTATTAGGCAAAAACATTGCATAGTAAACAGAATCAAGGGTTTGGGTTCTATCAAAATTATTACTTGCAATAGAAGGCGAAGTAAAACTCGAGTTAACCTCTAAAATATTTGAGAAAATTTGTTGTAATGCTTCCTGCAATTTTTGTGCATCTTTCGCAGAATAATATGCGCCACCGCCACGCAATGCGGTTTCTTTTAATATAGGCGCTGCGCTATCAGCACCAGAACTAAAGCCAATCGTATAAGTACTAACAGTTTGGACCCCATCAACAGAGGTGTTAACATCATTTTTATTCATCCAACCGGCTAATGCTGGAAGATAACTACCATAAATTTTATTTTTTTCAGTTACGCCATCAAGTTTTAATATAAGTTCATCGGCATTATTATCATATGTTGGCTCGCCATCCGTTACATAAATCACATAAGCATTATCTTGACATTGTTTACCCACAAAAGGTGACTTGTATTTACCTTCTGATTCGCTAGAGGGATCCCTTGAAGGTTTACGACTGGAGTCATCATCACCAAAATAAACACCTAGCCCTCCAAAATAACGATATGACTCATACAAGGTTTCACACAATGGTGTCCAGGTTTCGGCTTTAAATGCACCTATGGTTGTCAACAATTTGTCTTTTGATGCTTCATTAGAAGGAGATATTCCATAAACAATTCTCCCACCATTACGGTTATTACCATCATTATAGTTAAATACCGAAAGCCCAAAATCAACCCCGGGGTCGTGACAATAGTATCTTCTATTACTCGTTGAGCAATTTCTAGACGGGAATAGTTTTTTTGTACTTTTGAACTATGATACCAATTTATGTATTTTTCGGTATATAAGGTAATCGGCTGGCCAATACCAAAATTAGTTAGTTTAGCTTTAGCTACAGCATCATCAATTTGAGCTGGTGTTGAGGAGTTGTTTGCAGCAGTATAACGAATAGGAGTTGCACTTGTTCCTAACCCATCAACTGGAAAGCCCCAGAAGTTAGTGTTATTGTTGTAATAATTTTTTTCAGCGATATCCTCATAACAATCGACTTGAGTAATACCTGAACCGTCTGTTAACGGTATTTCAGACCATGTACCGTTCTCTCCAACGTATTTATGTTCACGTATATAACCTGTAAACATACCGTAGTCTTGAAGATACTTTTCGCCAACATCACAACCATTAACTTCGTGTAAAAAGAATTGCTTGCTAGAAGAGTTAGGGATATTACTACTGCTACGAGTATAAAATAACTTAGTCTTAGGTTTTAATGTTCCCCCTTTATCGACATTTTCATCACCTCGAACATAAGGTGTATCCGTTTTAAAGTTACTGTCCATACTGCCCGAGGTATCAAATATAATGAGTACCTGGGGTCGTGAACCTGATCGTGCTGTCGACTCAAAAACATACAGTTCAGTGTCATCTGCGAAGCTATTGGCAGATAAGCAAAGTACCGCAAATAACGATGAAAACGATATTAGCTTTATCATAATTAGCTCCTAAGGTAACATTTCTTGTTCAAAGCCTAAAATAACAGTAACTTGCCCTAAATTACTGCGACCAAAACTGGCATTACTAGATACTTCAAAACGTCGGCATATTAGCGAAGTACCCGAGTTAGCTTTCATACTGCGTTGGCAGTCAACATCCCCTGCTGACATAGGGGTAATAGTATTGGTCACGCCTAATGCCGCATCATTTAGTACAGTGACGACACTCATAGCGCTCATTACAGCGCCTTCATTATCGGCGATTACTTTTACCTGTGCGCCTTGAACTGACATCATGGCTTCTATTCGCTCAGAGCCAGCACCTGCCATACGCAATGACTGGGTAGAGTTAACTGCAAGCGCTACACCAATAACCGTCATTATGACCAAAATGATCAAAGAGAAGAATAATACTACTCCTTGCTGCTTTTTTATTGAATTTTGCATTGCTTTTACCTAAATATACTTACTAACTAGATGATTAATTCCTAATCAGAACTGGATTCTCTAATACGATAGTTGTGGAAACGACCTTTCGACGATAGTTATCATTAAGCGGACCAATGGTTTTATCACCCAAAGTATATGTCACATCATTAGTGTAACTTCTGTCTTTTTGAGTGCCTCGTACTAACAGATAAACCCGAAGAGACACCAAACGCTGAAAAAATGCATTATCCCACATCAGTGTCGTGACATTCTGTACTGGCATATAACTGTCTGCAGTGTCATCACCATTATTGTCAAAGCCATACAAAATACGCATATTTTCTATTCCTTCGACTAATTGTTCATCGTTATTCATCCCGTTGCCAATTGAAAGTGTCCGCCGCTTTAATATTGGAATATCGCCATCATTTTCAATATAGTAAATATGATGCTGATACTCCCAAATACGGCTGTTCATTAGTGTAGGTGGAACAGCATTGCCATTAAAAATTTCAATTTGGGTAGATGTTGAAGCGGCATAATAACGAGTTGGATTAATATTAGCAGGTAAAACGGACGGACCAACAAGACGCTTCATTTGTATAACATCAGTCTTCGCCTTTGGGGTAATACAGGTAAAACTCTCGCCGCTCACACCGGCCTCATAACCCCATAAGCGCCTAAAGTGAGATGGCTGGTTAATAGGAAAGCTCGCATTATTGACACCGGCACCAACACAATCATTTGGTACGGCAGTCGCAGATATAATAGTATTAACCCCAACAGTAAAATCAGTGCCTGTTATATCACCAGTAAAACCTAACTGACTAATATCTCTTTCCATAATAGCTAATGCGATACGGCCATTTTCTTGTAATTGGTTAAATTGGCTTGTCGTGGTCACATTGCTTGATGACATACTAAACATGCTAAAAAGACCCGCTGATAAAAACAAGCTGATCAACATGGCTACCATTAATTCAACAAGCGATAAACCCGTTTGTAATGTTAATTTTTTTGGCATTTTTTTACCTTACAAAATCGCGGTATTAATAACTAACGCACGACGCCGATTACTTGATGTGCCACAACTTTTTGCAAAAGTACTGCCCTCGCTTAATCCATCAGTTGAAGCTCGAATACCGCGCCACGTCATAACAACGGTGACATCTCGGTCATTAATATTAATACACGCTGTGGTAGAGTCTAGACCACCGACATTAGCACCAGAAGACTTTTCATTTTCACCTTGAAACGAGCGCTCCCACTGGTAAATATCCCATAAACGGGTTTCAATATTAGTGCAAATAGTATTACCACCAATTCCCACATCACAGGCTTTAGTCGGCGCCGATGTACCTCCGTTATAGGTTCCTTCATAGTTGTTAAGCTCAGATGGATTCATTCGCATTCTGTTAACAATATCATTGGCATAATAAGATGCTTGAGTTTGTTGAAAAGACTCAAAGCTGCCTTGTTTAGCCACTATGTGTAAATTAAAAATACCAATAAGGCCTATCACTAAAATAACCAGTGAGACCATAACCTCGATTAAAGAGAATCCTTTAACTTTAACCTGCATATGTCAAGCCTTCGACAATCGTCATGTTTCTGACCTCAAAATTAACGTTTTAAGCTTAAAAATCTATAACTTATAGCGTATGTGTAGATAAATAATTCTAACTTACAAGTTAGTAACAATCTAGTTTAATCTGTTTACGTTTCCGCAAAGCGATTATTAACAACAACTATACTCCGATTAAATTTTAAGCACAAAAAAACCCGTAACTTAAAGCTACGGGTTTATTCAGTACAGTATGGTTGAGAAAAAGCGTTAACGCTACCTTAACTCGGCAGGAACAGCAAAAACGATGTCTTCTTTACGTCCTTCAACTTCGGTAATCGCACTCGGTGCATGCTCAGCAATTGCATTGACAACTTGCTGAACCAGTACCTCTGGTGCTGAAGCTCCGGCAGTAACTGCAACCTTAGATACATCTTTAAACCAACTAGGATCTACATCTGCTGCTGTATCCACTAGGTAAGCCTGAGTACCAGTTTTTTCAGCCAGCTCTCTCAATCTGTTTGAGTTAGAGCTATTTTTAGAACCAACAACAATCAATAAATCAACTTGCGCAGAAAGGCTTCTCACTGCATCTTGACGATTTTGAGTTGCATAGCAAATGTCATCTTTTCTAGGCCCTTCAATGGAAGGAAAGCGTTTTTGTAACGCGGCAATAATATCCAGCGTATCGTCGACAGATAAGGTTGTTTGGGTCACAAAACATAAATTATCAGCATTTTTAACCGACAATGCTGCGACATCTTCAGGTGACTCAATTAAATAAACGCCGCCCTGATCATTATCGTATTGTCCCATGGTCCCTTCTACTTCAGGGTGACCCTCATGGCCAATTAAAATACATTCAATACCTTTGCGGCTTGCTCGAGTCACTTGCAAATGTACTTTCGTCACTAAAGGACAAGTGGCATCAAACACTTTCAAACCACGGTGTTTAGCTTCTTTTCTTACAGCTTGAGAAACACCGTGAGCACTGAAAATAACAATTGAGTTATCGGGCACTTGTTCTAGCTCTTCAACAAATATCGCCCCACGATCTTTTAAATTTTGCACCACATAGCGATTATGCACGACCTCGTGACGTACATAAATCGGTGGTTCAAATAACTCTAAAGCGCGTTCAACAATACTAATTGCACGATCAACACCCGCACAAAAACCCCGTGGATTAGCTAATAAAATGTTGAGTTTAGCTGAAGTAGGATCGACTTTTAACATAGGTAATGTTTACTCCGTGATGACCTGTACAACATCCAATTCAAAAGTAATTTTATGCCCAGCCAATGGATGATTTAAATCTACAGTAATCGAATCACCTATTGTTTCACGCACAATCCCTGGAATCTCACTGCCACCTGGGCCAGAAAAACTGACAATAACACCAGGCTCTAACTTCATGTTTGCAGGGAAACGGCTACGATCCATATGATGAATCGCATCAGGGTTCGACTCTCCAAAAGCATCTTTAGCATCAAGGGTAAAGGTATGCTTATCACCTTCAGATAAATTTTTAATTTGCGCTTCTAACGCTGGACTTAAGCTTTGATCGCCTAAATTAAACCGCGCAGGTTTACCTGATGCTTTAGTGCTATCGGCGGTTGAGCCGTCTTCTAAAATAAGGTTCATATGACACAAGATGGCATGGTTATCAGGTTTGTTTAAATCGGTCACTTTGATTGCTCCTGCTCAGTTTGAGCAACATCAGGCTTAAAGGCTTCCCACAGAATTAATATCGCCCCCATAAATATGGCAGAGTCAGCAATATTAAAAGCTGGATAATGGCTAGTTTTCCAATAGAAATCGATAAAGTCCACTACGAAGCCGTGCATTAAACGATCAATTAAATTACCTAATGCCCCACCAATGACTAATGTGTAGGCAAGATTTGTACGCAGCATTTTATGTGACTGTTTTCTCAACCAAATGGTCAATAAGGTACTAAAACCTATCGCGATAACGGCAAAAAACCAACGTTGCCAACCACCCGCATCACTTAAGAAGCTAAATGCTGCGCCGTAATTGCGTACATAAGTAAAATTGAAAAATGGCAGTAACTGAATTGATTCATATAAATCAAAGTTTTCCAGTACCCATTGTTTAGATAACTGATCTGCAATAAATACAAATACAGCTACCCAATACCAACGCAAGCCACTGTCCTTCCATGTCGCTGGAACAGTACTCATAACATTATATCCTTATGCAAATTCGCGTTGTTCGCCTTCACCTTCAATATTGGTCACGCAGCGTTGACACAATGTTGGGTGGGCTTCAATAGTACTGACCTCTTCACGATGGTGCCAGCAACGCTCACACTTTTGCGCTTCACTTTTAGTCACCACTAGTTTTAGATTTTCAAGTTCAGTTACCACTGCATCTGCTGGTGCATCAGCTAAAGGCGCAACTACCGCTTTTGAGGTTAATAATACAAAACGTAATTCATCATCTAGCTTAGCTAGCTCTGCGGCAAGTTCTGCATCGGCAAATAAAGTCACTTCAGCTTCTAATGAACCACCAACACGTTTATCACGGCGGGCTTGTTCAATCACTTTATTCACTTCATTGCGCACAGCAAGTAGCTTCTGCCAGTAATCATCACTTAAATCGCTTTCAAGAGTGACAGACTGTAGCCCTTGATACCATTCTTCCGTAAACACATACTTATCGCGTTTACCTGGTAACAATTGCCAGATTTCATCTGCAGTAAAGCTTAAAATTGGGGTGATCCAACGTACCATAGCTTCAGATATATGGAATAATGCAGATTGACAACTACGACGAGCGTTACCATCTTGCTTAGCGGTATATTGACGATCCTTAATGATATCTAAGTAGAATGCACCTAATTCAATTGAACAGAATTGCATTAACTTTTGAGTCACTAAGTGGAAGTTATATTGATCGTACGCAGCAATAATTTCACTTTGTAGTGCATCAGCGCGACGCATGACCCAACGATCTAATGCCACCATATCTTCTGGCGCAACCATATCGGTTTCTGGGTTAAAGCCGCTTAAGTTAGCCAACAAGAAACGAGCGGTATTTCGAATACGGCGATACGCATCGGCGCTACGATTTAAAATCTCATCAGATACAGTCATTTCACCGCTATAATCGGTTGCTGCAACCCATAAACGTAAAATGTCGGCACCCAATTTATTGGTCACTTGCAATGGCGCAATCACGTTACCAACAGACTTAGACATTTTGCGGCCTTTACCATCAACGGTAAATCCGTGTGTAAGCACTTGCTTATAAGGCGCTTTGCCGTTCATCGCGGTAGAGATCATCAGTGATGACATAAACCAGCCGCGGTGTTGATCACTACCTTCAAGATATAAATCAATTTCATGGCCTTGAAACTCTGGGCGCGCTGCAACCACTGATGAAAAAGAAGATCCTGAGTCATACCAAACATCTAAGGTGTCAGTGACTTTACGATACTGAGAAGCTTCTTCACCTAATAGTTCTGATTCATCTAAATCCCACCAAGCTTGAATACCTTGTTGCTCAATACGGTGAGCGATGCGCTCCATCAATGACACGCTATCAGGATGTATCTCATCGGTTTCACGGTGTACAAATAATGTGATTGGTACACCCCAAGTACGTTGGCGTGAAATACACCAATCTGGACGATTCTCAACCATTTTTTCAATTCGACTTTGACCCCAATCTGGTAGCCAATGCGTTTTCTTGATTTCAGATAAAGCTTGAGTCCGTAAGCCTTTGTTGTCCATTGATATGAACCACTGAGGTGTTGCACGAAAGATAATCGGTGTTTTATGGCGCCAGCAATGCGGATAGCTGTGACGGTAAGCAACATGATTAAGCAGTGCGTCTTTTTCTTTTAATAGTGCGACTACATTGTCATTAGCTTTAAACACATGTTGGCCAGCAAAGAACTCAGTATCAGGTTTGAATACACCGTTATCGCCAACAGGGTTGGCCACTTCTAAACCGTATAACTGACCCACAACGAAGTCGTCTTGACCGTGCCCAGGAGCGGTGTGAACAATCCCAGTACCTGCATCAGTGGTAACATGGTCACCAAGAATGGCAGGAACATCAAAGCTTAAAAATGGGTGTTTAAAGCGAGTTAACTCAAGCTCTGCGCCTTTGACTTCACCAATAATTTTATGTGAATCAAATCCATAACGTTCAACACACTGCTCAACCAACACTTGACCTAAGATCACTGCAGCGGTCACACCATCTTTAGTAAATTCAACTAAGCTATAGGTAAACTCAGGACTTACAGATAACGCGCGGTTAGCAGGTAATGTCCACGGAGTTGTGGTCCAAATCGCCATTGATACTGGATAAGCATAATTTTCAACACCAAACTTTGCCGCAACAGCAGCACTATCTACTGCGGTAAAACTGACATCAATCGCTGGTGATGTTTTATCTTCGTATTCAACTTCAGCCTCAGCAAGTGCAGAACCACAGTCAGTACACCAATGCACTGGCTTTACACCTTTGTGCAAATGGCCGCTATCGATAACCTTGGCTAATGAACGCACAATGTTGGCTTCAGTCGTAAAGTCCATGGTTAGGTAAGGGTTTTGCCAGTCACCTAACACACCCAAACGAATAAAGTCATCGCGCTGGCCATCTACTTGAATTGCAGCATATTTACGGCATTCCTCACGAAATTCAGCAGCTGAAATCTTTTGCCCTGGCTTGCCCACTTTTTGCTCAACTTTCAATTCAATCGGCAAGCCGTGACAATCCCAACCAGGGATATAAGGCGCATCAAAACCAGACATGGTTTTTGATTTAATAATAATGTCTTTTAAGATTTTGTTTACAGAGTGACCAATATGAATACTGCCATTCGCATACGGAGGGCCATCGTGCAGAATAAACGGTTTACGGCCGGTTCTACTGTCACGAATGTGTTGATATAACCCATCCTGCGTCCAGCGATTTAACATTTCTGGCTCGCGATTAGCTAAATTACCGCGCATCGGAAACTCTGTTTCCGGCAAATTCAAAGTCAGTTTATAGTCGCTCATTGATCCCATACCGTTAATTAAGCTGAATAATCAGCTTGCATCAAAGCAGAACAAAGCCTTAGCTTCATTCGCATCATTCAAAATTTGTTTTTTTAGTGCATCCAATGACTCAAATGGTTGCTCGTCACGGATTTTAGCCACTAATTCAACTTCTACTCGCTTGCCATATAAGTCACCATTAAAATCAAATAAGTGCACTTCTAACTGACAAACTTGGCCTTGCACTGTCGGACGAAAGCCGACATTTGCAACACCTTCATATATATCACTGCCGTTCCAAAAAAATCGTACTGCGAATACTCCGCGTATTGGAACTACTTTTCTTTTTAAAGCAATATTTGCCGTGGGAAAACCAATAGTTCTACCAATTTTTTGCCCATGAGCCACTTTACCACTCAGCATGAATGGATGACCCAATAACCGCCTTGCTTGTTCTAAATTGCCTAACATGAGCTGTTCACGAACTAACGTTGAACTCACCCTGTGGGTACCAACAACAAAACTTTGAGTGCTGACAACACTAAAACCAAACTGTTTGCCTGCCGCTACCAGCATATCAAAGTTGCCTTCACGGCCTTTTCCAAAACAAAAGTCATCACCAACAACCAGGTATTTAATCCCCAGTTTATTAACTAATAATTCTTCAATAAATGCTTGTGCTGGCTGACTAGCAAAAGAGCGAGTGAAATTAACACATAATAGTCGGTCAACTTCTAATTCTTCCAAAAGCCTGGCTTTGTCTCTTAACAAACTTAATCTTGCTGGAGCATGCTCACCACGAAACAACTCTTGAGGTTGTGGTTCAAATGTCATTATGGTCGCAGGTAGTTGAAAATGATGCGCTTTATCTACCAAATTACGGATCACTTCTGCATGACCACGGTGCACACCGTCAAAGTTGCCTATGCTTAGCACGCAACCATGATGAGAAGGTAATAAATTGTGTATACCGCGGATTAATTCCATTACGCCAATACTTGCCTAAATTGTTTATTAATAGTAAATCGGCAGATTATATACCCAAACCACCGTTCACTTAAACCCACTAACTCTATTAAGCGACTATAAATCTGCGCTTAAGGAACAACTGGGGCTGTTTTTATTTTCCATGGTCTGACACCGAGCAAAAGTAAGGTAACCAGATAAGTTAATGCGCCGCTACAAATAAGCGCGACTAACGCCATCATTCTTTCACTAATGCTCCAACTAAGCCATTGTGATTGAACAGGTAAAAAATACCATAACATTGCAGACATTACCGCTGTCGCGATGACAATTTTAAGCGTAAATATCAATGTTGCGCGGCTAAGATTGTACACCCCAGCCTTATGTAAACCACGGTATAATAATCCAGCATTAAGTAATGCTGATAAGGATGTCGCTATTGCTAAACCTACATAACCAAATGGAATAGCAAATATAAGGTTAAACACCATGTTAGTTACCATAGCAATAATACCGAACTTAACGGGTGTTTTTGTATCATGCCTAGCATAATAACCTGGCGCTAACACTTTAATCATCATAAAACTCAGCAAGCCTGCACCATAAGCCACTAGGCTGTACGAGGCCATTTCAACATCGGTGAGGCTAAATGCACCGCGCATAAACAACACCATCAACATAGGTTGCGCGAGCAAAATCAAACCAAACATAGCTGGCATGCCTAATAGCAAAATGGCTTTAACGCCCCAATCCATGGTTTGACGAAACCCTTCCCCTTCAGCGTTAATATGCTTTCTAGAAAGAGCGGGTAAAATTACCGTTGCGATAGCAATACCAAATAATCCGAGTGGAAACTCAAGTAACCGATCAGCGTAATATAGCCAGCTAATCGATCCCGTCATTAAAAAGCTGGCAATAAAGGTATCAAACAGTAAATTAATTTGAGAAACGGATACCCCAAACAGTGCGGGAAGCATTAAGGTACGAATTTTAACCACACCCGGATGATGCCAACCCCAAGAAGGTTTAATTAACGCGCGCTCTTGAATTAAAAAAGGGATTTGAAATACAAATTGCACCAGGCCACCAACAAAAACCCCCCATGCCAATCCTATTTCTGGGCTTTCCATAGTGGGAGATGCATATAAAGCAAACCCGATAATGGCAATGTTAAGAAAAACCGGTGTAAATGCCGATACTGCAAACCGGCCTCTAGTATTTAAGATTGACCCTGCTAACGCAGTAAAAGTAATAAACCATAAGTAAGGAAAAGTAATTTTAAGCATTAATGATGCAAGCTCGAACTTTTCGGCATTGGGTCCATCGTTCAACCAGTCTAAAAACCAGCCACCGCCAAATAACGCAGCAAGTATAGGGGAGCCAATAACACCAACTAAGGTCACGATAGTGACCAATAAACCTAGTGTACCGGTAACCTTACCGAGTAACTCCCGCGTTTCCTCGGCTGAATGTTTTTCTTGATATTCCGTTAAAACAGGCACAAATGCCTGTGCGAAAGCACCTTCAGCAAATAGACGACGTAAAAAATTAGGTATTTTGTTAGCAAAGAAAAAAACATCTGCGCTGCTTCCTGCTCCCATTAAGTTTGCAATAACAACATCACGCACTAACCCCATTACACGAGAAATCAATGTCATAGCACTAACAACGACACCTGATTTAATTAACTTTTTACTCAATTGACCCCCAAAAGCTCATCTTGCCCATAAAATTTAATGGGATTTGTTGCAAATATTCTAAGCAAACTCTGTCACAGAGGCTAAAGAGCTGTTAGAATTACGCCACATATTACACGAGTGGGTTGAAGATAAGCACGCCGATTGTATATTTTATCATTTATGATGAGATTTCAATTTTAGTCGTTGACAAAGCGACTTAAAGCAGGCATATTCCTCGACCTTTAAAAGTATCAAATCCAGTTTTTAGGAGTTGCACCTTGGCTAATAGCAAGTCTGCAAAGAAGCGCGCGCTTCAGTCTGAAAAGCGTCGTCAGCATAACGCAAGCCGTCGCTCAATGTTACGTACATACGTTAAGAAAGTCATCGCTGCTATCAAGATCGGTGACCACAAAGCGGCTACAGAAGCGTTCGCAGTTGCACAACCAATAGTTGACCGTATGGCGACAAAAGGCCTTATTCACAAGAATAGAGCTGGCCGTCAAAAGTCACGTTTGAATGCTAGAATCAAAGCACTAGTTGCTTAATTTAGTAATCAATCTCAAAAAACCGGCCTAGGCCGGTTTTTTTATGCTTAAAATTCAGCGGATTAGTTCAATTAATCTATTCGATGTAAGCATTAAACCAATTAATAGAAGTAAAACTAATGCCACAACTTAGCCAAGTAGGTAATAAAAACCTTAACCGCTTAATAACGATTAAGGCTTAACGAATACCGCTTAGTGGCAATACATATTATTCAGTACCTGAATAAGCGCTTTTACTTCATCGCTTTTTAATGAGTAGTAAACAGTTTGTGCCTCTTTGCGTGTGCCAACTAGATTATCTTTTCTTAACCATGCAAGGTGTTGCGATAAAGCTGACTGACTTAGCCCTAGCTTTTTATTCATATCACCTACACACATTTCACCATCATTAAGCAGGTGACATAAAATAAACAGTCTGCGTTCATTCGCTAGCGCTTTTAATAAGACCACCGCATGATCGGCTTGTTGCTGCATTTTCTCTATATCCATCACCTAAAATACTCTCCTCATCTAACATTTGCCTAATATAGCGTCACCTTAAAAATAGAGTCGGGACATAAAGCACACTTTTTGGTAGATTGTTTAAAAAAATGAGACATAGTTAGAATATTTGAAGGAAACTCATGCGAAATTATCAACACCTCAGCTTAACAGCTTTATTTGCAGTGGCATTATTTGGCTGCCAGCAAACAACACCATCTAAACCTAAATCGCTCGAACGGGTCATTAATGACTCTGAAGATGCGCAAATCAGTCAACAATTAGCGCAACAAGCGCTTAGTTCAAATAGAGCCTACGATATTGTTGAGTCACTCACAGTAGAAGTAGGACCTCGATTAGCTGGCACAGATAAGGATATTATGGCTGTCGAATGGGCAATGGAAAAACTGTGGTTAATGGGCTTTGATAAAGTCTATAAAGAATCAGTTCAAGTTCCGGCATGGTCTAGAGGGACCATGACATCTGCCAGTATTGTGTCACCGTTTGAGCAGCCTTTGGTGATCGCCGCTCTGGGCGGTAGCATAGGCACTCCAGATACAGGCATTCAAGCACCCATAGTACGCTTTGAATCGTTAGAAGAGCTCACTTTGGCCTCACCTGGGCGCATTGAGGGAAAAATTGTTTTTATCGACCATAAAACTGATCGACATAAAGATGGTAATGGTTATGGTGTTACTGTTGGTGGACGCTCTAAAGGCGCTGTAGAGGCCGCTAAAAAAGGCGCTGTTGCGGTAGTCATTCGCTCAATTGGAACAGATCATGACCGTATGGCTCATACGGGTATGATGCGTTACCAAGAAGATGTACCTAAAATTCCTGCTGCGGCAATGTCAGCACCAGATGCCGACTTAATCAACGCCATGTTAAAGCGTGACCCTAATATTATTATGTCATTGAATATGACATCAGAAAATTTAGGTATTGCTACCTCTTACAATGTTATAGCCGAGGTAACTGGCAGTAGCAAGCCTGATGAAATCGTATTAATTGGAGCACATTTAGATTCATGGGACGAAGGCACCGGTGCGATTGATGACGGAGCTGGAGTCGCTATTGTTACTGCGGCGGCAAAGTTAATTCAAGATTTACCACAAAAACCTGCTCGTACTATTCGTGTTGTGCTATATGCCGCTGAAGAAGTAGGTTTAGTTGGTGGAAAAGCCTACGCAGAGATGCATGCCAGCGAACTAGAAAAGCATTATATTGCAGCAGAATCTGATTTTGGTGCAGGTCCTGTTTATCAAATTGACTTTAATGTTGCGCCAGCAAGCTTTAGTCAAATTCAACACCAAGTATCGACTATGACATTAAACGGCGTAGCTTTAGGCACTAATGACGCTTCTGGCGGCCCTGATGTCTCTATGATGCCTAGTTTGGGCGTACCTGTTGCATCGTTAAAACAAGATGGTACTGATTACTTTGATTATCATCACACCCCTAATGATACTTTAGATAAAATCGATCCAAAGGCATTGGCTCAAAATGTAGCAGCCTATGTGCAATTTGCTTATATGATGGCGCAATCTGAGATTGACCTAAGACCATTAAAAAAGTCTGAATGATCATAGTGATGAACCCTACTTGATATTTTGCCAAGTGTTATTCATAAAAATGCCCTTAACATCAGGGCATTTTTTATCATCCTGTTGATGCAATCAACATCTTCATTTTACAGGATTAGTGGTTTCTAGTGCTGCTCATCACGTAAGAACACTGGGCTATCAACCTTAGACTGCTCAGGACTGTAATAGTAACCCTCTAAGTCAAATTCAATTAACTGTTTTAATGTCTTAGGTTGATTATTGACAATATACCTTGCCATCAAACCGCGTGCTTTTTTGGCGTAAAAACTAATTATCTTATACTGACCATTCTTACAATCTTTAAAAACTGGGGTAATAAGTTGCCCTTTAAGTTGCTTGACCTTAACTGACTTGAAGTACTCATTAGAAGCTAAATTAACGATAATGTCATCGCCCTGCTCTGCCAATGCTTTATTCACTTCATCAGTAATAATCTCCCCCCAAAAAGCATATAAATTATCTCCTGCTGAATTAGCTAGTTTTGTCCCCATTTCCAATCGATAAGGCTGAATTAAATCAAGAGGTTTAAGCAAGCCATATAAACCTGACAATATACGCATATGTCGCTGTGCGGATTCAATTTGCGGTTCTGACAAGCTGTCTGCATCAAATCCGGTATAAACATCGCCTCTAAAAGCGAACATAGCTTGTTTGGCATTAGTGGGGGTAAAGTCTGGCTGCCATTGTGCAAAACGAGCAGCATTCAAACCGGCAATTTTATCACTTACCTTCATTAAACTAGCAATATCAACAGGAGTTAGCTGCCGACATATCTTAATCAGTGATTCACTATGGGATAATAATGTCGGTTGAGTAAACGTTGCCGTTATGGGCGGATGTTCAAAATCTAATGTTTTGGCAGGTGATACTAAAACCAGCATGGTTAACTCCTTTATCTGAATACTGTCCATAATACGTGACTGATACAAAAAAACCATGCTGAATAAGCATGGTTTTTTCGATTAGACTAACGCATTAAATCAATGCATAAAAAACAACAGTCGCTTATTTTTTGTTATTAGCAGATAAGTCTGGCCAAATTTTCTCTTCCAATTGATCTGCTAACTCAGGAAATTTACTGGTATCAAATACCGGATCTTTTCCCTCTTTAACTTGCTGACGATAATCATTAATGACTCTAATGGCTAATCCTGAAAGTAACACTATTGCGACAATGTTAACCAACGCCATTAGCCCCATAGACACATCAGCTAAATCCCATACCAAACCAATTTTAGCCATAGCACCAAACATCACCATGCCTAATACTACCAGTCTAAATAAAGGTAATGCTTTTTTGCTGTTACCAGACAAAAACATGATGTTAGTTTCAGCATAAGAGTAATTTGCAATAATAGAGGTAAAACAGAATAACAAGATAGCTAAAGCAATAAAGGCACCGCCCCATGCACCAACATGAAAAGTTAATGCATTGATTGTCATGCCAATGCCTTCACCAGAACCAGCAGCATCACCCGAAAGCAATATTATTGCCGCTGTTGCGGTACAAATAACGATAGTATCAAAAAATACCCCCATCATTTGAATATAACCTTGAGATGCTGGGTGATTTGGGTTGGGAGAAGCACTTGCAGCAATATTAGCAGCACTGCCCATTCCGGCTTCATTTGAAAATAATCCACGCGCAATCCCTGCCTGCATAGCTTGGGACACACTATACGCAATAGCACCACCAGCAGCCTCTTGCCAACCAAATGCACTATTGATAACGAGCATAAATACTCTTGGTAGTTCCTCAATATTTATCATTACGACAATAAACGCCATAATGATATAAACCAATGCCATTAGAGGAACAATAAATTCCGATACTTTAGCAACCTTTCTTAATCCACCCATAATGACTACACCACTAAAGATCGTAATCAAAATACCTATATACAATGGATCAACATCAAATACCGCGGTCATCGCACCGGCTATTGTATTGGCTTGAACTGCATTAAAAACCAAACCAAAACAAATAATTAATAGCACTGAAAACAACACTCCCATCCAGCGCTGCCCTAATCCTTGTTCCATATAATAAGAAGGGCCACCACGGTATTGCCCATCCACATCTTTCACTTTATAAACTTGCGCTAGAGTAGATTCAATCATCGCGGTTGCCATGCCTAAAACAGCAATAGCCCACATCCAAAAAACAGCTCCAGGGCCTGCTACACCTATTGCAAAAGCAACACCGGCCATATTACCCGCACCGACTCGAGCAGCCATGCTGGTACAGAAAACTTGAAAAGAAGATAATCCATTTTTACCGGGTCTACGACTAATCGCGAGTAATTTCAGGCCATGACCAAACTGAGTAAACTGAATAAACCCTAGGCGTACCGTAAAATACAAACCTGCTCCCACCAGCCCATAAACTAATAGCTCGCCCCAAAGCAGGCCGTTTAAATAATTAATTATTTTTTCTAACATTGCCATAATGCTTATCTATTCCTTTGAAATAACGCTACCTGCATGCGACAGCTTATCTATATCTCGGCATAGATGCTGTCATCACGACAAACAAAGTTATTTTAATTGCTTGATTATTATTGGTTTAAATTTTGATTAACTGAAAACCAGTCTTGTGGCTTGGCTTATTATACCTTTTCAACAAATGATCTGTAATTTAGTTTGAAATTACATTAAGACTCATTACGATATTCGATGGTATTTTCTGTCTTCAAATTAACATAAGCAGTCAATTAGAATTTAATAAATTTGCCTTAAAAATCACTTCACAGCCTCTAGTTCAACAGCAACGTAACAAACCTCCACGTTACAAAACCAACACTACAACAAAAACAATATAACTCTACAGTGAAATATCACCACGTAATTAACAAAAGTTAGACCCACCACACATTATTAAGCCTCAATATGAAATACAGTGTTCTTAAATTAAGATTAATCATTCAATATTTCTCGTTCCAATGAGGTCAATATGACAACTGCTAATGAAATTACCGCACTCAAAAAGTTTGTTCGAGCCACTAACTTCCTTGCAACTTCGCAAATTTATTTGAAACAAAACGTACTTTACAAACGTAAACTTGAGCACACAGATATTAAGCCTAGGCTACTAGGTCACTGGGGAACCTGCCCTGGGATCAATTTTGTCTACGCTAACGTAAACCGTCTCATTGTTAAACATAATCGAGAGTTCATCTATCTTGTTGGCCCCGGCCATGGTTTTCCTGCAGTACAGGCCAACCTATTTATGGAAGGTTCATTAAGCCATTTCTACTCAGAGACAATTCCTTATACAGAAACAGGTATCGAAGACATCTGTAAAAAATTCTCTGCCGCATATGGTTACCCATCACACGCAAATCCAGAAGCACCAGGACAAATCTTAGAAGGTGGCGAACTTGGCTATTCATTGTCTGTGGCATGGGGCTCAGTACTGGACAACCCAAATCTGATTGCAGCCTGTTTAATCGGCGACGGTGAAGCAGAAACTGGCCCACTAGCAGCATCTTGGTATGCTAACCGTTTAGTTGCACCTAAGCATAACGGTGCAGTTCTGCCAATCGTTCACATCAACGGTTATAAAATCTCTGGCCCAACCCGTATGGGACGCATGAGTCATGAAGAGCTTGATTTAGAATTCCGTGGTCTTGGCTACCACCCAATCATAGTTGACGACGAACTTGATACTGACATCTATGATCAGATGTTAGCCGCTATGGACTTGTCCTATGACATGATCAATGACATTCAACGCCGTGCACGTTCTGGTGAAGACGTAGTTAAACCACGCTGGCCGGTGATCTTAATGAGAACAGCAAAAGGCTGGACTGGTACTACTGAATATGAGGGTAAAAAACTTGCTGGTAACTGTGAGTCACACCAAGTTATCGTTAGCAACTGTGCTAAAGATAAAGGCCACCTTGAAGCATTAGATGCATGGTTAGCCAGCTATAAGTTTGATGAACTAGTACAAATTACTGATACTGGCGAACTCGTATTTGATAAAGACATTATGTCTTTAATGCCACCAAAAGATCTTTGCTGTGGTCGTCAACGCCTAAGCTACGGTGGTGAAGTGGTGCGTGCCTTAGCCAACCCTGACTTAGCTAAACTAGGTTACGGCGCTGAAACTCCCCGTGGTCAACGTGGTTTCTCAATGCTCAAAATGGGTGAATGGATGCGTGATGCATTCAAACTAAATCGCGATCAACGTAACCTGCGTATTTTCAGCCCTGATGAAACCTATTCAAACCAATTACAAGCCGTATTTGAAGAAACAGATCGTGCTTGGCAGTGGCCAATTGAAAACTGGGATCAAGACATGTCTCGTGATGGCCGCGTGATTGAGCTGTTATCTGAAAACTTACTTTTTGGTATGTTACACGGCTACACAGTAACGGGCCGTCACGGTATGTTCCCAACTTATGAGGCTTTCTCTCAAGTAGTGTCATCTATGGCGGACCAATACTGTAAATACGTTCATGCAAGCCAAGGGATCCATTTCCGTAAGCCAATTCCAGCCTGTAACGTAGTATTGTCATCGCTATTAGAGCGTCAAGATCACAACGGTTATTCTCACCAGAACCCGTCTTTCCTAGGCGCTATGCTGGAGAAGCACCCAAACATTATCTCTGCTTATTTACCAGCAGATGCTAACAGTACTTTGGTGTATACCGAAAAAGCATATGCAGATAGAGATAAACTGAACATTATCGTTGCTGGTAAGAAATCACTACCACAGTGGTTGTCGTTAGCTGAAGCTCGCAAGCAAGCTAAAGATGGCATGATGGTGTGGGATTTTGCGTCAGATAATAATCCTGATGTTGTACTAGCCGGTTGTGGCGACTATGCGACTCAAGAATGTATGGCCTCTTTAGTGCTAATACGTGAAATATTACCAAGAGTACGTATCCGCTTTGTGAGTGTGTCAGAACTTCACAGCAGCGGTTTAGGCAGCCTTGAGTTCCAAAGCAAGCCTTGGATGATGGATGAAGTATTCACTGAAGATAAAGGCGTGGTCTTTAACTACCACGGTTACCCAAACACCATCAAGAAACTGGTATTTGATTATAAAGGTAACCGCCGCTTCCGTATTAAGGGTTACGAAGAAGAAGGTTCAACTACAACTCCATTTGATATGGGTGTACGTAACGGCACCTCTCGGTACCACTTAGTAATTGATATGGCATACAAGTTATTCCAACAAAGCGTAATTGACGAAACTCAACACGTGCGCATTACCACTGACATGTTACAACGCTTGGTTGATCATAAAAACTACATTAAGGTAAATGGGGTAGATCCTGTTGAAATCGAAAACTGGGTATGGACTCGTTAGCATTGGACTATTGTTAATTGATTTAACAGTAAATTAAGCTACTCAAATAAAAAATGCGCCTAAAAAACGCATTTTTTATACTTCAACGCCAAAGGTAAATTGGCAAAAAGTCTCCAAGAAACCTAACAAAGCTGCAACAAAAGCATGAAAGCATTAATAGAATGTAAATGCGGAACTTTCAAAATACTCAAAAAATGCTATTATTTCGATATTAAAGCTAAATTAATCATATTTACTATAGCAAATCACATAATTAACGATGATAATTACATCGCTGACTAAAACATAACGGATTCACCTCTCAAGTGTCAGTTGCGTATGTTTTCAATAATCGTAAAATATGCGTTTTGGTGAAGTATAATAACAATGGACTTATAAATGATGAAGAACACATTAAAAGTAGTATTACTCACCTCTATGTTACCTTTCGCTGCATCAGCTGCAGAACAACTATCACCTTGGTATGTTGGTGGTGGCTTAGGTGTCAACAATTACGAGCAAAACTGTGACCAACCAGGTACTCAAGTATGTGGTGAAGACTCCCCATACGCTTGGGATGTAGTTGGTGGTTACTTATTCAATGAATATATCGGTTTAGAATTAGGCTATCGTGATCTAGGTCGCGCTGACTGGACTGGTACAGATAATACTATGTATGACGTAGGTGCTACTGGTGTTAGTTTAGGTTTAGTTGGTTTTTATCCACTAGCAAATAAGTGGAGCTTATCATCAGAACTAGGTACTTATAGCTACCTTTTAGAGAATCAACAGTCTTTTAACGGCGTAAACTTAAGCGAATCAGGCATTGCCTTATTTGCTGGTGTTGGTGTTGGTTATAACTTTAACGAAAACTTAAAGTTAGCAGCTAAATATCGTCGTTACGAAAACCTTGATGCTGATGTATTAAACAACTTACAAATGGAAAGTAACTATTGGGGTCTAGAATTAAGCTACCGCTTTGGTTCTACCCAAGCAGCACCTGTTGCTGCTGTTGTTGCTCCAGTAGTTGTTGCTGATGCAGATTCTGATAGTGATGGCGTTGTTGATCGTTTAGACAAATGTCCTAATACACCAAGCAACCACAAAGTGGATGCGACTGGTTGTACAGTATATGAATTCGCGACAACTAAGCATGACTTAGGTGGCATTTTGTTCGCTAATAACTCTGCAGTGATTAACCAAGCTTCATTTGCTGATTTAGAAAAGTTAGCAGACTACATGAAGAAAAACCCAGAGCACACTGTTATTGTTGAAGGCCATGCGTCAAACGTAGGTAAAGACTCATATAACATGAAGTTATCTGATCTTCGTGCTAGCTCAGTTGCAAATGCATTGAGAACTAAATATGGTATCAGTGCAAACCGTATTAAATCTGTCGGTTATGGTGTAACTAAACCTGTAGCTCAAGGTAATACTGCTGAAGCGCATAGACTGAATCGTCGTATTGAAGCAATCGTTACTGGTACAGAGAAACGCGCTGTATTAAAATAGTTTAATACAAATCGTTTTCGATAAAAAGCCGCTGATATCAGCGGCTTTTTTGTTTAATGAACAATAGTAAAAACCTCTAAACCTCTACTTTCTGTCATGATTCTGTTTTTCCTCCTCAATTAAATAAACACCCATTTGCATCTAAGTCGAAATTTAACAACAATAAAAAACAGAAAATGAGTAAAATTGCGCAATATTTGGTAATTTTTTTACCAAAACGTTGGAATAAAGAGTAAAATCACGTTTAATAAAGGAATTAAAATAACCATTTTCTTATCGAGAGGAAACGTCACATGGCCAATGCACTCACTCAACTCAAATCATTTACTACTATTGTCGCAGACACCGGTGACATTGAAGCAATCAAACGCTATCAACCTGAAGATGCTACAACAAATCCATCATTGATTTTGAAAGCTGCGCAAATTCCTGAATATGCCCCTCTAATTGATAATGCAATTGCATGGGCTCAAACCCAAAGTAATGATCAAGCACAGCAAATTGAAGATGCTGGTGATAAACTGGCGGTAAATATCGGCATAGAGATACTAAAGTTAGTACCGGGTCGTATTTCTACAGAAGTCGATGCACGTCTTTCTTTCGACAAGCAAGGTTCTATCAATAAGGCACATAAGCTTATCAAGCTTTATAAAGAAGCTGGGGTTGATAAATCACGCATTCTAATCAAACTAGCATCAACCTGGGAAGGTATCTGTGCCGCTAAAGAGTTAGAGCAAGAAGGCATTAACTGTAACCTAACCTTACTATTTAGCTTTGCTCAAGCAAGAGCTTGTGCTGAAGCTGGGGTTTACCTTATTTCTCCTTTTGTAGGCCGTATTCTTGACTGGTACAAGAAAGATACGGGTAAAGATTATACTGCTGATACTGATCCAGGGGTAATTTCTGTTACTGAAATCTATGATTACTACAAACAACACGGTTATAGCACGGTTGTAATGGGAGCAAGTTTCCGTAATATCGGTGAGATCATCGAATTAGCAGGTTGTGATCGCTTAACTATTGGACCCGCTCTATTAGAAGAGTTGGCCAATACTAATATCCTTGTTGCTGAGAAACTTAAAGCAGTACCAGCATCATCAACGGCTCCTACACCGCTAACAGAAGCCGAATTCCGCTGGGCATTTAACGAAGATCCAATGGCCGTTGATAAGTTAGCAGAAGGTATTCGTAACTTTGCAATTGACCAAGGTAAGCTTGAGGTCATGCTAAAAGAAAAGTTAAGCTAAACAAGGAATGTGAATTAATGACTCAATTAACACAATCGGCTACATGGCAGCAGTTAGCCACTCACACGGCTGCTTTACCGCACATGCGTGAGTTATTTGAAAAGAATAGCCAACGCTTTGATGCAATGCACATAAAGAGTTGTGGGCTACTGTTAGATTATTCAAAGAACCGTGTAAATGAAGAAACATTAGCATTGCTGTTCAAACTCGCCAATGAAGCACAGTTAACTGATAAAATTGCTGGCATGTTCTCGGGTGACATCATCAATAATACCGAGCAACGAGCCGTATTGCATACAGCTCTTCGCAGCAAAGCTTCTCAAACCATTAATGCAGAAGAAAAAAATATTGTTCCTGAAGTACAGCAAACTCTTGCTAAAATGGCTGAGTTTGTCGAAAAAGTTCAAAGCGGACAATGGACAGGCTATACAGGCAAAGCCATTACTGACATCGTCAGTATTGGTATTGGCGGATCTTTTCTAGGCCCCAAAATAGTCACTCAGGCGTTAAGACCGTATTGGAAAGGGTTAAACTGTCATTTTGTTGCCAATGTAGATGCGACATCAATTTGTGAGAAATTAAAGGGCTTAAACGCTGAAACGACTCTATTTGTCATGTCATCAAAGTCGTTTAGCACACAAGAAACGCTTACAAATACCCTAAGTGCAAAAGAGTGGTTTTTAGCTCAAGGTGCATCGCAACAAGATGTTGCCCAGCACTTTGTTGCTGTGACATCTAATGTGGCAAAAGCAACTGAGTTTGGCATGGATGCAGACAATATTTTCCCGATGTGGGATTGGGTTGGCGGCCGTTATTCTTTATGGTCAGCTATTGGTTTACCAATAGCATTGGTTGTTGGTATGGATAATTTTAAACAATTATTATCCGGCGCATTTGATATGGACCAACACTTCCAACACGCTCCTATTGAACAAAATATGCCTGTTATTATGGGAATGTTATCGGTCTTATATAGCAACTTTCATGGTGCTCAATCTCATGTTATTTTGACCTATGACCATTACTTACGTGGCTTACCTGCTTATTTCCAGCAGCTAGATATGGAAAGTAATGGTAAATCAGTCACTTTAGATGGTCATACCGTTGATTATAGTACTGGCCCAGTGATATGGGGGGAGAAGGTACTAATGGTCAGCACGCTTATCACCAGTTATTGCATCAAGGTACAGCACTTATTCCTGCTGACTTTATCATGCCTTTACAGAGCCATAATCCGCTAGGTGAACACCACAATCAATTAGCCTCAAACTGCTTTGGCCAAACTCAGGCGTTGATGCAAGGTCGTACATACGAAGAAGCATTAGCCGAAATGAGTTCAAGTAAACTTGACGATGCTCAAAAACAGCTTATTGCTAAACATAAAGTGATGACTGGTAATAAGCCAAGTAACACTTTATTAATGGATAAATTAACCCCGCAAACTTTAGGTGCATTAATTGCTTTATATGAACACAGAACATTTGTTCAAGGTGTTATTTGGCAAATAAACTCCTTTGATCAATGGGGGGTCGAGTTAGGTAAATTGCTTGGCAACGATGTTCTTAATAGGATCGGCGCTAGCAAGGATGCGAATGAATTAGATTGCTCTAGTAATTCATTAATCAATTTGTATCGTCAAGGACAGATTTAACCACTAAATAGCCAGCGAAAGCTTAATGCCGTTCACTTAAGGTGAGCGGCATTTTTTATTTTTGCGACTGGGTAGCCATTTTTACTGACTTTTAAGCACCTTGGATAACTTCTTTCTCGTTTTCCTTCCAGCTTAAACTGCTTGGCATTTCTCTCTATATCTAAAATAAACCTCGGAACATTTCCTGGTGCATATAACGGCATATTAGTGAGTTGATTGATAATATGAGATGAAGCATCTCGAAAACTCAGCTGATTTGGAAATACATTTTTAAGCGATTTCGCCATTAAAATCATTTTATAACGTATTAAATTATAAGCTAATAATAGTCCCCATAGCTCTTGATTTATTAACTCTGGAAGATTGCTTCTCAGCGTAAATCGACTTTCTAACATATATTGTTTCATTTCTCGATAACCCAGCTCTATCTCCCAGCGATGTGTATATAAATCAACTATTTCTGCACCCGGATAGGCCATAACATCAAGCATTGAACTCAGAATGTTGACCTGTTTACCTTTTATCTGACGAGTGGTTAATCTGGCTTCTATTGTTAATGGTAATTCAGGGCGTTTCTTTCTCGATTGAGGCGTTGTACTTAACCTGACAAGCTTATCGTGCTTACCTAAACTGCGGATTGTTTCATATTGAGTGCCTTTTTTTAACGGTAATAACCAATGGGTGTTGACGCCTTTAGCCTGCCAATCGTGTAATAAGCCTAGCGAGTAAAAGCCTTTATCAAACAAGGTTAAGCTGTTGTCGGGTACACTTTTGATAAGCTTAGCCGCTAAGTTCATTTCATTTTCAGCCACACTGTCAAAGACGCTATCAACCAGTAAATGACTACTCAGTTCCATCATACAAACCATGCGCACTTGAGGGTAACCAGACTCACTTGATTTGTTTGCTGTGCGCGCAAAAGCTGCACTATTCTCTTTCGTTTCAGGCGTTATCCAGACTACGCCATCAACGCCAAAGAGGTTCAAACCGCACCAATGAGGATGTTCAGCACGTTGATGCCATGTGGCCGCTGAGCGATGAAATATATCGCGAACCACATCACTGCCAAGCTTTTTTCTGGCCTGTGTGACAGCACTTCTCGCCACATAATCAACCTCTTGTGGCAGCACAATATCAAGCTTGTTAATCAATTGACGAACGGATTCAGTGCGAAATAAAGACATCCCAATAACAGCCCAAACCATAGCGTCCATGGGTAGTTTTCGACGTCTTAATGTGGCAACACCATTGGAGTCTAGACAAGATTGAATAATATCGGGTTCAAGGACATCAGCAAGAGATGAAAATTCGGTGAGTCGGTTAATTGAAGTGCGAGCAAGTGCTTCTGAAAGTTCCATAAAAAAATCCGATAATAAAGATTATCGGATTTTGGCAGACTAAAAGGATCGGTCAATAGATCGGTATATTTTTTATCACTTCAGTTCTTAACTGATCGGCATTACAGCGAAAGCTGGTTTTTTATTGCTCTGCCTTATCATTATTCAGCATGTCAAACCAATTAAATTCTATATCTTCATTAAACTATCATTTCGATTTAACACAATTGAAACATAAATGTTGCACCCTACAATAGAAATATGATACTTATTTGCATAGAGACATCATAATAACAAGGGAGGTTACCATGGATCGTTTAGACTATGGTGGTGCGTTAGACGAAGTTGTTGAAAGACCAAGCCGTTCAAAAGGATCTAATAAAAAGCGTAAATGGCGAGAGATTGAAGCAATTAAGGATAAGCAACGCTTACTGAAAGAGTTACAGGATATTGATGATTCTTTTGAATTTGATGCCAATACTTTAGTGTTATAAATACTGACAATAGCGAATATTTATTCATTAAAAAGTAATATAATAAAAGAGCACCTAGAGTGCTCTTTTCGATCATACTGATAACACTTTCCAAATCAGATATTTATTTTGTTTTCTGCCTTAACAATATATTGCCTAAGCTCCTCAAAAATAATGTTATCATCTTGACTAAATAACGGATCGTCGACCAATTTATTCTGGCATAACAACTCAATGTTTTGCCAATCACTGCTGTCTAATGTTT
The DNA here is from genome assembly GCF_021513195.1 of Shewanella sp. OMA3-2. Lineage (NCBI taxonomy): Bacteria > Pseudomonadati > Pseudomonadota > Gammaproteobacteria > Alteromonadales > Shewanellaceae > Shewanella > Shewanella sp. OMA3-2. The sequence continues at coordinate 1,555,761 of NZ_CP090974.1, read as the reverse complement.
TGGCTAAATGAGGAAAAATCTCCGTTTCCTCGAACTGCATATGCCCCACTTGTAAATGAATATAATTAGCTAAATCATTAATCAATTTATCTCTTGAAATCACCACATCTGATAAGACCATATTTAAACTGTACATTAAAGATCCGGACACTTGAGCTAACTTATCATGCTCATCACTAAGCTGATCACTATTAGGTATAGACATCTTTTGGGCATAATAATGATAAGTGATATCTTCTACTGGATGATGGCTATGCTCTGCATACCCTTGCATATACTCAACAATATCTCTGATAAGATTGAAGTTAACAGCTTCACCTTCTGCTAAACGAGCATTTTTGTTGGTGAGAATATTCAATAAAATGGTTATATGCTGGTGATCACGCATTAATCGCTTAAGCATCGTCTTCTCCGTCATGTCAATCTCACTTACTCAAATTGTAGTCAACAGCCTAGTTAACTTCCAATCTACTACAGTGATATAAATTAGTTATGACAGAGATCATATTCCAGATAATTAACACACTAGTTGCTCCATAAACACAAAAGCACCCATTAAGGTGCTTTTGTGTTTATGCTAATTTGATGATTAAGCCCACTTTAATCATCAAAAATGTACTATCTAAGCGTTGCCAATAAATGCGACTTTAACTGAGAGAAATCAGCATCTAATTCAACAGATAGAATAGTTTTATTAACTACAGCTGCAAGTTCAGGTGGTAAAGGCAAGTCAACTTGTAGCTCCCTATCAACCACATCTTTAAATTTTGCAGGATGCGCTGTCCCTAAAAAGATCCCATATTCATCTTTAGCCAATAATTGACGTAATCCCTGAGCAGCAATCGCTGCATGAGGTTCTGATTGATATCCCAATTGGTATAGATTTTTAAGCGCTTCAGAGGTTTGCAATTCATTTAACGCTAAACCAGTAATGTTTGATAATGGCCAGCCCATCTGCTGACAAATAGCTTCTACACGGGGCCAGTTACTCGGCTCTGACACATCCATCGCATTTGACATAGTCGCGACCGTATCATGTGGCGCCCAGTCACCGTTTTGCAAATAACGCGGCACAGTATCGTTACTATTGGTGGCGGCAATAAAACGTTTGATCGGCAGCCCCATTGCTTTAGCAAATAAACCTGCAGTCAAATTACCAAAGTTACCGCTAGGGACTGATAAGACAAAATTTTCATGACCAGCTTGCTTAGCTTGCGCTACGGCTTCAAAGTAATAACAAATTTGCGCCAATAAACGGCTTATATTAATTGAATTGGCAGAATTCAACGCCAATCCTTCTCTAACCTCTTCATCATCAAAGGCTTGTTTGACTAAATGCTGGCAAGCATCAAAATCAGAATTTACCGCCACTGTGTGGATATTTTTACCTAACGTAGTGAACATTTTCTCTTGTAGCTCACTGATTTTACCCTTTGGATACATCACAACGACTTGTACTTTATCTAAGCCATAAAATGCATCAGCCACTGCAGCGCCTGTGTCTCCAGAAGTCGCTGTCAGAATAGTTAACCCTTTATCGCCTGATAATAAATTGATGCACTGCGCCATAAAACGTGCACCAAAATCTTTAAATGCAAGGGTTGGCCCATGAAAAAGCTCTAAACAGCTGCGGTTAGAATCAACTTCTTTTAGAGGCGCATCAAAAGTAAATGCTTTATCAACAAGCACGTCAACATTATCTTGGCCTAATTCATCAGCCAACCAAGCACCTAAAACAAGTTTACTGCGCTGCGCAAATGGCATAGCCAGTAAGCTGTCAATATCGTTTAGCACAGGGATCGTTTTAGGGAAAAATAGTCCCCTATCCTTACCAAGCCCTAATTGAACTGCCTGACTAAAATTAACTTCCTGCGAAGGATGTTTTAAATTATATAATTCCATTACCACTACCTATTAAATTAAAAATTTTGTTTCGATACTAAACCCGTCGAGTACCTTGTTCATCTAATTGACATACATGGGCAAAACCACCTTGTTCTGTCACATAGTGCTGCTCTAGCCACGCCTTTGCCTGCTGAGCTTTTTCTAATGAGTCGGTGACGCTAAATAATGTTGGTCCACTGCCTGAAATACCCGTGGTCAGCATCCCTTGTTGCGCTAGAGCTTCTCTAGCATCAAGGTACCCTGGAATTGCTGCAGCGCGGTAAGGCTCAGCTAGTACATCCTTAAGCACTTCAATTGCCATAGCAGCATCTTGCTGATAACTAGCATGTACAAAAGCACTTAAATAACGGCCAAAATCAATCGCCACAGCTTTATCATACTGTGCAGGTAATAAAGCACGCATCTTAGCCGTCGACAATGAAATACCAGGATATGCGACCACCCAATACCATTGCTTAAAGCTCGGTATCGCGGCACAAACCTTATCGACGGTGTTAAGCATTAGCTGCATACCACCTAAATAACAGGGAGCAACGTTGTCATAATGGACGCTCCCTGAAATCTGTCCTTCAAACTCGCCCATTAATAGAAGTAAAGCTTGTTGATCAAATGGTTGTTTAAAGTACTCATTAAGTGCATATAACGCGGCAACTACAGAACTTGCACTCGAACCTAACCCACTGCCAACAGGTAAGTTTTTCTCTAAAATAAGTTTAACGCCATCTTGACGTTGTAGTTTATCAAGAAAGAAAACGGCACACTGATAAACTATATTGTCTTGTAAATCCGTTGGCAGTTTATGTGCCCAAGGACCTACTTGAGCAAACTCAACCCCGCATTCAATACCACTAATGGTTACTCTATCACCAAGTAGACTGCCATCGATAGGCGCTAATGCTGCCCCCAACAAATCGAAACCAACACCCACATTACCCATTGATGCTGGCGCATAAACACTCAGTTGAGCTTGATTACTGCTGTTCATTACAAACCCACCTCACGTGTCCAATTAAGGGTTCTAAGTACGTCAGCAAATACGCCAGCGGCTGTCACGTCTGTCCCCGCGCCATAGCCGCGTAACACAAATGGAATGGGTTGATAGTAGCGGCTGTAAAAAGCCAGCGCATTCTCACCACCTTTTACGCTATATAGAGGATCTGTAGCATCGACTTCAATAATGCGAACATAACATTTACCTTGATCAATTTGGCCTACGTAACGTAGGACCTTTCCCTGCGCTTTAGCATTAGCGACACGGATAGAGACTTGTGCATCAAGACGGGATAAGTTAGCCATAAATGTCTCAACATCACCACTATCATCAAAATCAGAAGGTAATACCGACTCGATATTAATATCGCTAAGCTCTAACGGTAAGCCAACTTCGCGAGCTAAAATAAGCACTTTACGAGCAACATCCATTCCACTTAAATCATCACGGGGATCGGGCTCTGTAAAACATTTATCCCGGCAATTGATGTAGCTTGCGATAAACTCATTCCTTCATCGAGCATCCCAAAAATATACGATAACGATCCTGATAAAATACCATTGAATTTATGCAGTTTATCACCTGCACACAGCAACTTTTTCAGGTTATCTATAACGGGTAAACCTGCACCAACCGTGGTTTCATATAAAAATTGACGACGTTGTTCTAAACTCACTTTGCGTAGTGATTGATAAAACGCATAATCACGGGTATTGGCTTTTTTATTTGGCGTGACCACATGAAACCCGGCATTCATCACATCTAAATAACGGTCTGATACCGCTTCGCTTGAGGTGCAATCCACTAAAACAGGATTGAGCAATTGTTGCTCTTGTCCCCATAACAATAAAGCATTTAAATCATATTGTTGGGCATTATCCCCCATTAAAGCTTGCCAATTTGATAAATCAACACCATTACTGTCTAGTAACATTTGACGTGAATTAGCAATACCGCATACTCGAATACTGATGTGCTGCTCTTTTAGCATGTCATTTTGTTGTTTTATTTGTTCAAGCAGCCCCGCACCGACATTACCAGCCCCCACTAAAAACACATCAACGTATTGCTGCACATCAAAGAAAGCTTGATGACAAGCACTAATAGCATGTTTGGTTTTACTTTGCTGGATAACGGTTGAAATAGAGCGCTCTGACGACCCCTGAGCAATGGCAATAATGTTAACGCTCGCCTTAGCCAACGCGCTGAAGAATTTAGCTGCAACTCCTTTGTGCGTTTTCATGCCATCACCAATCAAGGACACGATAGCTAAACCTTGGCGTAACTCAATAGGTTCAAGTAATTCGGATTTAATTTCTAATTCAAATTCTTGTTCAAGGGCCCATTTTGCTTTAGGCGCATCACGGGTTCCAACACAAAAACTGATACTGTATTCAGAAGAGCTTTGGGTGATCAATGATACCGAAATACCACTACGTGAAATGGCCGCTAAAGTACGACTGGCCATACCAACCATCCCCTTCATACCAGGTCCAGATACGTTAAACATGGTTTGATCATCAAGATTTGAAATCGCTTTAACTTGTAGACCTGTTTTATCTATATCGTTCGATACTAAAGTACCAGGAGCTGATGGATTAAAACTATTTTTGATATAACAAGGAATATGGTACTGCGCAATTGGAGCAATAGTTTTAGGGTGTAATACTTTGGCACCAAAATATGATAATTCCATCGCCTCTTGATAACTTAACTGCGACAGTAATTTAGCATCTGTCACAGCGCGAGGATCGGTATTATAAACACCGTCTACATCAGTCCAAATTTCACAGCTAGATGCATCTAAACAAGCGGCTAATACTGCAGCAGAATAGTCTGATCCATTACGCCCTAAGGTGACAATTTTGCCTTGGGCATCTGCGGCAGTAAAACCAGGCATAACCCATACCCTATATTTGCTTAAAGGCAATACAGCAAAGCGAGGTTTACTGATACTTATGTCGACGACAGACTCCAATGGCTGCCCATGGGCAAGGAACAACGAGACAGGGTCTAACTGTGCGGCAGTAATATTTTTAGCAAGCATGACTTGCTCCATTAGCGCTGCAGATAAACGCTCGCCAGAAACAACAATGGCAGCCCTAACAGAGTCAGGGCACTCTCCTAATAAGGCTATCCCCTCTAACTTAGACTTCCATTGCAGCATTTGCATGCTAAGTTTCTGCTTAAGTAATTCCTGTTGAGCTACAGACAACAAGGTTTCACCCGCTTGGGTATATAAATGATTAAAAACATGATCGATATGATCAACAACCGCTTGATAAGATTTTCCCTCTACCGCTAAATCAACCATTTCTAATAATGCATTAGTAATTGTTGCGGGTGCAGAAAGGACCGTTGCTACTGGTTCAGCCTTAGAGGACTCAGCAATAATATCAGCCGCCATTAAAAAACGAGGCCAATTTGCTAACGACGTACCACCAAACTTCATCACCTTCATACCGTCTTCTCCTGCCAATATCATGACATTAATGCAAAATTTTATAATAAAAAAGCCCGCTTCTTTTGTGGGAAGCGGGCTTGTTACTGAATTCTATTTAGGATGAATCAGCCCGCCCCCACTATATTAATAGTGGTGGTTGTAATGATTGTAATTACAACATACTTGTAGGCTGACATATCGCTCACTTATTCGGGTTTCATCAATGCTACCAAGCGCATATATTGTTAGTCGCGGGTAACTCTTATTCACTAATGCTTACAGAATTGCTTTTTTAACACTATATTGTCAACCCCAGTTGCCAATAAATTTGAATATTAATTAGTATTTAAGTTGATTTATTTCACATTTCATATTTCATAAACTGAAACGTCAATTGCATACGCAATAAAACAACGTAAACGCTGCATTTACGTCAGCGTCAACCAAATGCAAACAGAAGATAAATATTCATATTTTTCAATCAATAAAGGTAAATAAGTCTATTCTCCTACCTAAAAAAAAGCACTGTAAAAATGATCTCGCTGATAATAGTCAGCGATACTTCATAAAAAAGTAAATTTCTATGTCAATCTATTCTTCGGGGCCAAAATAATAGCGAGTTAATTAAATCAGTAATAATTGTGCAAAATCTGACACAAATCATCGCAGCTCAAAAAAAATAAAGGTATTATGCGCCCATATCAGCAATTGGAGTCATTATGAAAATTTCAAAACATGCCGCGGTTACCATTCATTACCAGCTAAGCGATGCACAGGGTCTATTATTAGAAAGCTCTTTTGATGGTGAGCCAATGATTTATATTCAGGGGACCGAAAATCTTATACCTGGTCTAGAAGCTGAATTAGAAGGGAAAGTTGTTGGTGACAAGTTTGAAGCAAGCATTCCCGCCGAACAAGCTTATGGTGTATATCACGAAGGTTTGAAGCAAGAAGTGCCTTTAACTGCATTTGGTGACATTGAAGATATAGTTCCTGGCATGCGTTTTATCGCTGAAACAGAGATGGGCCAACGTCCTGTTCAAGTCATAGAAATAAAAGACGATAGTGTCATTGTTGATGGTAACCACCCCTTAGCTGGTCAAGCATTAACATTTAATGTTGAAGTTATTGATGTGAGAGAAACGACTGCAGAAGAAATCGCTCACGGACACATTCATGCCCATGGTGGCAGTTGTGGCGGTGGACATTAACATCATCATGACCAACAACCTTGTTATATCCAAGGCGGGGTTGTGTTGGCAATGGCAAATGTAGTTGTAACTCGTAATAAATCTAGACTGTTATACTAAACTGCTAGGTTATTTCACCTGATAAGATCTGTAGAAAGTTTGCATAAACGAAAGTCGCTGACTAAAATATAGTCAGCGACTTTTTTTATAAGCTATACTTTATTCTGTACGATATCACTCGATACACGATTTAATAGCGTTACGCTTGCCCTTTTCACCTTGTTTATTAGTAAGGACAATGAAATAAACATGAGTTAGCAACGTGACTTATTTCCAGTATAAAAATAATAATAATTAATGATTAGCGACGGAGTGCTCATGTTAATTAAGCCACTTTATGAGTTATTACCTTATACATATATTGCTATAGGCGGGGTTAGTATTTTGCTTCTCCAACAAGAGTATGCAATTGCAGCCGCTATTGTAGTGTTTTTGTTTGGTGCCAGAATTTATAACTTACGCTCACAAAACCGTCGAACCGATACTAAACATAGGCGCAAAGAAGGGTTATGGCCAGACTGGTTTTATGGATACATGCCATTCCTCTATATTTTATCGGCAGCTTTGCTGTATCGTTTTATCCCGAAAGATTCTAGCGCGCTGTTTGCTATTTGTCTGGTCACCTTTGGGACTTACTTACTTTTAAGGCGATCCAGTTATAGACGTCATAAAATTCCAGTTTAAAGCCATGACCGATAGTTAATATCAGTTCGGGAAATGAACACTGACGATTGTGACTAGGTATCTATAAAATCAATTTTTGAACTTGCGCACGCTGTTCATTGGACATGTTTTTAAGGTAATTAGAGCAGCGTGTAATAGTGGCAATACTGACTTGATACTCAGCTGCTATTTGCCTTTGGCTTAACTCACCTTCTAACAAGGTTTGAAACACCTTTAATCGGCCAGCGACAGCGCTACGCTCTTCTTCTGTCAGTAATAGCCTAAATAATACTGCTAATTCATCATGATTTGAATGAGTCAAAATTTTATCGACCACCAAACTCCAATTCGCTCTCATAGGTACTCTCTTTAATAAAGTCACACTGATAATAACAAGGAAACAGCCGAAAGCAAAAGCTGCAACAAACTATATAGTGGTGCCCGAAAGTGAAGTTATGTAAATTCGCCTCACATTCAGAAACAATCTAAAGGTGATTTCATACAATAAATGTGTAAAATAAAGCCAATACACAACTGATAATAATAGAGAATACGATGAAAAAAATTTTACTAGCAATGACTGCCACTGCATTACTCATCCCAAGTGTTTATGCGAATAACTTTAAAGATACTGACCACGCCATTAAATATCGTCAGTCAGCATTCAGTTTAATTGCCTACAATTTTGGTGATATGGGTGCGATGTTAAAAGGTAAAAAAGAATTTGATGCCACGGTATTTGCAGATCGTGCAACTAATGTCGCTGCACTGTCTAAAATCCCTCATGAAGGCTTTATTGTAGGTTCAGACAAAGGAAATACTGACGCATTAGCAAAAATTTGGACCGACAAAGCTGATTTTGATAGCAAGATGAACGAGTTCCAAAAAAATGCCACTAAACTTGCCGCAGTTGCGCAAGATGCGGATTTAGGACAAATCAAAAAAGCATTTGGTGATACAGGTCAAAGCTGTAAAGGTTGTCACGACGTTTATAAAAAAGACTAAGAAATAGCTTTTAAAATTAACCACCAAGCCTTATAAAAAAGCCTATATCGATGATATCGAATGGGCTTTAATTTAACGAGCATAGACGCTAAAGCATCGACTACATATATTTAACGACATCAGCCAGTAAGCTAAACCATACCGCAGCAAATAAAACAGCAAAAACAATTAACGCAAGCCAAATACATGTCATTTTAGGATGTAGTAATTCACCTTTAACACGTTTATAGCCTGTTATCATTGCTGTTATTAGATTTTCACCTTTAACAAGATAAACAATGACCGCCAACACATGCATTGCTGCAAAACCAAGAATAATATTGAAGTTTTGTTTATGCACCCATGTCAATGTACTTACAGCATCCGAGGAGACATAACTATAGAGTGGACCTTCAGTAAAAATATCGTCAGTAGCAAATAACCCTGTCACGAGTTGTATTGTTAATAGGCTTAGTAGTAATACAACCATATAACCACCCAGCGGATTATGCCCTAAGGACTGAGGTTTATGTTTATCTTTTGCGTATTGAACAACCGTTTTCGGGGAACGGATAAAATGGGTAAATTTTGCAGTATCACTACCAATAACTCCCCAAACAAGTCTAAAAGCTAACAGCGTCAGTAATAAATAGGCGAATATTTGATGTAGGCTCATCTCTCCTGCATCGGCACTCCACCATAATGCACCGAGTAATACCACCATAACCCAATGAAACGCTCTTACTGGAAAATCCCACACTTTGATTTGCTTGAATTGAGATTGCATTTAATTGCTCGACCTTGGTAAATGTTGTCATACTTCGCTATCAGCGAAAACGTCACTCATTATAAAATTATTTATTCAATTTAGGGGGGATAAAAACGTAAAGAAGTGTAAGTAACCTCAACTAGGGATAATAAACACTTATCAAACAGCCTTTTCCCTTGCTATCGGTATTGCATTAACGTGAAATAGCTTTGCTATTGACGTGTTAACAAGCCTTATTTTCAAACCAATGGCTAGTTTGCTGTTAAATAGCATAAACGTGTTGAATTGAACTGATTGAATGCGCCCTTAGCTCAAGTTGAAGTGAAGCAATGAAAAGCTAACTTAAGTCAAATAACCTTTACCCTCAAAAAATACCGGTTAACTCATGATTAAACCGCCTAACACGCTGTTGTTATCCATTCAAATATGCGCCTAGTTAATTAGCTTTTCAAGCTTAATTGACGCTATTTATAACGAAAATGCCTACGCGCTCAAATTAATATCACCTAACAAAACCTCCGCTCATTTATGTGATACAGATCACATTTTAATTGTTCTAAGTTGGTAGTCTGAAGTTAAGTAATACAACAGAAGGTTCAAAATATGCTGAAAATCACTAGCAAGCAACTTGAAGTCACTGCCCCTATTCTTGAACGTATTGAAGGACAATTTGACAAGCTCTCAAGACACGATGTTCACTTAATTAACCCACATGTCATTATTACTCAGGAAAAGCAGCTCTTTAAAATTGAAGCTTCAATAGGCTTGCCAAGTGGAGAACTATTTGCCCAGGCGAAAAACGACAACCTTTACGCAGCAATTACTGCAATGGGTAAAAAACTGGAGAAACAGCTAAATCGCCTGACCCATAAACCCCAAGCTCAACGTCATACTACATTTGAACGTGCAGAAGATGATTTTGAGTATATCTATAAGGAGGATACTGCAGCTTGATACTCATACCAGAAACACACAGCGCATCCTCGGGTGCGCTTTTTTATGCTGGTTTAAGTCAAAGTGAGCAATTTTACATTGACACTCACCCAGCGAAGTTTTAGTTTTAACCCATGAATGAAATACTGTGTCGCGTTTTTATTTTCTTTTTTATGCAGCCCACATAGGGAGGCGGTTTTTCTGTATCAAAAAGAAAATGAAAATACCAAAGCCTCCCAAATGGGAGGCTTTTTAGTTTTAACTATCGAAGTTACAATCGAATTGAACAATATTAAGAGGTTAGTATGAATAAACCACAAGGATTGGATCTAACTCGAGAACAAATTACGACGTTAGATAATGAGTTACTGACCTTGCTCTCCAAACGTCGCGAATTAAGTCTTGAAGTGGCCCGCAGCAAAGAAATTGATGTTAGACCTATTCGAGATACCCAAAGAGAAAAAGAATTACTTGAACGACTTGTTCAGCTTGGCCGTGACAAAGGGCTTGATGCACATTTTGTTATCTCGCTTTACCAAAGCATCATTGAAGACTCAGTGCTTAACCAGCAAGCTTTTTTACACGGCAGAGCCAATCCTGACACCCAGAAACAACACTATACTGTCGCCTTTTTAGGGGCTAGAGGCTCATATTCATACCTTGCCGCCACTCGATACTGTGACCGTAGGCAGGTGACAATGATCGACTTTGGTTGCCAAAGCTTTGATGATATCGTCAACGCAGTTGAATCTGGTCATGCTGATTACGGATTCTTACCGATTGAAAATACCTCTTCGGGATCAATTAATGAGGTATACGACGTTTTGCAACATACCAGCTTATCAATTGTAGGGGAAACCACCATAGAGGTCGGGCATTGCCTATTAGCAAAACCTGGTGCTGATGCGACCAAAATTAAAACCGTCTACGCGCACCCACAGCCAATTAGCCAGTGCAGTCGCTACCTGAGCTTACATCCAGAGTTTAAACTTGAATATTGCGCTAGTAGTGCCGAGGCGATGTCTAAAGTGATTGAAGCTGATAACCTAAGTGTGGCCGCTATTGGTAGTGCTGAAGGAGGTGCTTTATATCAGCTGAGCGCTATTGAAGATGGACTCGCCAACCAAAAGATAAATCAAAGTCGGTTTATTGTGGTTGCACGAAAATCAGTTGATGTACCAGCGCAATTACCCGCTAAAACCACGTTAATTATGGCTACAGGACAAAAACCTGGTGCGCTGGTTGAAGCCCTGCTGGTGTTAAAAGCACATAGCTTGAATATGTCTAAACTTGAGTCGCGTCCTATTCCTGGTACACCTTGGGAAGAAATGTTTTATATCGACATTGATGGCAACCTTGCCAATCATGACGTACAACAAGCCATTAAGGAATTAGAGCGATTAACCCGTTTTATTAAGGTATTAGGTTGCTACCCTTGTGAATCAGTCAAGCCAACACAGCTGTCTCAAGCTCAATTACTGATTGAACCGGACAGCTCAAGAGTTATCGAGCCTCCAAGTCAGCTTACTACACCAGCCACAACCAAATATAGTCGCGAATATAAGTCACAGGACAGTGAGGTTCAATGCAAACAATTACAAGTAGGTAATAATCATTTTGGCGCATTTCAATTAGTTGATGCCCCAAAAACTGATACCGAGTTAGCAACTCTTGCAAAACAAACTAAAGAAGCAGGTTTTCAAGCTATTATTCTTCATCATCCATCGGGCGTAATAAGCGAAAGCCAACTAAAGAAGTATCTTCAGGTGATTGAGCAAGCTGGGTTAGTAAGCGTTTTGCTTATTGAACAAGAAAACGATATTAACAGCGGTCACTTAGCCGACATGGTTATGTTAAGTGGTCAATATATGTTTAATCAAGACTTACTCGGCCAGCTCGGTAGTTTAAATCGACCAGTGATTATTGAACGTAATAACATGGCCTGTGTGGAGGATTGGCTTGCAGCAGCGCAGATAGTATTAGCTCAAGGTAATCAGCAGGTTATTTTGTGTGACTCAGGGGTAAGAAGTTTTGCAAGGCCAAACCATATCAGCCTGGACTTATCATCCTTAGTCACCATAAAACAAATGTGTCACCTACCTATCATCTGCAATATCGCTAATGAGTCTGCCAATAACCGATATCCACAGGCGAAGGCAGCCAAGCAACTTAACGCAGATGGTATTGTATTAGCGGCGCCTTGTATTGATGCTGATAGCAACCTACTTCGTGAGCTTTATCAGTAGTATTTATCTACAAAAATGCCGGTATTAACCGGCATTTTCTGTTACTACTCAATGACACTATAAAACTTAAACCATTAAGCCTTCATTCAAACTCACCCAGCCTTTAAATATACGGTAACTAAACCAAGTGATACCAATAAGATATAGCGACACGCTTAGCCACACAGGACTTAATAAATAGCCCGCTATAAAAAAGGGACACAGTCCAATAATACTGAGTCGTTGCCAACGTAAATGCGATGCAAGTAATGAATTAGGTTGAATGTTTTTCTGAATAAGATTAAGCCAAAAGCTGATTAACACGGGAATAAAAAAAAGCGGAAAAGCACTCATCATCGCATACAGGAAATGACCGACTGCATTATCTTGTGATGTTGACGTTGACAGCGTATCAAATGAAGTCATAGGTACATCTCCAGAATAAAAATAGGTAAAGGGCACTTTACATGCACTGTCATCGATAATATAGCTGACCACTAGAATATAAATGTAAGCCCTATACTGCATTTACGCAATCAACAAAAAATGAAAAATGATTAACCTGTTTTCATATCATTCACTGACTGTAACATGGCACGGCTTTCATGTTGAAACTGTGGAGCAAAGTCACCAAACCACTTAGCGACACGTTTAAACTCTTCTACAAATGCATGCCGATCACCTGACTTTAATAATGCTAACGCGTCTCGATAATTGTCTAAATAATCGCTTATCGCATCTTGACTGCCTTGCTGTGCAAAAATAATATCGGCGTAAAGCTCAGGATCTTGAGCAAATAGTCGACCTACCATTGCCAGCTCTAATCGGTAAATAGGCGAACTAAATTGCAGTAATGTATCTATATCAGCCTGCTCTTCACATAAATTCACACCATATACAAAACTAGAAAAATGGCGCATTGCTTGTACCAGTTGCATTGCTTTATCATGTTTAACTGGTTCAGCTTCAACAATTCTTGCGCCCCAAATAGCAATTTGCTCAAGCAGCCATTGATATGATTCTGGCTGACGCCCATGGCACACCACCACAACTTGTTTGGCTAAACTGCCTACATCTGGACCAAACATAGGGTGTAAACCTACCACAGGCCCCTTGTGTGCTTCTAGCATTGCCAAAACAGGCTGTTCTTTAATCGAGGTTAAATCAGCTAAAATACATGTATCTGGTAAATGAGTTAGATGTTCACGAATAACATCACAGGTGACTTTAATGGGAACCGTAACCAATACCATTCCAGCGCCATCAAATAGCGCTTCGGCGCGGTGCCAATCATTCTTGTCCAAGCTTTTCACTTGATAACCAGACAGCGTTAACATTTGCGTAAATAGCTGCCCTAACTGACCATCACCACCAACCACGACCACATGGCCTAAATCCGTTTTTACCTGTTTAAAGCCTACATCTTTTTCATTCAAATAAGATTCACGCATTAATCGACGTAGGATATCTTCTATCAGCTGCGGAGAAACATTCATCTTTTGTGCTTCATCACGACGCTTAGCTAACATAGACGCTTCGCGCTGAGGGGCATAAATAGGCACGCCAGCTGCGTGTTTTACTGCACCAACTTGGGCAACTAAATCTAAACGTTTACGCAATAAATGTAGAAGCTGTTGATCAACGCCATCAATTAAATCACGTAGTTTTTCTAAATCGGCTGTAGTCTTTTCGTTCATCATACTTTTCATTAACCATTAGCAACTTGCAGTACATTAAAGCGCGTTGGCAGTACGGCAGATAATTGGTTAGCGCCTTGTCGTAAAATTGTTTCAGTGGTTGCCCAGTCAATACAGGCATCAGTAACGGACACACCATATTCGAGTTCATTTAGTGGCTTATTGGTACTTTGATTACCCGCATTTAAATGGCTTTCAAGCATAACACCAATGATTGATTTATTGCCCGAGACAATTTGATTAAATACATCTTCACACACCTGTTTTTGACGATTGTGATCTTTAGAGGAATTTCCATGACTGCAATCAACCACTAAACGTGCATTTAACTTAGCATTATGAATTTGTGTTTCACACTCAGCAACACTTTGAGCATCATAATTAGGCGCAATACCACCACGCAGAATGATATGGCCGTCAGGATTACCCGCAGTTTGCAGCAAGCAGACTTGGCCTTCTTGGTTAATCCCCATAAAACGATGACTACTGGCTGCTGATTTAAGTGCATTAATCGCAACATCTAGCTTACCTTCAGTGCCATTTTTAAAACCAACAGGCATAGATAACCCCGATGCCATTTCTCGGTGAGTTTGAGATTCTGTTGTACGGGCACCAATAGCAGACCAAGTTACTAACTCAGAAATATATTGAGGACTAATGGGATCTAGCGCTTCAGTTGCTACCGGCAATTCTAATTCAGCTAACCAAATCATCAATTCGCGGGCCATACGAAGCCCTTTTTCTACATCAAAAGACTCATCCATATTAGGATCATTAATCAGCCCTTTCCAACCTACTGTTGTGCGAGGTTTTTCAAAATAAACCCGCATTAATATGTAGAAATCATCACTGAGCTCATCGTGTAATTTTTTTAACTTAAGCGCATATTCTTTAGCAGCATCAATATCATGTATTGAACAAGGCCCTGTGACAACTAATACCCGACTATCCCGTTTATGGACAATGTCTGCTACTGTTTTACGCGCATCCAAAATATAACGATAAGCATGCGCTGATAAAGGTAATTCTTGTTTCAGTTGTGACGGCGTTGACAATATTTGCTCAGAACTTATATGGATATTGTTGATGGTATCTTGTTGCATGATATCGGCTCACTGTAATAAGGCAAAAATCAATCTAGTTACACTCTATTCGTCGTAACTAGAACCACTGTATTTTTGTAATGATACACCATTACAGCATAAAGATAACTATGCCTGTGCATTTTAATGAGATCAAGGCTTATTTAATCCCAATATGCTTTTACTGCCGTATCAATTACCGATATTTCAATGTTCATGTGGCTATGCCTAAGTGGTTAATATAAAACTCAGATAATGATTTAGGTTAATGACATAAAGCTTAGGGCTAAATAACCTCAGCTAGGGATAATAAACGCTTATATAACCCAAGCATGACTGTGACTAATACAAAAAACAAAAAACCGCCTTTCGGCGGTTAGTTGTGCGAACACTGCATCTTTTAAACTAAATTGACAACTATTACTTAGTTCCCAATTTTTCACGGATACGTGCAGATTTACCTGAACGCTCACGTAAGTAGTAAAGTTTAGCACGACGAACACGGCCGCGACGCTTAACTTCGATGCTAGCAATTAATGGGCTGTGCGTTTGGAAAGCACGCTCAACACCTTCACCATTAGAGATTTTACGTACTGTGAATGCTGAGTGCAAACCACGGTTACGCTTAGCGATAACGATACCTTCAAAAGCCTGAAGACGCTCTTTATCACCTTCTTTTACGCGTACTTGAACTACTACTGTATCACCAGCACCAAAATCAGGTACGTCTGTTTTCATTTGCTCATCGTTGAGCATTTTAATGATGTTGTTCATAACTTACTCCATTCTAGAATAACTGAAACAATGACTATACGGACGTATCCGTTTCATTTACAAACTGCGCTAATAAGGCTGTTTGTTCGTCAGTCAGAGCTAGATTTTCAAATATTTCTGGTCGTCGTAGAAAAGTTCTTCCGATACTTTGCTGCAACCGCCAGAGTCTGATTTTTTCGTGGTCACCGCTTAACAACACTGCCGGTACGTCCATGCCATCTAAGTTTTCAGGGCGAGTGTAATGAGGACAATCCAGTAATCCGTTAGAGAAAGAATCTTGCTCTGCCGAAGCTTGCTTACCCAGTACACCAGGTACTAGGCGTGCCACCGAATCTATTAATGTCATTGCAGGTATTTCGCCGCCCGAAAGCACGTAATCCCCTATTGACCATTCTTCATCCACTTCAGTTTGAATAATGCGCTCGTCGATACCTTCGTAGCGACCACACACTAAAATCAAACTGTCTGATTTAGCTAACTCAGTGACGCCTTGCTGATCCAGCTTACGACCCTGAGGAGATAGATAAATCACTTTCGCTCTGTCACCCGCTGCAACTTTCGCTGCATGAATGGCATCTCGCAAAGGTTGCACCATCATTAACATTCCAGGTCCACCACCGTATGGGCGATCATCAACCGTGTTATGTCTATCATGGGTGAAATCGCGAGGATTCCACGTGTGCACCTTAAGCAGGCCGTTTTTTACGGCTCGACCCGTCACCCCAAAGTCTGTAACAGCACGAAACATCTCTGGAAACAGGGTTATTACCCCTAACCACATATGTTGTACCTCGACTTAGAAGTCAGGATCCCAATCCACTATTATCTGTTTGCCTTGCAAATCCACTGTTAAAATGAATTGTTCAGGGACAAAGGGGATCATACGTTCCACTTTGCCAAAAGCATCTTTGGCATTAGCTTTAACAAGTAAAACATCGTTAGATCCTGTTTCCACGATCTGGTCAACGATGCCCATGTTGTAGCCGTTATTATTAGTCACTTCACAGCCGATAAGATCACGGTGATAAAATTCATCATCACTGAGCTCTTTCATTTGTTCAGGCATAATCGCAATTTCACAATTTGTGAGCATTTGTGCCTGTTCCCGTGACGCTACACCTTCAAGTTCAGCGATAACCGCTTTACCTTGTGAGCGCCATTGGCTGACTTTAACTTCACGCCATTTTCCTTGGTCATAAATAAGCCAAGGAGAATAATCAAAAATGCCTTCAACAGAATTGGTATAGGCAGTGATTTTTAGCCAACCTTTAATGCCATGACAAGCGCCTATTTTACCCAGCACTATTGGCTGTTGGTTACTACTCATCTATCTATACCTAAACGCAATTAAGCTACTGCTTTACGTGCGTCTTTAATTAACTTAGCAACACGCTCAGATGTTGCCGCGCCTGTAGCAACCCAATGCTCAACACGATCTAAATCTAAACGTAAAGTTTCTTCTTGACCACGAGCTAGTGGGTTGAAAAAGCCTACACGTTCGATGAAACGACCGTCACGAGCATTGCGGCTATCAGCAACAACGATATTATAAAATGGACGCTTTTTTGCGCCGCCACGAGCTAAACGAATGGTAACCATGCGTTTTATTCCTCTAATGATTTGCTAGAAGCAAAAATAAAAACTGGAACCCGTGTTCGCGAAGGTCCCAGTAAGAAAGCCGGAAGATTTTACCCTACTTTGAAACTAATGCAACCCAAAGCGCCGTTTTTTGCAGCAAAAAGGATTATAGCGTCAAGCAAAGCGTCACTACCGAAGATTAAATTGATAAACTAACGACCAGGCATCTTCATACCTGGCGGCAACATCCCGCTCATACCACGCATCATTTTTTTCATGCCGCCTTTAGCTGACATTTTTTTCATCATTTTTTGCATTTGAGTAAATTGCTTTAATAAGCGATTTACATCTTGAATTTGTGTACCTGAACCTAGTGCAATACGACGCTTGCGTGATCCCTTAATAACATCAGGATTTTTACGCTCTTTGGCGGTCATAGAGTTAATAATCGCTTCCATTTGGCCAGTCATTTTGCCGTCTTGAACTTGCGCTAGAGCTTCTGGAGGCAGCTTACCTACACCAGGCAGTTTTTCTATCATGTTCATCATGCCGCCCATGTTCTTCATTTGCTGCAGCTGCTCACGAAAATCTTCTAAATCAAAACTACCACCAGCCTTCACTTTAGAAGCCAGTTTCATCGCTTTGTCTTTATCGACACCGCGTTCAACTTCTTCAATCAATGAAAGTACATCGCCCATGCCTAAAATACGTGAGGCAATACGATCAGGATGAAACGGCTCTAATGCATCAGTTTTTTCACCAACACCTAAGAACTTAATAGGTTTACCGGTTATGCTACGAATTGATAACGCCGCACCACCGCGAGCATCACCATCAACCTTGGTTAAAATGACCCCAGTTAATGGCAGTGCTTCATTAAATGCTTTAG